>NZ_JBPTTM010000009.1:0-120003 GCF_051547105.1 Flavobacterium sp. XGLA_31 | reverse complement strand
GAACACCAACAGGCCCGACTGTATATTTTTGACCGTTACGGTAAATTATTGAAAGAACTCAGTACTTCCGGAAATGGTTGGGACGGAACCTACAACGGATATTTGCTTCCGGCCACTGACTACTGGTTTAAAGTAGAGTATTTGAGTGGATTGCAATGGAAAGAATTTAAAGCCCATTTCTCATTAAAACGTTGATTTTAGTGAGGCAGTTTGTTTTTTACAATTCCATATAAAAAAGTTCCTAAAACGGCACCAATGAGTATTAATCCTGCGCTTAAAAAGCCGGCACCCAATAAAATAAAGATAGGACCCGGACAGGCTCCAACCATGGCCCAACCCAATCCAAAAATCAAACCGCCAATCCAATAACGGGCATTTCCTTTTTCTTTATCCTGAATGTAAATGGGATTACCATCAATATCTTTCAGGTTATTCCTTTTGATAATTTGGATGCCAATCAGTCCCGTAGCTATGGCCGTCATAATGATTCCAAACATATGAAATGACTGAAAATGAAACATTTCATAAATGCGATACCAGGAAACTGCCTCCGCTTTGGTTAAAACAATTCCGAAAACAAAACCAACTGCCAAATATTTAAATAAATTCATCTCTTAAAAATTAAAGGTAAAAGAAAATAAGACATAATTAATCCGCCAATAAAGAAGCCTACAACTGCTTTTAAAGACGGTAACTGCAGATTACTCATCCCCGATATGGCGTGTCCTGAAGTACATCCACCAGCATAACGCGAACCAAAACCTATCAGCATACCTCCTACAATTAAAATTAAAATCAATTTAGGGGATTCAAAAATTTGACTGCCGAATAAGGCTTCGGGCAATATTTTACCATCAGGTGCATCAATATTCATTGAGGCTAATTGTTCGATTGTTTTGGGGTTTAAATTCACATTTGAAGCATCACTTAAAAAATGCACTGCCACATAACCTCCTAACATTGCACCAATTACAACTACTAAATTCCAACGTTGTGATTTCCAATCCCAATCGAAAAAAGCTACTTTTTTACCAATCCCGGTCATTGAGCATAATGAGCGTAAATTAGATGACATTCCAAAATTTTTTCCGAAAAAAATGAGGGTTAACATAACCATTCCTATCAGGAACCCTGAAATTGCCCAATGCCAAGTGTGTGTGATGTATTCCATAAAAGTGGTTTTTTGCAAAAGTAACAATATTAGTCCTTTTCTACGGCAATAGTATTTAAGAAAAATAAAGTATTTTTGGTGTCAAATTATGAATTGAAAATGAAAAATTTCACCATCGAAATCAAATGGGCGCTTCGTTTTACCTTGTTAACTTTAGCATGGGCAATTGGCGAAAAATTAATGGGTTTACACGATCAACACATTGCTTTATATGGTATTTGCACCAATCTGATTGGCATACCGGCTTTGCTTTTTTACATCATTGCATTAAAAGAAAAGAAACGCTATTTCTTTCATGGCAATATGAACTGGCAACAGGGATTTATAAGCGGCATAATGCTGTCTTTCCTCATTGCACTTCTTTCTCCAATCGCTCAATACGTAATTTACAGCAGCATAACCCCTCATTTTTTTGAAACCATAATACAATACAAAACAACCCTCAAAGAACATCCTATGGATTTGGAGACAGCACGACATTATTTCAATTTAAGAAGTTATATGGTGCAAAGTGTCTTTGGTGATTTATCAATGGGGATTACTACCGGGGCAATTATTTCTTTAGTTATACGTACCAAAAAATAAATTTTGCACGATTATTGTACTATCCCAAAAAAACTTCTTAATCATGAAAAAAATAAATGCCATTACATTTTTTGTTGTACTGATATCTCTTTTCAGTTCATGTGTAAGTACCAAGTCTACTCTTAAAAATGTAGACAACAACGCTCCTACACCTGTCATCACAAAAAACAATACCTTTTTGTTGACCGAATACAGTAAAGACAAAAAATACGGCTACGATCCGGATTACCCAATTAATGTATTTTACAAAGATACCCGAAATGAAAATCTGAATGCCGAACGCTTCCTCAATGCTTTAGCGGGACCAAAAGGAGAAAAAATAACTTTTACCAAACTTGAAAGCTGCTGTCCGTTTCCCAGCAAAAGAAGTGAAATGGGAGCAGGTTTTCTCGATGTTTACGAGCTGAAATGGGAAGGCCAAAAGGAACCTGTAAAACTTTATCTAAACATCTATGAGCGAGGCTATTTATTGGTTCCTGTCGGCCTCACAATTAAAAAATAAGTTAACATAAATTCTGAAAAAAGTAATCAAATTATTCATAACTTAGCGATTTTTAAATCCAAAATTTTATGAATATAAATGCAATTCCACAAATCAAAAATACTGATAGTGGAAATTTCTTTGTGCTTGCCGGCCCTTGTGCCATTGAAGGTGAAGAAATGGCGATGCGAATTGCCGAAAAGTTAGTCACAATTACCAACAAATTAGAAATCCCTTATGTTTTTAAAGGTTCCTTCAAAAAAGCCAATCGGTCCCGGATTGACAGTTTTTCGGGTATTGGTGATGAGAAAGCTTTAAAAATACTCCGCAAAGTTTCCGAAACGTTTCACATTCCGACCGTAACTGATATTCATACCAATGAAGATGCCGCGATGGCGGCAGAATATGTAGATGTACTCCAAATTCCGGCTTTCTTAGTGCGTCAGACTGATTTAGTTGTGGCTGCTGCAAAGACCGGAAAAGTAGTTAATCTGAAAAAAGGACAATTTATGAGTCCGGAAAGTATGAAACACGCGGTTCAAAAAGTATTGGACTGCAACAATCAAAACATGATGGTTACCGATAGAGGAACTATGTTCGGTTATCAGGATATGATTGTTGATTTCCGTGGAATACCTACCATGCAACAATATGCAACTACAGTATTGGATGTAACCCATTCATTACAACAACCCAACCAAATTGCCGGAGTTACCGGAGGAAGACCTGATATGATTGAAACCATTGCCAAAGCAGGAATTGCAGTAGGTGTTGACGGTATTTTCATTGAAACTCATTTTGATCCGGCACATGCTAAAAGTGATGGTGCCAACATGCTACACCTCGACTATTTTGAAGGACTGATGACTCGCTTGGTAGCTATCCGTAAAACAATTAATCAATTTTAATACTTATAATACCTGCTTTGAAAAAAATTATTTTATTTTCGATTATCTCATTTTGTAGTTTCTCTGAAACCTTGATGGCACAAGATGCTCCGACAACTCCTGATAAATATACCGCTCATAACAAGGGAAAGTTTTATGTATACTGGGGAGGAAACAGAGAAAGCTTCACTAAATCTGACATTCATTTTACGGGAGCTGATTACGATTTTACCTTGTATGATGTAGTGGCCCATGACAAACCAAAAGGTTGGCAAATAGATTATGTCAATCCGGGTCGAATGACCATTCCTCAAACCAATTTCCGTATCGGATATTTTATAAACGACCATTACAATATTTCTATAGGTTTGGATCATATGAAATATGTGATGTTTCAGGACAGAGCTGTAGATTATTCCGGTTATTACCCAAATCCAGGAAGTTACAATGAACAATTGCCTAACGGACAGATTCTTTTAACGGAAGATTTTCTCAAATTTGAGCATACCGACGGTTTGAACTACATCAACTCTGAGTTTTGTCGCGTAGATGATATTTCAAAATTATTCAACATTCGAAATACCGATAAATTCCAGATGAACATTACAGAAGGAGCCGGTGCCGGAATTTTATTACCTAAAACTAACGCTACACTGTTAGGAAAAGAGCGCCACGATGATTTTCATGTTTCGGGCTATGGCGTTTCTGCTAAAGTGGGATTAAATTTTACGTTTTTTAAATACTTTTTTATGCAAGCAGAATTAAAAGGTGGTTATATCAATATGCCTGATATCCGAACCACTCATGATCCTGCAGACAAAGCTTCACAGCATTTTTTATTCCTTCAGAGAATCATTGTCTTTGGAGGTGTTTTCAGAGTATAGCATGTAATCATTGACCAAAAAAACCAACCACTATGAAAAAAATTACATTTTTATTATTGCTAGCTTTCATTTCTATAAATGGATACGCTCAGTTATCATTAGAAGGATTTGAATCAACGACAGGACCAGACGCCCTGCCGGACACTAATTGGACTTTAGGCACAGGAAATTGGGCCGTTTTTGATAACGGTATCGGAACCGGACAACGTTGGGGAATCAACTCAACCATAGCCACTCCTCCGTTAGTTTATCAAGGTAGCAATGCTGCATATGTAAGAAATGAAAATATTGGTGCGGGAAATACTTCCGAGGATTACTTAGCTACTCCACTTGTAACTATCCCGGCAAACGGTCAATTACACTTTTACACCAGAACCTTTACGAGCGGAGTTCAAGGTACTTTGTACCAAATTAAAATTGCTCCGGCAATTGATGCCTCCTTTCAAACCGATCCATCTGCCTACTCATTGGTTCAACAATGGACCGAAAACGAATTAACAACTACTTTTAATATTTATCAAGAGAAAATAGTTGATTTGTCTGCCTATGCAGGTTTAGATGTTTATGTGGCATTTGTTATGGTTTATACACAACCTGATGCTAATTTAGGTGGTGACAGATGGCTGATAGACAATGTCAATATTGTTGAAAAATGTACCGAACCCAACAACTTAACTGCCGGTGGAATTACACAAACTTCTGCCAACTTAGGATGGGGAAATCCGGGAGGAGCCGCTTCATTTGAGATAGAAATCGTAAATAACGGAGCTACTCCCTCCGGAATTGGAACTCCTGTCACAGGAACCTCTTATCCGGCAACAGCAACTACTCTCGGGGTAAATTTTACACCTACTACTACCTACCAATTCTATGTAAGAGCTGTGTGTAGTCAGGGAAACAGTATTTGGGTAGGTCCCCAAACTTTTACTACTACGAGTCCCGGTATTGGTTGTAACGCACCAATCACTATTGTTAGCTTGCCTTATACAACTACGGATAACACTTCTAACTATTCAGACAATCCTGCTATTGAAGGAACTCCCGGGGCAACCGGTTGTGGATCAACTAATGCATATCTGAACGGTAATGATGTGGTTTATGCCTACACAGCAACAACATCAGGAACAATTAATGTAAATATGGTTCCAACTGCGACTTACTCTGGAATTTTTGCTTACAGTAACTGTTCTGATATTGGCGTTAGTTGTTTGAACGGTGTCGCTAATGCAGGTACTGCTCCGAGAACTTTTGATTTACCGGTGGTTGCCGGAAACACCTATTACTTTGTTATTTCAACTTGGGCTACGCCACAAACTACTGGCTATACCTTAACTATTCAAGCGGTTAACTGTCCGCCTCCATCTACATTAAGCGCCAGCAATATAGGGCAAACTACTGCAGAGTTATCATGGGTAAATCCCGGAGCTACCTCTTGGCAGGTAGCCG
The DNA here is from genome assembly GCF_051547105.1 of Flavobacterium sp. XGLA_31. Taxonomy (NCBI): domain Bacteria; kingdom Pseudomonadati; phylum Bacteroidota; class Flavobacteriia; order Flavobacteriales; family Flavobacteriaceae; genus Flavobacterium; species Flavobacterium sp. XGLA_31. Next base: position 114,549 of record NZ_JBPTTM010000009.1, on the reverse strand, counting down.
TCCAGCCTGCCGGATCTCCAATTCCTACCGGTGCCGGTGTAACAGCAAATACCAATACTAATTTTGTTGTTAGTGGTTTAACCGCAGCTACTGCATATCAGTACTACGTAAGGTCTGACTGTGGAGACGGAACATTCAGTGTATGGTCAGGACCTTATTTATTCAATACTACCATTTGCGACGTTTCTCAACAATGTAATTACACTTTTAGACTTGTAGATTCTTTTGGAGACGGCTGGAATGGCGGAACCATGCAGGTAAGACAAAATGGGATTGTAGTTGCCACACTCACCGGTCCTACTGCAGCTCAAGGTACAACTCCTGTAAATGTAACCGTAACCATGTGTGACAATGTCCCTTTTGATTTATTTTGGAATACTGCCGGAACATTCCCAGGAGAAATGGGAGTTACGATAATCAATTCTTTTAATCAAACTTTATTTGTAAAAGCCCCGGGAACAGGAACAGCCGGCACAGTACTTTATAATAATACGGTACATTGTTTAGTTCCGGAGTGCTTGCCGCCAACCGCTTTAACAGCCACTTTTATTTCTGAAACAGAAGCTACATTGGGATGGACTACAACCGGGCCTGAAACTGCTTGGCAAGTCATCGTATTACCTGCAGGTTCACCTGTACCAAATGCCTCTACAACCGGTTGGGTAGATGCTCCCACAAACCCATTTGTGTATACGGGATTAACGGCTGCCACGGCTTATTCTTTTTATGTAAGACCGGTATGTTCAGACACTAATATTGGAGGATGGAGCAGTGTTAAAAACTTCAATACCACTATTTGTCCACTGTCTCAACAATGTAATTATTCATTCACTATGATCGATTCATTTGGTGATGGCTGGAACGGTGGTACAATGCAAGTCAGACAAAACGGAATTGTAGTAGCCACACTCACCGGACCAACGGATGCTGATAACCAAAATCCGATAACAGTAACCGTACCGATGTGTGATGGTATCCCTTATGACCTCTTTTGGAATGCCGCAGGAGCTTTCCCAGGAGAAATGGGTGTATCAGTAATTAATTCATTTGGTCAAACTTTATTTGTAAAAAATCCAGGATCCGGAACGTCAGGAACAGTTCTGTATACAAATACTGTTAATTGTTCCGTACCGGAATGTTTGGCCCCTACTGCTTTAACAGCAACTTTTATTTCAAATACGGATGCAACATTAGGATGGAGCTCTTCCGGCCCGGAGACTTCGTGGCAAGTACTAGTCTTACCGGCAGGCTCTCCGGCACCAAATGCTTCAACCACAGGTTGGACAGATGCCCCAACAAATCCTTTTGTATATACCGGTTTGACTGCGGGAACATCGTATGATTTTTATGTAAGACCTGTCTGTTCAGTGACCAATATTGGTTCATGGAGCGCTGTTAAAAATTTCACCACATCGCTTTGTCCTTTAGCCGACCAATGTAATTATACATTCAATATGAGTGATTCCTTTGGAGATGGTTGGAATGGCGGAACCATGCAGGTGAGACAAAACGGAATTGTGATAGCTACTCTTACCGGGCCTACAGCAGCGCAAGGAACCTCAACAGTATCGGTAACGGTTCCTTTATGTCACGGAATACCTTTTGAATTATTTTGGAGTACCGCCGGTACCTTCCAAAATGAAATAGGAATTACCATTCAGGAAGCTTTAGCTCCTCAGGAAGTTATCTTTACAAAACCTTTCGGAACCGGAACTCCGGGAACTGTATTGTTTTCGGGAACAGCAGAATGTATTCCGCCAACCTGTCCAAAACCAAATTCTTTAGTTATTGCCCCTATTACACAAACGGGAGCTACAGTAACTTGGACAGAAGCAGGAACAGCCAGTCAATGGGAAGTTTTGATCTTACCAAGTGGTTCACCGGCACCAAATGCATCAACCAGCGGAGGTATATTAGTGACCACAAACTCTTACACTTTTGCCAATTTAATTCCGGCAACGGGATATGATGTTTATGTCAGAGCAATTTGTTCAGCCACCGATATCAGCTTTTGGTCTAACGTCAAATCTTTTACTACTTTAATTGCCAATGACGAGTGTGATTTTGCAACTGTTGTACCGGTCAACCCTACTATTGAATGTATTCAAACTGCTCCGGGCAGTCTATTAGGAGCTACTGCTTCACTTCAATCTAATACTTGCGGAGGAACCGATGATGACGATGTTTGGTTCCAGTTTACAGCGACCAGTGCACAACATGCTATTTCTTTACTTAACGTAAATGGCAGTACTACCGATTTATTTCATGCAGTATATACCGGAACAAATTGCGGTAGTTTAACACAATTATATTGTAGTGATCCTAATTCAAGTATCGCTACTAATTTAACGGTAGGTCAAACCTATTATATAAGAGTATATTCTTGGACAGCAACTCCGGGGCAAACAACTACATTTGATGTTTGTGTTGCAACGATACCGCCTCCAATAATTACAAACAATACCTTATATACCACACAACAATTAGTAGAAGATGTATTCTTAAATTCATCTTGTGCATCCGTTTCGAATGTTACCTCATCTACAGGAACCAATTTTGGTTCAACTAACGGTATCGCTTATTTCAACCAAAATGGCTCTGGATTTCCTTTCTCGGACGGTATTGTGTTAACCAGTGGAAATGCGCTCAACGCTCCGGGACCGAACAGTACTACTTTAAGTGATGGGGCTAACACATGGCCAGGCGACGCCCAATTAGAAGCTATTATATTAGCGGCAACCGGAAACCCGATGAACTCAGAAAACGCTACAAAACTGGAATTTGATTTTATTCCGTTAGTAGACACCATCAATTTCAATTTTGTTTTTGCTTCGGAAGAATACGGTACGTTCCAATGTGATTATTCCGATGCTTTTGCTTTTTTACTTACAGACATCGCTACTGGTACCACCACAAACTTAGCAGTTGTTCCGAATACCACCACTCCGGTTTCCGTGGTTACCATCAGAGATAATCAATTTAATAACGGCTGTGGTTCTGTAAATCCGGAATATTTTGGTGATTTCTATGGTGCCGGCGGATTAGACCCGTTAGGTTCTCCTACCAATTTCAATGGTTCTACCGTTCCTTTAACGGCTACTTCTACTGTAATCCCAGGAAACCAATACCACATTAAATTGGTAATCGCTGACCGATTGGATAATTTATATGACTCAGCTGTATTCCTGGAAGGCGGAAGTTTAAACATTGGGAACATCGACCTTGGAACCGATTTCCTTCAGGCCACTAATAACGCTTTATGTTTTGGCGAAAGTTATACCATACAAAGCGGATTAAATCCGGCTTTGTATAACTTTACTTGGACCTTCAATGGTAATCCTATCCCTAATGAAACCGGTCCAAACTTAACGATTACTGAACCCGGTGATTACGGTATTTCTGCCCAATACATCAACACAACTTGTGCTGCTTCCGATACTATTACTATCGAATATTATAGTCAATTAGTAACCGGAACCCCTAACGATTTGATAGCTTGTAGCAATACTGGTACGGCTGAATTTGATTTAAGCCAAAATAACGCATCGGCTTTGGGAACTTTGGACCCGGCCAGTTATAATGTGAGCTATTATATGTCACAGGCTGATGCAATGTCTGAAACTAACGTTTTACCAACCCTATATACCAACACCAGTAACCCACAAACTATCTATGTGAGAGTTGAAAATAACTTATCCGGATGTTATGAAGTCCGTTCATTCCAATTGATCGTTAATTCGTTGACAACAACATTATTCACAATCGACACCACTATTTGTGAAAATGAAACAGCTCCTGTATTACCAACAACATCCGATAACGGAGTTGCGGGAACTTGGTCGCCAAGCGTGGTGAGTAATACACTAACCGCTGATTATGTCTTTACTCCGAATTCAGGTACTTGTGGTACAGCAGTAACCATCACAGTTACCGTTACACCACTTATCCCATCTACATTTGCAACACCAGCCACAATTTGCAGCGGTGCTTCTGTTCCTGCCTTACCAGCCAATTCGATAGAAGGAACTGCAGGAACCTGGAATCCGTCTACTGTTGATAACACTCAAACCGCTACGTATACCTTTACACCAAATGCCGGTCAGTGTGCCACTACAGGCAGCTTAACAATAAATGTTAATCAGCCAATAACACCTACATTCGATTCGGTAGCGGCTATTTGTAACGGAGCGGCTCTTACTGCTTTGCCGACAACTTCATTAAACGGTTATACCGGAACTTGGTCACCGGCATTGGATAACACTGTCACTACAACATATACTTTTACACCGAATGCAAATCAATGTGCTTCAAATACCACATTGACCATAACTGTAAATCCAAAGAACCCGGCAACATTTGATGCCATTGCGCCACTGTGTATCGGTGAAAATGCGCCTATGCTTCCGAATACTTCCCTTGAAGGCTACACAGGAACCTGGTCGCCGGCAACGGTCAACACTAATACTACGGGAACTTACCTGTTTACACCTGATGTCGGACAATGTGCTGCAAACGGCAGTTTAACCATAACGGTATTAGACGGATTTGACTTTGCGCTTGATGGGGCATGTATTGCTAATCAATTTACTGTAACTGTATCGGCTGTTAATAATTCTTTTGATTTAAACACTGCTAATTATGCCTGGTTCAACAGTAACCTGCAAAGTATCGGCACTAATGCTAATACCTTTGACGTTACTGCTTATCTTGCCTCTACCCCGGAACAAGAAACGCTACCAGTTACATTTACCGCAACAGTAACTACTGCTGACGGTTGTGCCTTGTCACATGATATTATTATAAAAAGGGTTTTCTGTGAAATTCAAAAAGGGATTTCGGCTAATAATGATGGTGACAACGACTTCTTTGACTTGACTGGGTATAACGTAAAAGAATTAACCATTTACAACCGTTTCGGTATGAAAGTATACTCTAGGGCTAATTATTCAAATCAATGGATTGGTCAGTCCGATGCCGGAGATGAATTGCCTGACGGAACCTATTATTATGTGATTGATCTCAATGATAATCAATCCGCAAAAACAGGTTGGATTTATATCAATAGAAAACAATAAAAAAGAAAGCCCCGAATAAATCGGGGCTTTTTAGTTTTAATTTTGTGGTCCCTGAAGAAATGAGACCAAAATTAATTCAGTTAAGATTTTAACTTGATCTCTTTTATTTGTCTTACTTCTTTACCGAACATTTATCAGTATAACGATATAATTTAGTATTGAGCCAAAAAAGAAATCCCAAAACTAAAACCGCTGATAAACCGTAGCCTAAATTATATTCCAACCCTTTAGCATTCTGCAATACCTCTTTAATCACACCATAAGCAGCAGTTATTAAAAGTATGTAAAAGAACATACTCAATAATTGTAAAAAGTAAAAGAAAATCTTTTTCATATTAATCAATTCCATATTGATCAAATAAATATACTAAGGAAGCCATGGTCGCAGCTCCCAGTTCTAATTCTCTTTTATTTACGGCATCAAACTTATCATTAGCGGCATGATGATAATCAAAATAGCGTTGGGAATCCGGAAGCAAACCCGCTTTAACTATTTTTTTCGAAGTCAGATGTGCAATATCTGATCCGGTGTGGTCTTTAACAAAATTGTGAATCAGATACGGTTCAAATAAATTTTTCCAGCTCAAAACTTTAGTAAAGTTAAGCTCATCACATTCAAATGAAAAACCTCTGGGTGAAAAACCACCGGCATCACTCTCCAAAGCAAAAATGTGATTTTCGTTATTCAGTTTAGACAATTCCTCATATTTCTTTCCTCCTTTACCTCCAAATTCTTCATTCATAAAAAGGACAGCTCTGATAGTATTTCTAGGTTTGTAATTTAATTTTTTGAACAGTTCCAAAACTTCCATGCTTTGCACCACACCTGCTCCGTCATCCTGAGATCCGTCAGCTAAATCCCAAGAATCCAAATGCCCTCCTACAACCATAATTTTTTCCGGATGTACTGAACCCGTAATTTCTCCAATTACATTATAGGAAAGCACATCTTCATATTGCTGACAAGACATTTTCATAAAAAACTGCAGTTTGGGATTTGATTTTAGCTTCTGACTCAATAATTCAGCTCCATTAGTACTGATTGCAGCTGTCGGAATCCATTGCTCTTTTGGCAAATCACCATAGCTTTGAGCGCCTGTATGCGGGAAATCATCCAATCTGAAATTCATAGAACGTACAATAGTTCCCGAAGCTCCTAATGCCGCAGCCTCTTTGGCACCATAATAACGCTGGTCAACACAGTTCCCATAAGACTTAAAGGCATCAACATTTTCAGGTTCAAACGGACGATTGTAAAATACAATTTTGCCTTTTACTTTTGCGGCTCCCAATGCTTTGAGTTCATCAATCCCGTGTACTTCTATCACTTCGGCAGTCAATCCGTTTTTGGCCGTGGCCACAGAACCACCAAGAGCACAAATAGGAACGTTGATTTTTGTTTTATTGTCTAAAATATATGCCATTTCTTTTTCACCTCTTACCCATTTTGGTACCATAACTTCCTGAAGATATACACGGTCCAGTCCTAATGTTTCCAGCTTAGCTTTGGCATAAGCAATTCCTTTTTCCGCTCCTGCTGAACCAGACATACGCTGTCCTACTTTATTGGACAAATCATCCAGCCACGAATAACATTGAGATTGCGTCAACGAAAATTTATACATATCTTTTAGCATTTGCTCATCCTTATTTTGAGCATGGGATAATGAAGCGAGTAATAATAAGAAACCGAAAACATTTTTTTTCATGGAGAAATTTTTTCTCAAAAATAATTCAAAAAACATTTGGTCAAAGGAAAATATTTCATTTACTTTGTTTTTCAAAGTACTTTAATATGGAAGCAAAAGATTATCTTAAAGACATTTCAGAAATCAAAACCCTTATGGATCGTTCTTCGCGATTCATTTCACTAAGTGGACTTTCAGGAGTTTTGGCAGGAATATATGCATTAATGGGTGCTTGGCTGGCATACAAAACAATCTACTTTGACAATGATAGCATTTCCAATTACAACGATTTAACGATTTCTAGCGACGCTGTAGTGCAATTGTTTATGATTGCATTTACGGTTGTCGTTTTATCCATAGTAACCGGAATAATTTTGAGCATCAAAAAAGCTAAAAAGGGCAATGAAAAAATCTGGAATTCGTCTTCCAAACGCTTGGTGATTAACTTTGCTATTCCTTTGATAACCGGCGGTATTTTTATTCTTTTTTTAATTGAAAAAGAAATCTTAAATCTGGTTGCCCCTTTGACCCTACTCTTTTACGGGCTGGCCTGCGTAAATGCCAGCAAATATACCCTTGGGGATGTTCGCTATTTGGGTATTACCATGATTATTTTAGGATTACTATGTACATGGTTTCTCAGTTACGGGCTTTTATTTTGGGCTTTGGGTTTTGGAGGCTGTCATATCGTTTATGGAGCCATGATGTACTTTAAATACGACAGAAATTAATTTTGAAAAACATCATCCAAAATATCAATAAAGCTTTTGACCACCGAATCCGTCTTGGAATCATGTCGGTATTGATGGTCAATGAGAGTGCAGACTTTAATCTGCTGAAAGAACTGTTAGGGGTTACTGACGGGAACCTGGCTAGTCACACTAAAGCCTTGGAAGCCGAGAATTACATCACCATTGAAAAGCAGTTTATCGGAAAGAAACCCAATACCAGATACATCGCAACAGCCTCTGGGAAAAAAGCATTTCAGGAACACATTGATGCTTTGGAAAAATTAATACAGAAAAGTTAGTCCTTTTTTTTATTTATAAACTTTGAAATTCAAAGTACTTTTAATTTAATATTTATGCGAGATTTAATTCTGGAAAAAATGTATGATTGGAGTAAAAAACCATATCAACGGTATTTTAAAAAAAATAAGGCTTGGGAGATTACCAGTAAGGAACTCATCCGATATCCTCAACAAACATTAGGCTTTGAAATAGGTTGCTTCTTATTGACCTATAACTTCGAATTGGAACCCAAACTGGAAGACCATGATGTCATACATGTTTTAACCCAAACAGGAGTCACCGTACCGGAAGAAATAGGCATGCAATTTTATTTATTGGGAAATGGCAAAAGAAGCGTGTATCAGTTTTTTGTGATTACAATCGGCAGTATTCTTTATGTCAATAAACTTAACTACTTCTTCAATCAATTTAAGAGAGGAAAGACAGCGTACTGCTTTTATCATCTTAACTTCTCAAAAATGCTCAACATCCCGACTCAAACTATTCGTGAAACTTTTAAAATTAATTAACTATGGAAACCGACTTTTATAACGCTAATCCTCAAACCGGAACCTCAACATACATTGCCATGGGTTCCTTTTGTATCGGAACGATGCTCTTGTTCTTAAGACTGACAATGCCCAACGAAGAAAGTCTTTTGTTTATAGGGTTCTTTTATGTGCTCTTCGCTATTCTAATCAACTCTTTGGTTCTGCTGAATCTGTGCTATCAATTCATCATAACACCCAATGAAAGGAAAACCATTGCCATCAGAATCCTGATTCTATTGGCTAACATTCCGATTGCGCTGCTGTATTTCTATATCGTAGTCAACGAAAACTGATACTAACTTAAAATCAAAAAAAATGGAAAATCAAGAAACCACAAACACCGAAAAAAACAACTTTTTTCAATCAACTACAGCCAAAATGATCATGGTAGGCTTTTTAACTTTAGTACTGCTCATCCCGTTGTTTTTTGTTCAGGATTTAATTCAGGAAAGGTCACAACGCAAAAACGAAGTGGTAGATGAAGTCACTAATTTATGGGGAAAAGACATCCTGTTCTATGGTCCCACACTACGAATCCCATACAATACCTATGAAAATTACAATATTACTGATGCCAAAACAGGAGCGGTGTCTATTCAGCGAAGAGCCATCACTAATTTCGCTTATTTTTTTCCGGATGAATTGTCCAACAAGTCGAATGTCAAAAAAAACGAATCGCTGAAACGCGGCATTTTCAATCATGTGGTATTTACAGCTGATATGACTTTTAAAGGAAGTTTCGGGAATCCCGATTTTTCAAAACTGGGTATTCCTGTCGAAAACATTCAATGGGATAAAGCCGCCATTGTGGTTAAGACCACAAACCTAAAAAGCATCAAAAGTGAATTGAAAATAGAACTGAATAAGCATCACTTTACTTTCGAACCTCAAAACAGCGATAAAAGTGAGTACAGCATCTTAGCAACCAATCAATTTGATTACAGACAATTGGTTTCCGGAACTAAAATCAATTTTAATTTTGCAATTACTTACAATGGCAGCAACAGCATCAAGTTTATTCCCATCGGGAAAATAACTACCGTCAGTGTGAATTCCGACTGGGAATCGCCCAGCTTTGAAGGTACTTTTGCCGCCAGCGACACTACCAAAACGGTTAACAACCAAGGGTTTCATGCCGATTGGAAAATATTGGACATCAACCGCACTTTTGCCCAACAATACGTTAGTACACTTCCCAATTTGGACGATTACCTCTTTGGTGTAAAATTAATCCAAACCGTTGATGAATACCAACAAAACGAACGCGCGTCCAAATATGGTTTTCTGGTAATTGGTTTGACCTTTCTTATCTTTTTCCTGATTCAATCCATCAGCAAAATCAACATTCACATTTTTCAGTATTCTATGATTGGCTTGGCCCTGATTATGTTTTATACATTATTGATTTCAATTACAGAACACAGTACTTTCAGCCTTGCGTACACTATAGCCGGAACATCGGTAGTGGCAATGATAACGCTCTACTCCATTTCTGTATTGAAAAATAAAAAATTTCCTTTGTTTATAGGAAGTGCATTGTCGGCATTATATACCTTCATTTACATCATCATCCAAATGGAAGATTATGCACTACTGGTGGGCAGCATCGGATTGTTTGTTATCTTGGGTGTTGTCATGTATTTTTCCCGAAAAATTGATTGGAGCAAATAGTCTTGAAACAAAAAAGTCTGCCGAAAAGAGCAGACTTTTTTATTTGAAATGGTTTGGATCAACCTTCCATTCTTTGTCTTTGTCATACCAAAGTTTTCCATGAGCAACCGTTAAAGGACAATCAAAATTATTGGTATACAAACTTCCGGTTCCTAAACCTTGAGGCATACTATTGTTGAGCAAAAAAGTAAATTGAGCAATCGCATTCAAACCGATGTTGCTTTCCAAAGCCGATGTAATCCACCAACCGATATTTAACTTTTCAGCTATAGAAATCCATTCCAAAGTTCCTCGAATGCCACCGATAAAACTAGGCTTCAAAACGATGTATTGCGGTTGGATTTTTTGCAGTAATTGTCGTTTGTCATCAAAAGAGAACACCCCAATCAACTCCTCGTCCAAAGCTATAGGAATTGTTGTGTTTTTACACAAAACTGACATCATGTCAGTATTGTTTTTTTGAATGGGTTGCTCTATACTATGAACTTCAAAACCAGCTATTTGATTTATTTTATATAAAGCCGAATCATAACTAAAAACACCGTTAGCATCAACTCGAATTTCCATTGTTTCTTTATCAAAGTTTTGACGAATAAAGCGTAATAAATCCAATTCTTTGTCAAATTCTATGGCTCCGATTTTTAATTTTATACAGTTAAATCCCTGCTCAATTTTATCTTCGATTTGACGTTTCATGAACGCCTCATCCCCCATCCAAACCAATCCGTTGATAGGAATACTGTGTTGGTTTTCGGTAAAATCAGAGGGAAATAAAACGAAAGGATTTTCACTTTCCAAAGACAAAAAAGCCATTTCAATTCCAAATTGAATTGACGGAAACTCGATTAATTCGTTCCAAAGTTGGTCTTTTCCTAAGCCTATATGCTCACATGCCCATTGTAATTTTTCTTCATAATCAGAACGGTCATCGGCACTCAAACCACGTAAAATCCCACACTCTCCTACCCCTGTTTTGCCGTCTTTTTCAAGAACAATAAACCATGTCTCTTTGGTTTTCAAAACGCCTCTGGAAGTTCCTGATGGTTGCTTAAAATTGAGGATGTATTGGTGATAGGTTGCTTTCACGGTTTTAGTCTAAAATATTCAACACCCGTTTGAATTTTGGATTGCTCATATTATTCTTTTCAAAAGTTTGAAAATCCGCTTTCACTTGTTGTGTCCAGCTAACATCCGCTGAGATATTCTGACTCTTGTATTGTTTATAAATCTCTTTGGCCTTTGTAAAGTCATCCATAAAGAGGTAAGCGTGAGCCAAATTCAATTGGATTGTCAAATCATTCGGGTCTTTTTGCTCCGCCGATTTCAGAATTTCAAGGGCTTTTCCAAACTGTTTTGTAAGCAAATAGTACTTCCCTAAAAGCACATAATCCGCAGTAGTTACCGAAACATTTTTGCTCAAGGTACTCTGAAGCAAATCAATCGCTTCCTGCTTTTTGCCTTTGTCAAACAACTGCATCGCCTCGGCTCTGGCAGAAACTGTAATCACCTTGTTTTCACCTATTTTCATCAAGGCTTTTTCCGAAAAACTACTGATTGCTTTCGCTTTCTCTTCGGGAAGCAGATTTTTAAAATCCTTATAACTGTAGGTTTGGGTAACCATATCCAGAAAAAAACCACAAAACTGATCTTTTTTAACCACTGAAGACATCACCGAAAGATTTTTGCAAAGCGCAATCACTTCCTTTTTAGCATCATTATTCCAACCGGAACTGAGTTTGTTGTCAACCCACGGCACTACCTCCAGAACAATTTTTTCATTCATTACCCAATTGGTGCTTTCAAAGACAAACCATAAATTTTTAGTTTTTCCGGTTAAACAGCTCGAGCGGTCTGACAAAAGCTTTGCCTCTTTATTGATTGGATTATCCTGAACAATACAGGCATTTTTCAACTCACCCGACTTCTCATACTCCTTTGCATCCTTTTTATTGGTAAAAACTGCGTATTTGCATTTGTCAGTACCTGAAATAGTGGAAAGTAAAAATACGGCTCCGGCAGAACCTTGACTGATTCCGGTAGGATCAGGAATCGCTTTTAACACTGAAACAAGACTAGACGACAATTTTTGATTATCATCCAAAAGCGAAATCCGGTAGACTACTTCTGTAGTGCCCTCAGGAAAATCAGCCGTTTTAATGCATTTTCTGTCGCCTGACCCCACACCCGCAGTTTCATTAGTAGTTCGTACATTATCCCAATATCCTTGCTTGCTTTGTCCCGAAACCACCGAGACAAACAACAGAAAAACAGTTAATTTAATTAATTTCATAATGATTTTCAGCTCCTTTTCACATGAAAGAGCCTTTTTAATGAATAAAAAAATAGTTTGATTACAACACAATGCTCTCTCCGATTTCCAGCAACATTAAATCTTTTCCGGCATCAAAGAATTTTTTCTTCGCTTCATCATGATTGACAACAATAAAACCGAAAGTATCATAATGACAGCCTAAAACTTTATCGCACTGTACAAAATCAGCCGCCACGATAGCGTCTTCCACATCCATAGTAAAATTGTCTCCTATAGGAAAAATGGCTAAATCCAGTTTGGTTCGCATCGGAATAAGCTTCATATCCATTGTTAAAGCGGTATCGCCCGAAATGTAAATATTCTTATGTTCCCCCTCTATAACAAAACCTCCCGGGTTTCCTCCATAGGTTCCATCCGGAAAAGAACTGGAATGGGATGCCGCAACATATTTCACTTTACCAAAATCAAAACTCCAGCTTCCTCCATGGTTCATCGGATGCGACTGCAGCCCTTTATTGCCATAATAAGTAGCTATTTCCCAATTGGAAACAATAACCGCATTGGTGTTTTTAGCGATGCTCTCTGCATCTAATGAATGATCCTGGTGCGCATGGGTCAGCAATATATAATCCGCCTTTAAATCGCTTAAATTAATGTGTGCTGCCTTCGGATTGCCCGTAATAAACGGATCTACTAAAATATGTTTCCCATTGACCTCAATCCCAATACAGGAGTGTCCGTAAAATGTAATTTTCATTTGCTCAATTTTTTAAATTAAAACGCTGTTCAAGCCGTTACTATCTTCCTCCTAAAAAAAGATTCACTATAATATCCGAAAAAAAATAAAACATACTCAAGGCCAATAAGATGGCTAACAAAAAAGTACTCAAAGCCAGCTTTTTCAACTCAGGATCCAACAATTTCGGATTGGTGTTTGCCGCCACTCTTTTCAAGTGAAGAATCAGCGGAATATAAGCTATCAGAAACAAGTACAAATCAAAATTAAATCTTTCGGGATTTGCGGGATCGATGGTGAAATCAAAAATCACAGCAAACAACAGCACTAAAACCATGGCCGAAACCACTAAAAAGAAATGGTATTTTTTGGCCCAGACACCGCCTTTTTTTACTACCAGTGTATTCTTTCCCGATTTTCGATCGCTCTCTTCATCGCGCATGTTGTTCAGATTCAACACCCCGACACTCAAAAAACCAATGGCAGTCGCCGGCAAAAGCAACAACCAGTCTATTTCTTTGGAAAACATAAAAAACACCCCAAAAGTACTCACCCATCCGAAAAAGAGAAACACAAACAAATCACCGTAACCACGATAACCGTAAGCACCTTTGCCCACTGTATAACGAATGGCTGAAGCAATAGCCAGAATTCCCAAAACAAAGAATACAAAAGAATAGAGCAGATAGCTTTCTTTAAAAGCAAAATAAATCAGTAACCCTGCAAAACCAAGGGTAATCAATGACATGACCATCATAGCCCGTTTCATCGCTTGGGGCGTAATTACCCCGCTCTGTATGGCGCGTTTTGGTCCAATCCGATCTTCGTTATCAGTCCCTTTGACTCCATCGCCATAATCGTTGGCAAAATTGGAGAGAATCTGCAGGCCTAAAGTAGTCAACAAGGCAAAAACGACAATTTTCCAGTTAAACATGCCTTGCGACATGGCATAAAAACTCCCAACAATAATCCCCGATACCGAAAGCGGTAAGGTTCTAACGCGCGCAGCTTCAATCCAGTGTTTCATTTTTATTATTTTAAATTTTATAATTAACTGATTTACATCCAATTGCTATCAGAGGTTTCGATCAAGTAGAGCCAGAGGTTGACATAATCGTTTATCGTAGCGTAATTGCCCAAATAAAAACTAAGGTCGCCGGCAGCCGTATGCAAAGTTAGTGAACCAATATTTAAATTTTTATGCCAAAACAATTGTGAGGTGGTAATGGCCTGTATCTTATGAATCTCAATGATTTGGTTTTCAATATCCCAAGCCCCGCTTTGCTTGATGATGTATTTCTCGTTGAGAAAAAGTCGGTAATTTCTAAAGCCAAAGTAAAGCAATGCCATCACCAAAACACTGTAAAAAACAGCGATACCATAGAAATCAAAAACACTGCTGTCACTATATCTTCCCACCAGACAGTAGCCGAGTATCGGCAAAAAAACAAGCAAAAACAAAGAGAAAACCAGCTTTCTGAAATTGGGCGTAATCATCAGGCCTTTGGTGGGCAATTCGTTAAAAAGCAATTTCAGGATTTGATTTTTTTCGGTTTCATCACAACCCGGAATTTCTAAAGCAGTCTTTCGCTGGTCTTTTTCCCCATTCATTGCCTGACGAATGATTACCTGAAAAATATTCAATTTTTTCTGAAAATAATTCCTGGAAACGCTGATTATCTGAACCCGTTCGGGTCTTACGATTGAATTTTTGATATTGATCAACCCGAAATTCAGCACCAAAGTTCCTTTTTGCTTGGTAATTTTAAATCCGAAATAGCGGATAATGGTTCGGCCCAAATTGAACAACAAGATGCCAAACATAAGAAAACCAATAAAAATCATCACCGCATTGAAGGTAACTCCATTTTTGATATACGTCCCTACACGGCCATTTTCCAATTCATCATCACCAAAAATGTGGCTGATATTTTCGTAAACCGTAAAAAAGAAAGCCACAATTAACCCCAAACTTCTAACATAATTAGAGGTAATCCCGATTTTAAATAAACTCCAAAAACTGATTTTGATAAAAGGCTCATTACCATCAACCGTTTCAGAAGACTCCTGCTCTTCGTGATCCGCTTTAGCCGTAACCTTCCCGTGAATTAATTTCTCCTTTAAGGCCAAAGCCAACTCATGGGACACCGCTTTGATTTCGACTTCTTTACTTTCGCTTCCGGCGGTTTCAATATCGAGCGAAAACACTTTGATTAACTGCTGTACAAAATCCTGATTGATGTTGACCTGCTGTATTTTATTGAGTTGTATTACCGTTTTGGTCTTGTTAATCACACCCGAATTGATGATAAATTCGTCCTTTTCCTCATCAATGTAAAACGTAAAATTGATATATTTCAAATACGAAATCAAGCCGGTTATTCCAATCAACATTAAAAAACCTACGACAAAATAAAACGCATTCATGTTGTCTGATTTTAAAATCACCACGATAAACAATATCCAAAACGCTTTAACAATGCCTTTCAAAGTAGAAAGAAACATCACTAAAATCCCTATGGGAGCTTGTCTTTGCGGTGACGTAAAATCGGTTTTCATTACAACTGTTTTTGAATTTTACCCATCAATAACTGCTTGATGTCTTCGGCTTTTTCTTTCTCTATACCAGGGATTTGAATATCACTTCCCTTACCTCCTGCTGTAAAAACCTCCACTTTGGCCAGTTTAAAAAAACGAGCTACAAAACCCTCGTGTAACGCCACATGCTGCACTCTGTTATAAGGAATAATTACCGTATTAGTCGCTATAATACCGGTGCGGTATATCACGTCGTGGTTTCTAAAAACATAGCCTCGCTTTGTAAACGACAACCGGGCAAAGAACACTACCAAAACCAGCAAGGCAACCAAGGCTGTTCCCAAAACAGTTGCAATAGCACGGAGTTCGGAATCGTAAACAATCCCCAACACCATTGCTGTAGTCAACAATCCAAAAAACACAGCAATATTGATGAGCATCACCTTCCAATACGAAGAATGAAGACCGGTAAAAGATAAGGTCTCGTGTTTGGGTAATTGCGAAAGATCAATAGTTTCGTTCGTAAAGTGCTCCATCGTTTGTACTTATGAGAATTATGGCAACCATTTTTTATCAAAATTAGGCTTACGCTTTTCCAGAAAAGCATCTCTTCCTTCTTTGGCTTCGTCTGTCATATAAGCCAAGCGCGTAGCTTCTCCGGCAAATACCTGCTGCCCCACCATGCCGTCGTCCGTCAAGTTCATGGCAAACTTTAGCATCTTGATAGAGGTTGGTGACTTTGCCAATATCTCTTGCGCCCACTCATAGGCAGTATCTTCCAACTCGGCATGCGGAATCACTGCATTAACCATACCCATTTCAAAAGCTTCCTGCGCACTGTAATTGCGACCCAAAAAGAAGATTTCGCGCGCTTTTTTCTGCCCAACCATTTTAGCTAAATAGGCTGAACCATAGCCCCCATCAAAACTCGTCACATCTGCATCGGTTTGTTTAAAAATAGCGTGTTCTTTACTGGCCAATGTTAAATCACAAACCACATGCAAACTATGTCCGCCGCCAACAGCCCAACCCGGAACTACCGCAATCACAGCTTTCGGCATAAAACGAATCAAACGCTGCACATCGAGTATATTCAATCGATGATACCCATCATCGCCCACATATCCCTGATGACCCCGGGCTTTTTGGTCACCTCCGCTACAGAAAGAATATACACCATCCTTGGGCGAAGGCCCTTCAGCTGAAAGCAACACCACTCCAATAGAAGTATCCTCCTGAGCATCGTGAAAAGCCTGCAATAACTCAGCTGTAGTTTTTGGTCGGAAGGCGTTTCGTACCTCCGGACGATTAAATGCAATACGAGCTACTCCATTGCATTTTTTATATGTGATATCTTCAAATTCTTTGACAGTTTGCCATTGTATTGTACTCATAAACAAAAGGGTTAAATTCGCAGTTCTTATTTTTTAGTTAAAAAAATAACTGCTTCTGTAAATTCTATTATTTTAGCGTAAAAATAAATCATTTTTTGACTTTAACCTCATCACTACTCATATTCTTATGAAGAAAACTTTATTTTATTTTATAGCTTTATCATTCAGTTTAAATGGGATTTCTCAAACGTATGAATTTCAAACTATTAAAAAAATTGATGCTACTCCTGTAATTTCTCAGGACCAAACCGGAACCTGCTGGAGTTTTTCCACCACTTCTTTTCTGGAAGCTGAAATCATCCGAACCACGGGCAAAAAAATTGACCTTTCCGAAATGTACAATGTCCGCAATACCTACCCTAAAAAAGCCTGGGTTTATGTAATGCGTCAGGGCAAAGCTCAGTTTGGCGAAGGTGGTCTGGCACACGACGTCATCAACTCGGCCCGCGACTTCGGTTTGGTACCCCAAAGTGTTTACAGTGGCAAAATGCCGACTGATGCCATCTATAACCACACCGAAATGGTTTCTGTATTAGAAAGCATGCTGAAAACGTATGTGGCCAACCCGGGCAAAAAATTATCTCCTCAATGGAAAGAATCGGTTAGTGCGGTGCTGGATCAATACATGGGTCCAAATCCAACCGAATTTACATACGAAGGAAAGAAATACACTCCAAAGACTTTCATGGAATACACCAAGCTCAATCCGAAAGATTATATTACCATTTCCTCTTTCACACATGAGCCCTTTTACAAACCTTTCTTACTGGATATTCCCGATAACTTTTCCAATGGTGTTTTTTACAACCTGCCTTTAGATGAGTTTATTCAAAATATTGATAATGCATTAGATAAAGGATACACCTTAAGCTTAGATTGCGATGTGAGCGAGGCTACTTTTTCAGGCAAAAAAGGAATCGCAGTCATCCCCGACAACGAGGCCGATGAAAAAGCGATTCTCAACGAAATCAAACCCGAAAAAAACATTACTCCTCAATACCGACAATCGGAATTTGAAAATTACGATACTGTGGACGACCACCTGATGCACATCGTTGGAAAAGTAAAAGACCAAAAAGGAAACCTGTATTATATTGTTAAAAACTCCTGGGGGGCGGAAAACGGCAAAGAAGGGTACGTATACATGAGTGTAGCCTACCTCAGGTTAAAAGCCATCTCGGTATTGCTTCACAAAGACGGCTTAACCCCAAAAACAAAATCTGATTTAAAAATATAATCAACAAACGAATAATCAGCTTGAGCAACCTGCAGGAAGTATTTCTTGCAGGTTTTTTGTTTTAATCCTTATATTTATCGAGCTAAAATCCTAACCATGCATCATTTTACAACCCAAGAAAAAGCCAAAATCCTGTTCAGTTTTCCCGTAATCATTGCCGCCTTAGGCTATTTTGTCGACATTTACGACTTACTGCTTTTTGGGATTGTACGTATTCCCAGCCTGAAAGATATGGGACTCGATGCCGATAAAGTCGGTACCATGATTATCAATTATCAAATGATTGGTTTGGTCCTCGGCGGCATTATCTGGGGAGTATACGGAGACAAAAAAGGAAGACTCTCCGTATTGTTTGGTTCCATTTTAGTATACTCACTGGCCAACATTGCCTGTGGTTTTTTACCGGAAATGTCTTTTGGCGATAAGGGAATGTTATATGCCTGGTTGCGTTTTATTGCAGGTGTAGGATTGGCCGGGGAACTGGGAGCCGGCATCACTTTGGTTTCCGAAACCTTGCCCAAAGAACTCCGGGCAATTGGCACTTCTATAGTCGCAGGCTTTGGCGTTTTGGGTGCCGTAGTCGCGCAGTTTACTGTAGAACTAGCCGGAAGCTGGACTACCGCCTACCTCATCGGCGGAACGTTAGGACTGTTGCTTTTAGTGCTTCGCATCAGTGTGGCCGAAAGCGGCATATTCAAATCAGTTAAAGAAAACACGGCTATTCAACGCGGGGATTTCTTTTCTTTTTTTACCCGTAAAGCGCTTTTTCTGAAATACATTCGTTGCATTCTCATTGGTATTCCCATTTGGTATTGTATCGGAATCCTGGTGTTTATGGCCAATCAGTTTGCCCCCGAAATGGGGATCAACTCCATCAATCCGGGCAAAGCTATCATGTGGACATACATAGCCACCTCTGTGAGTGATTTTTCCAGCGGCTGGTTTTCTCATCTTTTACAATCCAGAAAAAAAGCCATTTTGTATATGCTACTGTTTACGTTTTTGGGCGTGGCCCTGCTCCTTTTCAGCGGAAGTAAAAGTGAAAACATGTATTATTTTTATTGTGCCTGGATTGGATTTGGTTCCGGTTTTTGGGCCATGTTTGTCACCGTGGCGGCTGAACAATTCGGCACCAACCTGAGAAGCACCGCTACGACCAGCGTTCCGAATATGGTACGGGGAGCCGTACCCGTTATGCTCATTGGCTTTGATTACTTAAAGCAAACTCACAGTGTGATTACTTCAGCTGCGTATATTGGTGCTGTAGCATTTGGTTTGGGAATTTACGCCACCCTCACCATCAAAGAAACGCACAACCGGGAAATGGATTTTACAGAATAGCGTAGGTCATTCCATTCATTCTTTTTTAGTACTGAACTGCGCAAATTAAATGTACTTTTGCGCATCTTTTAAATCATTATTGTATGTCTTCCGAATTGCTTCCCTGGATTGGCTATTTGGCCTCTGTAATTATTGTAGTCTCTATGATGATGCCTTCCATCATCAAGTTCCGATGGATTAACTTGGTGGGAGCGTTACTGTTTTCAATTTACGGATTTCTGATTGATGCCATTCCGGTTGGAGTGCTCAACGGCATCATCGTTTTGGTAGATATCTATTACCTGTGGCTTATTTATTCCAAAAAAGAAACCTTTGAAATCTTAGAAGTCAATGCCGACAGCGAATACCTGAAGCGTTTTTTACACTATCACGATGCCCGTATTCAAAGTTATTGCCCCGGCTTTCAGTATACCCCGGATGAGAATACAATTTGTTTTTTTATCCTGAGAAACATGGCCGTAGCCGGCTTTTTTTTAGCACACCGAAGTCAGCCGACTACGCTTTGCGTGGATTTGGATTACGTTTTACCCGAATACAAAGACTTTAAAAACGGGAAGTTTATTTACTTTCAACTCAAAGACCGATTTGTGGCGGCAGGCTTTACCCGTGTCATTGCCGAAGGTAACAACCAGCGGTATTTCAACTACCTCAAAAAACTAGGCTTCAACGAAACGGCAGCCGGGGTTTACGAAAAAAATTTGACGGTTTAGACAAATTTCGATTTTTCCCTCAGCTTTTTTTTCTTTCCAATTTTTGTCATTATTTTTTCTAAAAAAAATTTTGACAAACTTTTTACGCATTATTTTTTTTGAAAAAAATTTTGACAAACTTTTGGCTCAATTCTTTTTTTTGAAAAAAATTGCGCCAACTATTTCTCAGCAGAGCGTTAATTGCTTTCGGGTCAAAAACCTTTGAAAAAGCCTGAAAATTCCAAACGCTCTTAACTTCATCCTAACATTTACCTTTGTATCTTTGTACCGCAAAATAATAAAGTATGGAATCTGTTATTGACAACAATCTACCTATCGGCAAACCCAAATGGCTCAAAGTAAAACTTCCGATAGGCCAAAAATATACGGAACTTCGCGGTTTGGTCGACAAATACCAACTCAACACCATCTGTACTTCAGGCAGTTGCCCGAATATGGGAGAATGTTGGGGTGAAGGCACCGCTACCTTTATGATTTTAGGAAATATTTGTACCCGCTCCTGCGGATTCTGCGGGGTAAAAACCGGCAGACCTGAAACTGTGGACTGGGACGAACCCGAGAAAGTAGCCCGTTCCATCAAAATAATGAAAATCAAGCACGCCGTAATCACTAGCGTTGACCGAGATGATTTGAAAGACATGGGCTCCATCATTTGGTTGGAAACCGTACAAGCCATCCGCCGTATGAATCCGGAAACTACTTTAGAAACCCTTATTCCTGATTTTCAGGGAGTAGAAAGAATTATAGACCGCATCGTGGAAGCCAATCCCGAAGTGGTATCGCACAATGTGGAAACCGTACGTCGTTTGACCCGTGAGGTTCGCATTCAGGCCAAATACGACCGTAGTTTGGCGGTATTGAAATATTTAAAAGCACAAGGCATCCGCAGAACCAAATCGGGTATCATGTTGGGACTTGGCGAAACCGAAGAAGAAGTGATTCAAACCATGCGGGACCTGCGCGATAACGATGTGGATATTGTAACCATTGGTCAATATTTACAACCGAGCAAAAAACACCTGCCGGTAAAAGAGTTCATTACGCCCGAACAATTTGAAAAATACGAAAAAATAGGCAAAGAAATGGGTTTCCGTCATGTTGAAAGCGGTGCTTTGGTTCGTTCCTCGTACCACGCCGAAAAACACATTCTGTAAGTCAAGATGGAAATCACGCACGAACAATCCGCCATAAAGGCTACCTATTTCAGTTTAATCGGAAATGCCTGCCTGGCTTTAGTAAAAGGATTGGCCGGTATTTTCGGGAATTCTTATGCGCTGATTGCCGATGCGATTGAATCGACTACCGATATCTTTTCGTCATTTTTGGTCTTATTCGGACTCAAATATTCCAACAAACCCGCCGACGACAACCATCCGTATGGTCACGGTCGTGCAGAACCTTTAATCACCTTTATCGTTGTCGGCTTTTTGATTACCTCGGCTACGATTATTGCTTACGAAAGCATCCAAAATATCAACACCCCTCACAATCTACCCAAATCCTGGACCCTCATCATTTTAGGAATCATTATTCTTTGGAAAGAATACTCCTTCCGGAAAGTAATGCAACGCGGTATTGAAACCAACAGTTCTTCCTTAAAAGCGGATGCCTGGCACCACCGCAGCGATGCCATTACCTCGGTTGCTGCGTTCATTGGTATTTCGATTGCATTACTATTGGGCAAAGGTTACGAAGCAGCTGATGATTGGGCCGCTTTGTTTGCTTCGGGATTCATTTTATACAACAGTTATCTGATTTTCCGTCCGGCCTTGGGAGAAATTATGGACGAGCATTTATATGACGATTTAATTTTAGACATTCGTCAGGTTTCCCACAAAGTGGAAGGCGTGATTGATACCGAAAAATGTTTTATTCGGAAAGCCGGGATGAAGTACCACGTTGATTTGCACGCCACAGTCGATGCCAATATATCCGTAAAGGAAGGTCACGATATTGCTCATTTACTCAAAGACACACTTAGACACGAGATTCCGCAACTGGGTCACGTTTTGATACATATTGAACCCAATGAATAAAAAAACACGCATCGCCATTAACGGCTTTGGCCGTATCGGAAGAAACCTGTTCCGTTTGTTGTTGAACCATCCGGCTATTGAAGTCGTGGCCATTAATGACATTGCCGACAACCGTACTATGGCGCATTTAATCAAGTACGATAGTATTCACGGTGTTTTACCGCATGTGGTTTCGTTTGATGATGACCATATTATCATTGACGGTAAAGCCTATTTGTTTTTTCATAAAAAAAACATTGCAGACCTCCATTGGAAAGACCACGACATTGATTTCGTCATAGAAAGTACCGGGAAGTTCAAAACCTATGATGAAATCCATCAGCATATTTCAGCCGGAGCCAAAAGAGTCATCCTTTCTGCACCTTCTGAGGTTCCCGAAATCAAGACAGTAGTTTTAGGCGTTAACGAAGCCATTTTAGACGGCACCGAAACCATCATTTCTAACGCCAGTTGTACCACCAACAATGCCGCACCGATGATTAAGGTCATCAACGAATTGTGTGGTATTGAACAAGCTTACATTACCACGGTTCACTCCTACACTACAGACCAAAGCTTACACGACCAGCCGCATAAAGATCTGCGCCGCGCACGCGGAGCGAGCCAATCCATAGTACCTACGACCACGGGAGCGGCCAAAGCACTCAACACTATTTTTCCGGAAATGCAGGGCAAAATCGGAGGCAGCGGTATTCGGGTTCCCGTACCCGACGGTTCGTTGACCGATATTACCTGTTACGTTAAAAAACAAGTGTCGATTGAAGAAATCAATGCTGCTTTCAATAAAGCGGCACAAACAAATCTGAAAGGAATCCTTACGTACACGGAAGACCCTATAGTTTCAGTAGACATCCTTGGCAATCAAAGCTCCTGCCTGTTTGATGCACAACTAACCTCTGTGATTGATAAAATGGTAAAAGTCGTGGGTTGGTATGATAATGAAATAGGCTACTCTTCCCGAATTATTGATTTGATTCTTTTGTTAAAAAAATAATTTACGTTATATTTAGCCTCCTAATTCTATATAAATCTACCTTTTATGAAGTGGATGTGGCTACTCCTGCTCTTCCAAAGCTTGTGTTTTGGACAAAAAAAAACGGTCTCTAAGGTAGACAGTACGTCTTATTATATTGAATTAGCCAACTTCAATAAAAAAACCAATAATTATAAATTTTCGCTGGCCTTTTCACAAAAGGCCTATAACTATGCCTCGGCGCATCAAAGCACTATTGGCAAAGCCAAAGCATTATTTTCTTTAGGGTCTACCTATACCGAATTGAAAAAAACAAACGATGCTCTGGACGCTTTCAGTAAAAGTGTTGAATTCTATAGCCAACTTCCCCCATCAACCGATTACGCCCTTTGTTATTACAATTTGGGGCTATGCTACATGAATTTGGAAGATTTTACCAAAGCCGAGGCCAATTTTGACAAAGCCCAATCCATCTACAACATCCTCAAAATTGACGCCTCTGAATTTTTAAACCTGCAAAAGGGAATATTGTATAAAAACAGAGGGAAGCTGGATTTGGCCTCCAAATTGTTCAACGAAATCATCTCTAAAAGCGAAACCAAAGACCCCTTCAAAACGCGGGCGGAAGCCTTATACCAATTGGGCACGATAGAAGAAAAATTGAACCACAACAATTTGGCGGCAAACTATCTCAACAGAGCTCTGCAAAAAGCCCAAACAGATAAAAATTTAGACCAAAAAGTCAAAATACTCTTGGCGCTGAGCGACACTTACGATAAATTACTCGATGTAAAGAAAGCACATGAGTATTTAAAAGCACACCTCCAATTAAAAGACAGCCTGCTGCACATGACCAGTGAAAAACTGGATGCCAATGACTACGAAGCTTTTAAAGAGAGTGAGCGCATGAAGGCTATCGAACAAATGACCAAAGAGAATGAAGCCCAGCAAAAAACGAACAAGTTCGCCAAACTCATCAGTATCTTAGCCATTGCTTTGATTTCGATTTTATCCCTGCTCAGTTTGTCGTTGTATAAAAACAATATCATTCGGAATCAATCGAACATCTTGTTAAAGGAGAAAAATTTTGAGTTGCAAATCGCCAAAGACAAAGCCGAAAAAGCGTCCAAAGCCCGTGCCGAATTCCTGTCGACCGTAAGTCACGAATTGCGCACCCCGCTCAACGCCATTAACGGAATTACCCATTTACTGATTGAAGACAACCCGAAACCAACCCAACTGCATTATTTGAATTCGCTGAAGTTTTCTGGAAATTATTTATTGACCTTCATCAATGAAATTCTGGAAATAAACCGAATCGAATCGAGCAATATTGAAATTGAATACATTGATTTCAATCTCAAACAATTATTGCTGGACATTCAGAATTCCTTGCACGAGATTGCGTCAAAGAACCACAACAAATTCACCTTACACATTGACGAAAACATTCCTGAAGTGCTGCTGGGCGATCCGACCAAATTGTCGCAGATTTTCATCAATTTAATCAATAATGCGCTCAAGTTTACGCATCATGGTGAAGTCAGCGTCATTGCCAAATTGGTAGAAACCGGGAATGATTTTTCCCGTATCAACTTTGCTGTAACCGACACCGGTATTGGAATTCCGGAAGAAAAACAGGAAACCATTTTTGACAGTTTTTCACAAGGCTCCATTGAAATCAACCGTAAATATGGTGGCACCGGACTGGGACTGACCATTGTAAAAAAACTGGTGGATTTATTGGGAGGCGAAATCAATCTGAAAAGTGAAGTCAATGTGGGGACCACTTTTTCTCTGGAATTGAACTTACTTCACGGAAATGCGGATATTCAAATTGAAAAACCGGTATACTACTCTGAAGAAGTGCTTTTAGGAAAATACATTTTGGTGGTTGAAGACAATAAAATCAACCAAATGGTAACCAAAAAAATGCTTGAAAACAAAGGCATGACCTGTAAAATCATTGACAATGGTGAAGAAGCCATAGAACTGCTCAAAACAGCAAACGATTTTGATTTGGTATTAATGGATGTTCACCTGCCGGGGATTAACGGCACCATTGCCACCCAACACATTCGGGAGTTTGACAAGGCAAAACCCATCATTGCACTGACTGCCATTTCACTGAATGAAAACAGAGAAATGCTGCTCTCGTTTGGCATGACCGATGTCATTACCAAGCCTTTTGAACCTGAAAATTTCTATAAAGTGATTGCGCAGAACTTAGGTTAGTACTGTAAAATCAATTCCCTGATCAGTTGTCGTACTTTAGGTTCGGCCTGCTGGGCTGCTTTGAGTACTTCTTCGTGTGTAATGGATTCCAAATGTTCCTCACTTCCAATATCCGTAATCACTGAAATTCCGAAAGTCTCTAATTCCATGTGACGTGCTACGATAACTTCGGGAACGGTAGACATGCCCACACAATCAGCGCCAATGGTTTTTACCATTTTGTATTCGTGCAGGGTTTCAAAAGTTGGTCCCTGCAACCCCATATATACTCCGTCAAAGACTTCAATATCAGCTGCGGCAGCGATTTCTTTGATTTTGGCAATCATTTTCAAACTGTAAGGCTCACTCATATTTACGAATCGGGGGCCGAAACGCGGATCATTTTTGCCTCGTAACGGATGCTCGGGCATCATGTTGATGTGGTCTTTGATAATGGCAATAGAACCCACTTTGTAATTGGGGTTCACGCCTCCCGATGCATTGGATACAATCAGTTTGGTTACTCCTATGTATTTCATCACCCGCACCGGAAAGGTAACTTCCTGCATGGAATACCCTTCATAATAATGAAAACGTCCCTGCATAGCCACCACTTTTTTATCGCCAATGGTTCCAAATACCAAAGCACCTTTGTGTCCTTCTACAGTAGAAACCGGAAAATTAGGAATTTCATGATAAGGCAGTGTAAATTCAACAGTGATATCATCGGTGAAGCTACCCAATCCTGAACCCAGTATTACACCATATTCCGGAATAAAATTGGTTTTATTTTTAATATAATTAACCGTTTCTTGTACAAGTTCCCACATAGTTTAAAATAATTTGATCAAAAGCATCCTGATTGGCTACAAACTTGCTTTTAATTGGTAAATAATATAATTGCGCTGCAAAAATTTCAGCCTCCAAACGTACAAAATCCTTTTCGGTTGTGACAATAATTTTAGCTTCTGCTTTACTTTTTATGTCTAAAATTTCACTTTCACTGAAATGATGATGATCCGGAAAGGCCATAACCACATCATTTTCAACACGTAAATAATCAAAGAACGGCTTAGGCTTAGCAATGCCGGCTATTAAAATTTTGGCTTTGGGTTTCATTGCTTCCACTTTCAGGCTCTCTTTGCCGTTGTAAACGTGTTCATCATATGCTACAAAACTGAAGAATACCGGCACGTTTAGGCCTATTTGTTTTTTGATATTTTCCTGTGCAAGTTGGGAAATGTCGGGCGGACATTTGGTGACAATTATCAGGTTTGCTCTTTGAGCGCCTTTGCGGCTTTCGCGCAAATTTCCGGCAGGCAATATAAAATCATTGCAAAACAAGTCGTCGTATGCTGTCAGCAGTATGTAAAATCCGGCTTTGACTTTGCGATGTTGGTAAGCGTCATCCAGCAAAATGATGTCGGGTTTTTGCTTTTGGCTTAACAGTTGCTCAATTCCGTTTCGGCGGTCTGCGTCAACAGCCACCTGAATACCGGGGAATTTTTTATAATACTGAAACGGTTCATCGCCTAATGTCTCCGCATTGGCATTGGCATCAGCTAACACAAAGCCTTTCGATTTTCTTTTATAGCCCCTACTCAGCGTTGCCACTTTATAGTTTGAGGAAAGTAAACGAATCAAGTATTCAATTTGTGGTGTCTTACCGGTGCCACCCACGCTGAGATTGCCAACGGCTATAACCGGAATATCAAAAGCATACGACTTCAACAGTCCTTTATCGTAAAGATAATTTCTGACTGCGGTAATCAGACCATAGAGTATCGCGAAGGGGAAAAGTAATTTTCTCAAAAAATTCATCTAACAAATATAAAAATATAAGCCACGAATACACGAATGTTTTTATAATTTTGAGCTAAAACATGTATCTTTGGTAAAGTTTCTTTTTAAAAAATATTTGTGCATTTGTAGCTTTATTGATGAAAACATTTTACCTTTTACTGTTTACTTTCTTAAGCTGTACTCCTGAAGCTTTTTCACAAGAAAAGGACAATGTGGACCTCCTTAAAATAATTTTTACCAAATATTACAAAAACGAAAAAGTGATTGCCAAAGGTAGGCTGCAATTGCTTAGTTTTTATTGCAAAAAAGCACCAAACAATGAGGAGGTTTTAGAAGTCATTGCCAAAAATGATTTCCTGCAAAAAAATGCAACCGAAATCAAAAAACAAATCGACAATACAATTGACGAAAACTGGTCCAAAGAGTACGATATATTGTTTGACAATCAGAACCAATACCTGAAAAGCAAAGTCAACAGTTGCTTATCATTTGAAGAATATAAAGTGATTTCTGATCGCTTTGGAGAAAACAACCAACGACTGATGATTGTAAGCAAACCAATCTATTTTAACAAAGGTACAGCTGCTTTGGTAAAAGTAGCTTTCTATCGAACTATTGAACACAACAGCGGCAGTTACTTATTGTTGGAAAAAATAAACGGCATGTGGACCATTAAAGAATATTTAAACGAATGGGCAACCTAATAGGCAATTGAAGATTCACGAATTCGATAAAAGAAAATATAAGCATGAGTAAAATAAAAGATATCCTTACTATACTTGAAGAAATGGCGCCTTTGGCTTATGCTGAAGATTTTGATAATGTCGGTTTGCTGGTGGGCGACGCCAATGCCGAGGTCTCCGGCATATTGGTTTGCCATGATGCTTTAGAAAGCGTTATTGAAGAGGCCATAACCAAAAAATGCAATTTGGTAGTCTGCTTCCACCCCATTCTTTTCTCAGGCTTAAAAAAAATTACCGGAAGCACCTATGTGGAACGGGCGGTGATGAAAGCCATCCAAAACAATATTGCTATTTATGCGGTGCATACCGCTTTAGACAATCACAAACACGGGGTCAACAAAATTTTCTGTGATGCCTTGGGGTTAGTCAATACCAAAATATTGGTACCCAAGCCCAACTTCATTCAGAAGTTGGTCACCTATACCATTCCCGAAAATGCGGAAACCCTGCGCAACGCTTTGTTTGACGCCGGAGCCGGAAGAATCGGCAATTACGAAGACTGCAGTTTCAACTCCAAAGGCATTGGAACCTATATGGGCAACGAGGACAGCAATCCGGAAATAGGCAACCGATTTGAGTTTGTGGAAAATGAGGAAATCAAAATCGAAATTACCTTTGAAAAACATTTGCAGGCCAAAATTCTGAAAGCGCTTTTCAAACATCACGTGTATGAAGAAGTGGCTTATGAAATTTACGATTTACAAAATGCACATCAAAACATAGGATTGGGCATGATTGGTGAATTAGAAAAACCAATGGAAGCCACTGCCTTCCTTTCTTTTGTGAAAGACAAAATGCAATGTGGCGGCATTCGACACAGTGCTTTGTTGGAAAAACCTATAAAGAAAGTGGCCGTACTTGGCGGCTCCGGAAGTTTTGCCATCAGGAACGCCAAACAAGCCGGAGCGGATATTTTTTTAACCGCCGATTTAAAGTATCACAACTTTTATGAAGCTGAAAATCAAATCGTTTTAGCAGACATCGGACACTTTGAAAGTGAAAGATTTACAAAAAATTATATTGTTGATTTTCTTAAGAAAAAAATCCTTAATTTTGCCATCATTTTTTCGGAAGAAAATACAAATCCCGTTAAGTACTTATAAAATATGGCGACTACAAAAGAACTAAGTGTTGAAGACAAATTGAGAGCTATCTACGACTTGCAAATCATAGATACAAGAATTGATGAAATCAGAAACGTTAGAGGAGAATTACCTTTAGAAGTGGAAGATTTAGAAGATGAAGTTACCGGTTTGAGCACTCGTTTAGATAAATTAAAAAGTGATTTGGTTACCATTGAAGAACAAATCAAAAGCAAAAAAAGCGCTATCGAAGAACATCAGGCAGCGATAAAAAAATACACCGCACAGCAAAAAGAAGTGCGTAACAACAGAGAATTCAACTCTTTGACCAAAGAAGTAGAATTTCAGGAATTGGAAATTCAATTGGCTGAAAAACAAATCAAAGAATTGAAAGCTTCTATCGAACACAAAAAAGAAGTTATTGCTTCTTCTAAAGAGCGTTTGGATCAAAAAACAGCGCACTTAAAACACAAAAAAGCCGAGTTAAACGACATCATGGCGGAAACCCAAAAAGAAGAAAGTTTCTTAATGGAAAAATCAGCCGAATTTGAAGCACAAATTGAAGAGCGTTTATTAGCTGCATACAAAAGAATCCGTTCCAGTGTGCGTAATGGTTTGGCCGTTGTATCTATAGAGCGTGGTGCTTCTGCCGGATCGTTCTTTACGATTCCGCCGCAAACGCAAGTGGAAATTGCCGCTCGTAAAAAAATCATCACCGATGAGCATTCCGGAAGAATCTTAGTAGATGCTGCCTTGGCAGAAGAAGAAAGAGAAAAAATGCAAAAATTATTTGCTCACCTATAATAATCTAATCCCGATACTATCGGGATTTTTTTATGAAAAAAATTCAGTTTTTCCTGCTCACTAAAACCCTTGGGTTGTACCTCAACTGCCTTAGCTTTGTCAATGCTGAAAAAGCGAAGAGTAAAGCCTATAAACTGTTCAGTACCCCTCGAAAAGGACGACTGAAAAAGGAACGCATGCCTAAAACACTACTTTTCACGACTCGGGAGACTTTTGAATATGAAGGTGAAAAAATCCAAACCTACCTTTGGCAGGGCGATGAAAAAATCATACTGCTCGTTCACGGTTGGGAAAGCAACGCCTCGCGCTGGAAAAAATTGTTAACGCATCTCAAACCCCTTGGCCACACCATTATTGCCATTGACGGGCCGGCACACGGATTGAGTGATGGAACCGAATTCAACACCCCCAAATACGCTGAATTCATCCACATCCTAACCCAAAAATACCAGCCTCATATTGTGATCGGGCATTCTGTAGGTGGTGTTACACTTGCCTATTACCTCAACAAATTCAAAAATCCGCACATCCAAAAAGCCGTTTTGCTTGGCGCACCTTCCGATTTTCAAATTATCAGCAATAACTTTGTGGCCCTGCTAAGCCTCAACGACCGACTTAAAAACCTGCTCGAAACCCACTGTAAGGAAAGATTCAACATCAGCGTACAGGAATTTTCCGGACACAAATTTGCCGAAAACTTCCACCAAAAAGCATTCATTGCCCACGACATCAATGACCCTGTAGTGAAAATTGACGAAGGCCGCAAGTACGCCAAAGCCTGGAAAAATGCCACCTATATCGAAACCCAAGGATTGGGCCACAGCATGCACGACACCGTCTTGTATCAAAAAATTACCGATTTTATATCCCAAGCGTAACCGTTTGCGCTTTTTCAGTGTCCGTTTTCCCGCTGTCCGCACTACACGCCCTGTCTGCCGGCAGGCAGAGTAGTTGCTCCCATCGGGGCTAAACACGAAATGCAGTTGGTGTCTTTTATTTTCTAAACAACTGAAAATCAGAAACGACACATCCCAATTACATTCACGGTCCATCTTTTTATTCTTTCTTCAAAAAAAAGTAGTATAGGGAAATAAAATTTTCCTATTTTTAACAAAATCATTAGCATTTAGTATTATTAACCATCCCTAACTATGAAGATTCTAAAAATACAAGCATTACGCGGACCCAATATTTGGAGTGTACAACGCAAAAAATTAATCCAGATGCGATTGGATTTGGAAGAAATGGAGCAATTCCCCACCAACAAAATTGACGGTTTCCGCGAACGTATCGAAGCCATGTTCCCTACCATGATTGAACATCGCTGCTCTGAAGGAGTGCGTGGCGGTTTCTTCTCTCGCATTGAGCGCGGCACCTGGATGGGACACGTTATTGAACACATTGCCTTGGAAATACAAACCCTTGCCGGAATGGAAACCGGTTTCGGAAGAACCCGGGAAACCAAAACTCCCGGTGTATACAATGTTGTATTTAGCTATACGGAAGAAAACGTAGGGATGTTTGCAGCCGAAAGTGCTGTGGCCATCGCCGAAGCTTTAATCGCAGGGACTCCCTATGATGTGGAAGCTGATATTCAAAAAATGCGCGAAATCAGAGAACGTGTTCGCTTGGGTCCTTCTACCGGAAGTATCGTTGAGGAAGCGGTAGCTCGTGACATTCCGTGGATTCGTTTGGGAACCAATTCCCTGGTACAATTGGGATATGGCGTAAATCAAATGCGTTTTCAAGCTACCATAACTTGTAAAACAAGTAACATAGCCGTTGACATTGCCTGTAATAAAGAAGAAACCAAACGCATGTTGGATTTGGCATCGATTCCCGTGGCCAGTGGCAACATTTGTGTAGATGAAGAAGATTTGGAAAATACCATCAAAAAAATAGGATATCCAATCGTGTTAAAACCTTTAGACGGTAATCACGGAAAAGGAGCATCCATTAATGTCGTGACTTGGGAAGATGCTGTGGCCGGTTTGGCTTACGCCCAAAAATACAGCCGTCGGGTTATCGTAGAAAAATTCATCACCGGTTTTGATTTCAGAGTCTTGGTCATTGACAACAAGTTGGTAGCTGCTGCAAAACGCGAACCGGCTCACATCAAAGGAGACGGAAAGCAAACCATTCAACAATTAATTGACGAAACCAATAAGGACCCAAGACGCGGGTACGGCCATGAGAATGTACTCACCCAAATTGATATTGACCGAGACACTACTGATTTATTGGAAAAACTCAATTATACTTTGGACAGTGTACCGGCCAAAGACGAAATCGTGTATTTAAAATCGACTGCCAATTTAAGCACCGGAGGAACTTCCGTAGATGTCACCGACATGATGCATCCTGAGAATATTTTTCTTTGCGAGCGCATTTCAAGAGTAATTGGTCTTGACATTTGTGGAGTAGATATTATGGCGCCAAATCTGACAGAACCTTTAAAAGAAAACGGAGGTTGTATCTTAGAAGTTAATGCAGCTCCCGGCTTCCGCATGCACTTAGCGCCTTCGGAAGGTTTACCGAGAAACGTGGCCGCTCCGGTAATCGATATGCTTTACCCTCCCGGAAAACCAAGTCGTATCCCAATCATTGCAGTTACCGGAACCAATGGCAAAACCACCACTACCCGATTGATTGCGCACATCGTCAAAAACAACGGGTATCGTGTGGGATTCACTACCTCTGATGGTATTTATGTGCAAAACCACATGATGGAAAAAGGAGATACCACCGGACCTATTTCGGCCGAATACATCTTAAAAGACCCTACTGTGGAGTTTGCAGTGCTGGAAACGGCACGCGGCGGTATCTTACGTTCCGGTTTAGGATTCAGTCGCTGTGATATAGGAATCATTACCAACATACAGGAAGACCATCTGGGCCTTAGTGACATACATACGCTGGATGATTTAGCCCGTGTAAAAGCAACTGTGGTGCGCAGCATCAAAAAAGACGGTTGGGCCATCCTGAATGCCGAAGACGAACAATGTTTGAAAATTGCCAACGAGTTGAGCTGTAACATCGCCTATTTCAGCATGGATGAAAACAACCCGAAAGTACAGCAATTTGCCAAAGAAGGAAAAATTGTGGCCGTATATGAAAACGGATATATTACCATCAAAAAAGGAGAATGGAAAATCAGAGTAGAAAGAGCTACCCATGTGCCTTTGACCTTGGGAGGTAAAGCCAAGTTTATGATTGCCAATGTACTGGCCGCCACTTTGGCGAGTTATTTATATGGATTCAAAACGGAGGATATTAGCTTATCGTTACAAACCTTTATTCCGAGTGCCGCACAAACGCCCGGACGTATGAATATCTTTGAATTCAAAAAATTCAAAGTCCTGATTGACTTTGCCCACAATCCGGCAGGGTATAAAGGAGTCGAAGAATATTTGAGTACGGTGGATGCAACCAAGAAAATTGGGATTATTGCCGGTGTTGGTGACCGTCGGGATGAAGACATCAAAGAATGCGCTACCATTGCTGCCCGTATGTTTGATCATATTATCATCCGACAGGAAAAGCATCTGAGAGGCCGCACCGAAGAAGAAATTATCGGGCTGATTATGCAAGGCATCGAGGCTTCGGGACGAACGGTAACCCATGAGATTATTAAGAAAGAAGTGGAAGCCATTAAACATGCGATTGACAATGCGGAAGAAGGAAGCTTCATTACTGCCTTGAGTGATGTCGTAACCAATGCTATAGAAATTGTTCAGGAATACCTCGACAAAGAAAACGAGAGTGAAACCCTTTAACAAATCGTTCACTACTTACACACCCGGCAGTTCATACCTGCCGGGTGTTTTCGTTTCAGACCTCACTCTGAAAAATGTAACACCAAATTTTATTTTACAACGATTATGAAATGAAGCATTTTTTTCATATTTTTATGACAGACTAGTGTAAAACGTTACCTTCTTGAATTTATTTTGTCAAACACTATTTTTATTGAATACGCGCCATGAATGAACAATCCCGCTTAAAAGAATTATTCGAATATCATATCCTGGATACCAAACCCGAAAAAGAATTGGATGAGTTGGTTGAGATAGCTTCACTTATTTGCAATACTCCTATTTCGTTGATTACTTTGGTAGACAATTACCGTACTTGGCACAAATCAAAAAAAGGGATGGAATTATCCGAAGTCAAAAGAGAAGATTCATTTTGCCAACATGTAGTGAACAATTCAAAGGAAATTTTTATCGTAGAAGACGCCTCTATAGATAGTATATTTCAAGACAATCCATACACCAAAGGAGAAAAAGGAGTTCGTTTTTATGCCGGAGCTCCCTTAATAACACCCAAAGGGAATATCTTGGGAAGTTTGTGCGTCGTAGATACTGTTCCGAAAAAATTGACCGAAGAACAGAAAAAAGCATTGCAGGTACTTTCTAAGAAAGCTATGGATTACCTGAACGCGCGCAAATTGATTATAATGCAAAAAGACAACTTAGAACTCAGTGCATTAAAATTAAAAAAACTGACTGATGAGGCACCTTGTGTTATATTTCAACTGCACAAAACGAAAGACGGTCAGCTGCGATTTGATTTTTTAAATAAAGGAGTCAAAAAACTACATCCTGATTTAAAAGCCAAGTCTTTAAAAAAAAATCCGGAGCGCTTGTTTGACATAATTCATACCGATGATTTGCCTTATGTAAAGGAAAGTTTAGCACACTCTTACAATGAATTAACAGAATGGAATATTGCTTACAGAGTAAAATCTGTAAATGAAATTCCTCATTGGCACATGTTAAAAGCCGTACCTGAACGAGACAAACAAGGAGGTGTTATTTGGTATGGCACCATACAAAACATTACGAACATCATAGACTACGAAAAAACACTGGAACAAATCCTCTTTGACATTTCCCACGTGTTGCGCAAACCTATAGCGACTTTACTGGGATTA
Organism: Flavobacterium sp. XGLA_31; assembly: GCF_051547105.1. Lineage (NCBI taxonomy): Bacteria > Pseudomonadati > Bacteroidota > Flavobacteriia > Flavobacteriales > Flavobacteriaceae > Flavobacterium > Flavobacterium sp. XGLA_31. The sequence goes on along the minus strand of NZ_JBPTTM010000009.1, from coordinate 79,735 downwards.
GCCAACCTGATAGCGGATGAAAAAAAGATAGACGGGCAATTACTCAAGGAATACAGTGGATACATCAAGACTGTATCGGCAGAATTGGACACGTTTACACAAAAACTGAGTATAGCCTACTCTGTTAAGAATAAAATAATTGCCGGACAAAACCAAGACTTACCCAAAGCCGGTAAATCCAAAAAATAGCTTTGCGTTTACTGTAAAACAGACTCTCCGGCTTTTTTATGTTACGCATCAAATGGTAATGGTTTTTTTCTATATTTGAAAAAACATCCTTTTTTATGAAAGTATTAAAAAATACTTATAAAAGCCTCATGAACCGGCTTCCTTATGTAAAAACATTATACAAGCAGTCCCAACAATGTACACATCCTAACGGACATTTCTACTCTCCTGTATTTTCGATAGCCGATGTGATGCAAAGACAGGAAGTCATCTGGAAAAATGTGAGTGTGGACGGCATTCCCTATATCGACTTGCGTACGGCTGAACAAAAACAACTATTACAGGAATTTGAAGCCTATTATAAAGACATTCCTTTTAAAGCAGAAAAACAGCCAAATCTGAGATACCAATTCCACAACGGATATTTCTCATATACGGATGGCATCATGCTTTACTCCTTTTTGAGGCATTTCAAACCAAAAAGAATTATCGAAATCGGTTCCGGCAATAGCTCTGCCTTAATGATTGACACTAATGAACTGTTTTTAGACAACAAAACCCTATTGACCTTTATAGAGCCTTATCCCGGGGAACGTTTGAATATGCTCACATCTGATCAGGATAAAAAATCCACCACCCTGATTGCAGAAGACGTTCAAACCTTATCCCTCGATGTGTTTAAGCAACTACAGGCGGGTGATATCCTTTTTGTTGACAGCACACACGTTTCTAAAACCGGAAGCGATGTGAATTACATATTGTTTGAAATTTTACCGGCCTTGGCCAGCGGAGTAATCATCCATTTCCACGATATTTTTTACCCGTTTGAGTATCCAAAAGATTGGATTATAAGAGGCTATAACTGGAACGAAGACTATATTTTGAGGGCCTTTTTAATGTATAATACGCAATTTGAAATACTGTTGTTTCCTGATTATCTGCACCGCCATCATAAGGAGGTTTTCGGTCAAATGCCATTGTGCTACCAAAGTACTGGTGGAAGTTTTTGGATGCGGAAAAAATAAGCCTGAACGTTTAACGCACTTTAAATTTCTCGCGGTATTCGAGAGGTTTCATCCCAACCACTTTCTGAAATACTTTCCGGAAAGATTTAGGATCCGTATACCCCGATTTATCGATGATTTCAGAAACCGAAAGTTGGTTTTGCTCCAAATGTCTTTTGGCCGTTTCTATGCGAATATTTTGCAGGTATTCTATAGGCGGAATTCCTGTGGCAAGCTTAAAACGGCGCACTATATTTCTTCGGCTTGACGGAATGGTATTGAGAACCTCTTCTAAATTTTCTATCTGATGAAAATGCTTTTCAATATTTTGCTGAACTTGGGCTACCATTTCATCATTGTGGGCATAATTGGGGCGAAAAGTACCAAAGTAACTTTGTTGGTATCGATCCATATCAATGGCAAATAACTTCGCCACCTGTATGGCCGTTTCGTGTCCGCAGTATTTTTGTACTAACAAAATAATCAAATGAAACAAGGAAGTCGAACCGCCACTGGTAAAAGTTCTGTCATCCACCGTTACGGTTTCGTTAGGCTTTAGCTTTACATCAGGAAACAAACGGGCAAAAGCGGGACAGGCATCAATATGGGTTGTAGCACTTTTACCATTAAGCAAGCCGGAAGCACCAAACAAAAACGCTCCCGAACAAAAACTGGCAATTTCAGCGCCACCCTGATATTGGTGCTGCAACCATGGAATATAAGCTCTGTTTTTACCAATGGTAGACTTCATATCCGAAGTCGTAAATGCAGGAATCAGTATCATATCCAACACCATTTCATTGGTAGCCGTAGAGTGTATAAGATAATCGTGAAACCTTCCGTCTCCTTGTACGAATTGATCAGGCAATTGATATAGTCTTATGATAAACGGAGCCTCGTTTCCCTTTTGATGCCAAAGTCGGTTGGCCGTTTCCAACACATCCAACAATGCCGCTACACTCAGGAGTTTGTAATCATACGGGAGTAAAAGACCAATGCGTTTCATGCTCAACTGTTTTTCCAAAATTACACAATTTGTCTCAAATGACCCCAATTATTACTTTTATGCTTATTCTTTAATAGCTTTATCAGGGTAAATTTGTACTACTAATCATTAAACTTACACTTATGAAAAAAGACAAAATCATTTTTTGGGTAGCCACCGTCATTATCTTTTTGTTCGAAGGCGTAATGCCGGCTTTCACATCACAAACAGAAGCCGCAAAAGAAGGCATCCGTCATTTAGGATACCCGGAATACTTTGGCAATGCATTGGTAGTTTTTAAAGTATTGGGAACCCTGATACTCATTATCCCCAAAATACCGGGTAATGTAAAAGAATGGGCCTATGCCGGTTTCGGATTCGACTTTCTTTTTGCTTCCATCAGCTATGCTTGTGTAGATGGCTTCAATTTCTTCACAATATTTCCGCTCATTTTTTTGGGAGTATTAGCGTTGTCTTACGTGTATTACCATAAAACAAAAACCATCTCGGCCTGATGTTATGGTAACTGTGTTCAAAACCAACCTGCAACAAAAGAGACAAACCCGGGAAATAATCCGTATTTTAACTTCCCGTTACCAATGGCTAAAAATCAATTTTGACTTGGAGGATTGCGATAAAATATTACGAATTGAAGGTATTATCAACCCGGTTGATATTGTAGATGTGGTTCAATCTAACGGATACCTATGTGAAATATTGGTTTAAATGAAAACAACTTTTAACAACATCGACCATTATATTGCCTCACAACCTGAGACAGTACAACCCTTACTGGAAAGCATCAGGAAAACCATAAAGGAAACAGCACCACAGGCTGAGGAAACCATCAGTTATCAAATGCCAGCTTTTAGATTTCACGGTGCTCTGGTGTATTTTGCCGCTTATAAAAATCATATCGGATTTTATCCCACTGCATCCGGAATTAAAGCCTTTCAAAACGAAATTGCTCTGTATAAAAACTCTAAGGGTGCCGTACAATTTGCTCTGGACAAGCCCATTCCCCATGATTTAATCGCTAAAATGGTTCGTTTCAAAATAGCTGAAAACAACACTAAAAAAAATAAAAAATGATTACTGTAAAAACTATCGTAAAAGCTCCCCTATCCAAAGTGTGGGCGTATTGGACTCAACCGGAGCACATTGTTAATTGGAATCAAGCTTCTGATGACTGGCATACGCCAAAAGCCAGTAATGACCTAACTGTAGAAGGTAAATTCAATTACACTATGGCTGCCAAAGACGGGAGCATGAGCTTTGACTTTGAAGGAACCTATACGACCCTGCAAACACATGAACGCATCGAATATGAAATCATAGATGGGCGAAAAGTGAACATTACCTTTGAAACGACTCCCGAGGGAGTCCTGATAACGGAAAGTTTTGACCCTGAGACTCTGAATCCGAATGAAATGCAACGTCAGGGATGGCAGAATATTTTAGACAGTTTTAAGAAGTACACCGAACAAAACTAACCACCAATGACAAAAGAACTTTGGCTTAATCTTCCTGTGAAGGATGTCTTGTTGTCAAGAGCCTTTTTTACCCAATTGGGATTACCTTTTAATCCCCGACATACCGAAACCGATGCCACGGCCCAATGCCTGATGATTGGCAAGACCGTTGTGATGTTATTCCCCGAAGCCACCTTTCGGCAATTTGCACAACACCCAGTAAGCGACACCCAAACAGCTTCACAGGTACTCATTTCCATCGATGCCGAAAGCCGGGAAGAAGTAGATGCCTTAGCTCAGAAAGCCAAGGCAGCAGGTGGCACCGTTTTTGCCGAACCGGGAGAAACTATGGGGTGGTTGTACGGTTGTGGCTTTTGTGATTTAGACGGCCATCGTTGGAACGTACTGTACATGGACTTCAACAAAATGCCTAAAGAATAAGAAAAAAATAAACTTTAAAAACAATAAAAAAATGGCACAGGTAAATCCTTATTTAATTTTTAACGGGAACTGCGAGGAAGCGTTCTTGTTTTATCAATCGGTATTTGGCGGTTCGTTCCCTTATATGGGGAAATACAGCGAAATGCCCAAAATGGATGGCTGTCCGGAGGTGAGTCCGGCCGATGCTAACCGCATTATGCACGTTTCATTACCTATCGGAAATACTATTCTGATGGGAGGCGACAGTAACGCAGCCAGTGGCGATGTGACTTTTGGCAATAATTTCCATGTATCCATCAATACGGACAGCAAAGAGGAAGCCGATCGTATTTTTAACGGATTATCGGCGGGCGGAGAACCTTTTATGCCGATGAACAAAACCTTTTGGGGTGCCTACTTCGGAATGTTCAAAGATAAATTTGGCATCCATTGGATGGTCAACTTTGATGAAACCGAAAAAGCATAATAAAAAAACCTTTCCCAACGGAAAGGTTTTTTTATTGTCATTTCTAATTATTTATTGCTTAACCATCCTGATTATTTTTCTTTCAGTTCCCTGAACCACTACTACATTAAATACTCCTGTCGGGTAGTTTCTTCCCAACTCACTAACAGTGAGTGACGCTGTTTTTATGGTTCTGCTGTCCAATCTTTTACCAATCATATCGTATACTTCCAACAGTATATCTTCATTGGTTGTCGGATTAATGTCTACAGCAAAGGTATCAGCAAACGGATTTGGGTAACCTTTCACCCTGAAACCCACTGTAGGTTCAGAAAATTCTTTGGCCGGAGCGCAATCTCCAATAGTTAGTGTGAATATCGGCGTAAATACCGGTGTACAATCAGGATATTTTACTGAAGCTCTTAAATAGACCGTTCCGGGAACGGTATACATTACCTGATACAAAGAAGTGTCTACACCTCCTATCAATGTGAAATCGGATAAATTGGTTGTAGTGGAAGCATACCATTCAAAATTAGTTCCTGACGCATTTTGAATCGCCAAACGCAAAGGATTGTTACTACATTGAGCCCCATCCGCCAGATAAATAGTACCGGCAACTGCTTTTTTCACCAATACCTCAAACGGATTGGTATAAGATGAGCAGCCATTGAAGGTTACCTTGGCTCTGTAATAAGCGTTAGCACTCAAAACAGGGGATATATAATCAGCTGTTGCAAATCCGCTTCCTGTCGACAAATTGGTAAAGGCTCCGGTAAGCGTTGTAGCTTTTTGCCACTGAATAGCTGCTTCAGATTGGTACCCCGACAAGTGTAATGTGGCGGCAGAGCCATAACAAAGTGATGCGGTTCCGGATACGGTTCCCGCTATAACCGGGGTACTAACTTCCATAATGACCGGTTCAGTAACTGCTGAAATACAACCCGTACCATTCGTAACCAAGGCTCTGTAATAAGTGGTAGAACTAATATTTTTAACAGTATAAGTAGCCGTTGTTCCGGCTACTATAGTCGGAGTTGTAAAATTGAAGTCGGGAGAAGACTGCCATTGAATTTTTCCCTGGTAATCTGTCAATGTTAATACAGTACTATTTAGTCCCGGACAAACTGTTGTCGCACCTGTTATTTTACCGGCGACAGATTGTGGAGTAACGGTTACTTTTATCGGAAGGGTGGTTACCGAAGAACACAAACCGCTAGTTACGATGGCTCTGTACCAGGTTGTTTGTGTCAGGTTACCCGTGTCTAAAGCATCGGCTGTTTCCCCGAGAATATCAGTATAAGGGCCTTCCAATGCTGAAGCCAACTGCCATTGTACAGTTCCTCTATGCGTTGCACTCAATACTAATGTTTTGGATGTGTTATAACAAATAGTTCCGGCTCCTGCTATCGTTCCGGCTACAGAAGTAGGGTTTACATTTATAACAACCGGCTCTGTAACAGCCACACAAGCACCGCTTTTTACCTCAACTTTAAAATAAGTTGTAGCGATCAGATTTGAAGCGGTATAGGACGTCCCGGTTGCTCCGGTTATCGTTGTATAGGAACCGTTTAATGACGTTGCTTTTTTCCAAACTAAGGTACTTCCACTGTAATCTGCCAATGTCAAAACCGTACTATTGGTTACAGCTGGAGCAGCTGTCAGTTGGGCTTTACAAACAGTACCTCCTCCCCCATTAATAATCCCTGCTACGGCAATCGGACTAACGGTTACCGTAATGGCCGGACTGATAGCTGAAGTACAATTACTATTGGTAACCACTACTCTGAAATAAGTAGTCGTTGTTAAAGACTCTGTGTTATATGATGTGTTGCTAGCTCCTACAATATCTGTAAAACCGGTAGTAGTGTTCGCTGTTGATGACTGCCATTGTACACTTCCTACATGATTTGCACTCACAAGCAGTGTTTTAGTACTACCCGAGCAAATGGTTCCCGCTCCCGAGATAGTACCCGCCACCGATTTAGGGATGATTGTAACCGCTACTGCAGTACGCTCACTCGTAACACCGCTAATCGTTTGAGAAACATAATAGGTACGGGTTGTCAATAAAGTAGTGGCCGCTAAAGCAGTTCCTCCGGTGGCATCAAGGTACCATTTGAGGGTCACTCCGGTAGCAACCAAATTTGAAACACGGGCTCCGTAACAAAATGTTTGCGGATAAGCTTCCGGCGCACAAACTATCGAGTAGGAAGCTGTTCCATCTTTGGTCCAAGTGCTGTTTTGAGCTGCCAACGTTGGATTGCTTACCTGTATACACGATAAATTAGGGTTCCCCACACAATCCATACCTCTTACCAAGGACAAACCGGTCAAATCCAAATGAGATAAATTGTTATTGGCACACAACAACAAGGTCATGAACTGTGAACCATGCACATTTAGAGAAGTCAATTGATTGTTAAAGCAAAACAATTCCCCTAATATAGGCAATGAAGTAACATCGAGGGTGCTTAGTTGATTAGAACTACATCCAATACTTTGCAAGGCATTACACCCGTTAAAGGTAAGCGAGATAAGGTTGTTAGAACTGCAGGTCAAAGTGTGTAACTCATTCAAGCCACTGACATCCAGTGCAGTCAACTGATTGACGTCACTGTATAATTGTCGTAATGATGATACTCCGTTCAGATTCAGGCTTGTTAATTGATTGAATTGACAAAACAAATCATGCAACTGAGAATGATTCGTCACATTAATATTGGTAAGCTGATTGTTGTAACAATTAACCGAAGTAAGGCTCGGTGCCCCAATCAAATCTAACGTGCTCAACTGGTTGTATTGACAGTACAATTCGCTCAACAGTGGTAAATTCTGCAAAGAAAGATTCTGCAGCATGTTATAATCACAATGCAAGGTCAACAATGACGGCAATCCATTGAGGGATAGCGTTTGTAAGTTGTTATAATTACAGTATAGATATTGCAATGCCGGTAAATTCGTCAAATTTAGAGAGGTCAGCTGATTCACTCGGGTATGGATATAATAAAGATGTTCCAAACCGTCTATTTGCAATTGCATCAACTGATTATCAGCGCAATCCAACGTTTCCAGCGCTGTAAAATCCTGTATACCTGTCAAATCAGATATACCAAGTCCAACTACCGAAAGGTCTGTAACTGTATTAATATGGGATGTGAATACTTTGCCATCCAATACCTGATCATACCCTAACGAAATAAGTGCCTGTTCAAAATTTTGATCCGGTATAGCAGTGGTTCGCTCTATGCCGATTGTGATGGTTGTAGCGCTGATTCCACTGTTATTGTAAGCCGTTATCTTATAAGTGGTTGGAGCTTGCAGCATGGACGGAGTACCACTGATAGTTCCGGTAGTACTGTCAAATGTTAACCCGCTAGGTAATGCCGGACGAATATCATAGCCCGTTACTGTAATTTTACGAAGGCAGGCATTGTACATATCACTCACATACAGATTTCCGAGATTATCTACTGCCAAGTGAGAAGCAGTATTAAAACTGGTAGCCAATCCAACCCCGTCAACATGAGCAAAATCTCCGTTACCTGCCAGCGTGGTTACCACCCTATCAGGAGTAATTTTACGAACTTTATGACCACATTCATCGGCTACATATAAATTTCCCCACGCATCAAAAGATAAACCGGTAGGACAGCCAAAACTGGCATCCGTTCCTATACCGTCTATAGAGTCAATCACGCCATTACCACAATAAGTACTAACCGTACCGTCGGGTGTAATTTTACGTATCAAACTATTAACATATTCTCCCACATACACATTCCCGCTGTTATCTACTGCAATTGCAGTGGCTGTATTAAATGTGGCAACATTAGCCGGACCGTTTTGTGCCCCTTGTGCACCACTGCCCGCCAATGTAGATACCAGCCCCTGAGGGGTTATTTTTCTGATTCTGTTGTTTTGCAAATCACATACGTAAAAGTTACCGGCGGTATCTATGGCAATTCCTGTCGGGAAATTAAACGAAGCCGCTGCTCCTTGTCCGTCAGCGAAACCTGCCTCACCGCTTCCGGCAAAATCACTAACCTCGCCGGACTGTGTTATTTTATATACTTTGTTAGCCCCTCTGTCACAAACAAAAACATTCCCGGAAGCATCTAAAGTAATGCCGTGTACCTGATTGAAACCCGAAGCCAAGGTAGCCACCACACCTTGCGGTGTCACTTTACAGATCCTGTGGTTGTGAAAATCACATATATAAATATTGCCCGAAGGGTCAGTGGCCACGCCGTGAGGATAATTAAATCCCGAAGCAACAGTAGTTACCTGAGCATAGACTGTCGCGGGCACTGCTCCTCCCGAATTGGTTGGTGTTACAGGAGCAATCGCAACACCCTGCTCAAAAGTATGGGTTGCAGGGGCATAACTAATCACCGGAGCCGACATACCGGTAGCAATACTAAGCGTAGTCGTAGCACTACCATACACATTGTAGGCAGTTACCGTATACTCTTGGACTGTCGTTGTTGCTGTTGGAGTTCCGCTGATGATACCGGTAGCACTGTCAAATGATAAACCCGAAGGCAATGCCGGACTAATGGTATACCCGGTAAGTGAAATTTTTCTAACTTTATGATTTCCCTTATCACCTACATACAAATGACCGAAAGCGTCTATAGCCAGTCCTGAAGGATTATAAAAGGTAGCATTCGTTCCCACAGCATCTACGGCACCATAAGCACCGCTTCCTGCGAATGTAATAACTTGACCTGTTGCCGTAATTTTACGGATTTTATTGTTTTGAAAATCAGTTACATATATATTTCCATAGGTATCTGCTGCTATACCAAAAGGTTGATTAAAAGCGGCTGTAGTGGTAGTGCCTTCAGAATCACCGGGAGAGCCGATACCGGCCAAGGTTGTTACCACAGCATCGGGAGTGATTTTACGTATTTTGTGATTGTAAAAATCAGCTACATATAAAATGCCCGAAGTGTCAAATGCCAATCCGTTCGGACTGTAAAAAGAAGCCAAGGTTCCTATGTTGTCTGCTGCTCCGATACTGCCGCTGCCAGCAAAAGTAGTTACCTGTCCGTCAGGCGTAATTTTACGAATCTTATGATTGCCTCTGTCAGCCACAAACACATTGCCTGCCGCATCCAAAGCAATACCTACCGGTTCATAAAAGGTTGCTACTGCTCCTGCACCATCTGATGCTCCTTGTCCTCCGCTTCCTGCCAACGTAGTTACGTCACCTGCAGGGGTGATTTTACGAATCTTGTTGCCGAAAAAATCAGCTACATACAAATTCCCTGAAGAATCCAAAGCAATTCCCTGCGGACGGTTAAAAGAAGCTGAAGTTCCGAAGCCGTCAGAAGATACCTGACTACCACTACCTGCCAATACAGTTACTGTACCGCTTGGCGCTATTTTATAAATTTTATTCGTCCAATAATCAGACGCATATACATAACCATCTCCGTCTGTCGCTACATTATAGGGGCTATCAAAACCACCGGCCAAGGTGGTTACGGTTCCATACACCGTTGTAGGCACAACACCACCGGTATTGATTGGAGTTAACGCCACAGGAGTCCCCAACGCTAAAGATTGTATACTACTCCCATAGTGGATGATAGGAGCCTGTGCCCAAAGCAGGCAGGGTAACCAAAATAAAAGTAAAAACTGTTTCATAAATAATTACAACTGTTTAGTAAGCCTACTCTTTTCGAGATTTTCGGCAACCTCTTAGTAACTTATTAGGGAATTTTTGAATCCAATATCTCAACCCCTCTAGTCAAAGGTACCATCAACAAACAGCCTTTCCTATGATAAATATCATCCGCTAAAACAACCCTTGATACCTCATCGGTTTCCGAGTTGGAACCCTACGTCTTCTTCGGGTTTTTTTATTTTTTTTTACACACTACCATACTATAAGAGTGTCTTTTTTCGTTATATCCTAAAACCCAACAACGTGAAAAAAAAGATTCTCTTGATACTCTTAGCCGTGGTGGGTGTCGGGTATGCCTATCACACCATTGACTATACGATCAAACACAGCCATATTCCCAAAACCGATACGATTCGCACGACGGCCAAAGCCAAAGAGGCACTTACCTATTGTAAAGCAAAGGGTCTCAACACCGATTTCTGTATACTCATTGACATGAGCGTTCACTCGGGACGCAACCGCTTGTTTCTCTATGATTTTAAGAAAAACACCATCAGCCGCAAGATGTTGGTGGGGCACGGCTGTGGCAATTATCCGTGGAGTTTTGATTTTTCCAAAGACAACCCCTCCTTTAGCAACGTAGACGGCAGCCATTGCTCCGCGTTGGGCAAATATAAAATAGGCGAAAGAGGCTATAGCAACTGGGGGATTAACGTCAAGTACCTTTTACACGGTTTGGAGGCTACTAACAGCAATGCCTTGGCGCGCTATATCGTTTTTCACTCCTGGGAAAAAGTAGCCGACGAGGAAGTATACCCTAATGGTACGGCCGAAGGCTGGGGTTGCCCGACAATTTCCAATGCCAACATGCGCATCATCGATCCGATGCTGCAAGTGGCCAAAAAACCCGTGTTGTTATGGATTTATAACTAAGATTCAATTACTTTTAAAGACAATGACAGCCGTTTTATACTTTATATTATTTTTTTACTGTATCCATAATTTTCAGTTTATAGCTCACAAAATATTTCATGTCAAAACAGTAACAACATCCATACACCATAACAAATACAAAACCCTTTCAATTACTGAAAGGGTTTTGTATTATTATTAATTTAAAGCGGCTGAAACTAAATTCCGGCTACCGCTTTTATCTCCTCAATAATTCGTAACGCCAAAGCATCGGCTGCTTGTTGTGTTGGTGCTTCGGTATAAATACGAATTATGGGTTCGGTATTCGACTTGCGCAAGTGTACCCATTCGGTAGCAAAATCTATTTTTACTCCGTCAATGGTGGAGATATTTTCGCTTTTGTACTTTTCTGTCATACCTACCAAAATAGCATCCACATCGATTTGCGGTGTCAGTTCTATTTTGTTTTTGCTCATATAGTACTGCGGATACGACGCTCTTAGCTCAGCCACAGTCATATCAAGATTGGCCAAATGCGTTAAGAACAAAGCTACGCCTACCAAACTGTCACGTCCGTAATGTAGCTCCGGATAAATAATACCTCCGTTACCTTCTCCTCCAATTATCGCATTGGTGGCTTTCATCAGTTCCACTACATTCACCTCACCTACGGCACTGGCTTGATAGCTTCCTTGATACTTATTGGTAATGTCACGTAAAGCTCTCGAGGACGACATGTTAGAAACGGTATTGCCCGGGGTTTTACTTAACACATAATCGGCACAAGCCACCAAAGTATATTCTTCGCCAAACATTTCACCGTCGTTGGAAATAAAAGCCAAGCGGTCTACATCAGGGTCAACTACGATACCAAAATCTGCTTTTTCTTCTACAACCAATTTACAAATATCGCCCAAGTGTTCTTTTAGCGGCTCCGGATTATGCGGAAAATGACCATTCGGTTCGCAGTATAATTTGACACACTCCACTCCCATTTGCTCCAATAACTTCGGAATAATAATCCCTCCCGAAGAATTCACCCCATCCACAACTACTTTGAATTTTCTTTTAGCTACAGCTTCGGCTTCTACTAATGGCAACTCCAAAACCTCGTCAATATGAATATCCATATAAGCATCATTCAGGGTAACTTCTCCTAAACTGTCTACATCAGAAAAATCAAAAGCTTCCGCTTCGGCAATTTCCAAAATCTTAGCTCCATCGGCACCGCTCAAAAATTCTCCTTTGGCATTCAACAACTTTAACGCATTCCATTGTTTCGGATTGTGAGAAGCGGTTAAAATAATCCCCCCATCAGCTTGCTCCAGAGGGACCGCCACTTCTACCGTTGGTGTGGTTGACAATCCTAAATCGATAACATCAATTCCTAATCCGATCAGCGTATTCACCACAAGATTGTGAATCATAGGACCTGAGATACGGGCATCACGCCCAATGACTACTTTCAGTCTGCTTTTTTGTATATTGTTTTTCAGAAACGTTCCATAGGCCGATGCAAATTTCACCGCATCTACCGGCGTCAGATTGTCTCCCACTTTACCACCGATAGTCCCTCGAATTCCTGATATTGATTTGATTAGTGTCATTGTAATTATTTTGTATTTTGTATTTAAGTTATATAAGGTTTACAAATATAAAGAATGGCATTTTTGAATTCTAATTTAAATTTTAAAATTTCTGATTTAAATTCCCTAAATTAGGCTCATGAACTTCTTAGCGCACATTTATCTATCCGGCAATAACGATTTGCTCAAAATCGGAAACTTTATGGCGGACAGCATTCGCGGGCACAGTTATGACAATTATCCCACAGAAATCCGAAAGGGAATTTTGCTACATCGCGCTATTGACAGTTTTACCGATATGCATCCGATATACCGTCAAAGCAAGCATCGCTTACATGACAAATACGGGCATTACTCCGGCGTAATTATGGATATTTTATACGATCATTTTTTGGCCAAAAACTGGAAAACCTATTCCGACGAAAAACTCGAAGTATACGCAGAGCGCTTTTATAAACTATTGACAGACAACATTGAATTGTTGACCGATAAGGCCAAAGGCATGCTGCCGTATATGATTGGCAGAAATTGGTTGGTCAGCTATGCCAGTATGGAAGGGTTGGAAATGATTATGTTTCAAATGGATCATCGTACCAAAAACAGGGTGGCGATGCACGAATCTATCGTAGAACTGAAACAGTATTATATCGAATTCGAGCAGGAGTTCACTTTGTTTTTTGAAGAATTAAGGCAACATTGCCGTGAAAAATTAGCCGAATTATAAAGTATATTTGCGAAATACCCTTTTAAAGAAGTATTTTAGCCTTTTAAAAGTTTGGAATACATGCCCGAGAATAAAGCTTCTTTTTTTAAAATCATCATCCGAAGTATTTTCAGAAGAGCCGAGCATTTGATTTTTTTGCTGAAAGACAAATTAAGTGAGCGCAACTTTATTTATTTAGCCAGTGTATTGGTTGCGGTAACATGTACGTTTGCCGTAATTATACTGAAAAGTTTCGCCCACAATATTTTCCTTTGGGCCAATGACATCAATGGCTTTCTCAAGCTGCCATACATCAATAGTTTACTGCCGATAGCCGGGATACTGCTGACCGTTTTTGTGATTCGAAATTTCCTGGACAATAATCTGGAAAAAGGGAGCTCCAAGGTACTCTACGCTGTAGCCAAAAAAGGCGGTATTCTTCCCAAAAAACAAATGTACGCCCAAATCATAACAAGCTCTTTAACCGTAGGATTAGGAGGCTCTGCCGGATTGGAAAGTCCAATTGTAATCACCGGAGCGGCATTTGGTTCCAACTTCGCTCAGAAATATCATTTGTCGCAAAAAGACCGTATTCTTCTTTTAGCTTGTGGTGTGGCTGCGGGAATTGGTGCCGCATTTAATGCTCCTATTGCCGGCGTATTGTTTGCCATTGAAGTAGTGTTGACCGATGTTTCCATTGCAGCTTTTATTCCGATTATCATATCGGCCGCAACCGGAGCTTTGATATCGACTGTAATATTGAGTCACGATGTTATTTTGAATTTTGAGCAAACGCTGAAATTTGATTATCACAATGTCCCCTTCTATGTTTTACTGGGAGTTTTAGCCGGGCTGGCTTCTATTTATCATGCGCGGAATTTTCAAAAAGTTGAAAGATTCTTCGGCTCCTTTAAAAACAAAGGCTATCGCAGAGCACTATTTGGATCGCTTATTTTAGCCGTTTTGATTTTCTTTTTCCCTACTTTGTTCGGAGAGGGATATGAAAGTATTAAAACATTGGCTTCCAAAAATCCCAACATTTTAATGGACAACACCATGTTGGAACCGCTCGAAAACAATCCTTGGATTTTATTAGCTTTCGTGGGAGTTACGATGCTGTTGAAAGCTTTTGCCACCGGATTAACGCTGGGAAGTGGTGGTAACGGTGGTAACTTTGCTCCCTCTCTTTTTGTGGGTTCCTATCTTGGATTTTTCGTGGCCAAAACGGTCAACCTGCTGAACTTCACCCATCATTTACCCATTGCCAATTTTACCATCGTGGGCATGGCCGGAATCCTAAGCGGATTGTTTCATGCACCACTAACCGCTATATTCCTTATCGGAGAAATTACGGGCGGTTATGACCTGATGGTGCCTCTAATGATTGTGTCATCGGTGAGTTTTGCGGTTTCCAAACAGTTTGAAAAACATTCAATGGATGTAAAATCCCTGGCTGATAAAGGCGATGTATTTACCAGTGACAAAGACAAAAATATCCTGCAAAGCATTGATTTCTACAATTTGGTGCAACAAAACTACAAGACTCTGGCATTAGATAGCCCGATTGAAAACATTGTGGAAATATTCTCCACTTCTGAACAAAAAATCATCCCCATCGTTGATGAACACAAATCCCTGATTGGGATAGTCGATTTTGAAGAAGTGAAAGCCATTATTTTCAATCCGTATCGCGTGAAATTCATGAGTATCACCGAGCTCATAAGCCAGCCTAAAGAGCTCATTCTTTTTGAAGACAAACCCGAAAAAATAATGAGGTTGTTTGAATCCTCTAAAGCGGCTATCCTACCGGTAATTCACAAAGGAAAATACTTTGGTTTTCTGTCCAAAATTGACGTGCTCGAAAGCTACCGCCAGCGGCTGAAAGAGATGATTATTGAGTAATCTTTTTTACGAACAACTTCACCCCGGTCTGTTTAAAATTTCACAGCAAAACACTACCTTTGCGTTTTGCCAAAAATGCTATGCTAAATACAGACAATACGATTGAAGTACTCGGTGCCCGGGTGCACAATCTGAAAAATATTGACATCACGATACCGCGTGAAAAACTGGTGGTGATTACGGGGCTTTCAGGTTCGGGTAAATCGTCTTTGGCCTTTGATACCATTTATGCAGAAGGACAACGTCGTTACATCGAAACATTCTCGGCTTATGCCCGTCAATTCCTGGGCGGACTGGAACGTCCCGATGTAGATAAAATTGACGGTCTTTCTCCTGTAATCGCTATCGAGCAAAAAACCACCAGCAAAAGTCCCCGCTCTACAGTGGGAACCATTACCGAGATCTATGACTTTTTGCGCTTGTTGTATGCCCGTGGCGGAGAAGCGTACAGTTATGTGACAGGAGAAAAAATGGTTTCCTATTCTGATGAGCAAATCAAAGAGTTGATTATTCAGAATTTTTCCGGGAAGCGCATCAACATTTTAGCACCGATTATTCGTGCCCGGAAAGGACACTATGCCGAATTGTTCCAACAAATCACCAAACAGGGCTTTCTCAAAGTACGTGTGAACGGTGAAGTGCAAGACCTATTGCCGGGTATGAAACTCGACCGTTACAAAACACACGACATCGAAATTGTTGTAGACCGGATGGTCATTGAGCCTAATGAAGATAATGAAAAACGCTTGGCCGAAAGCATCAAAACCGCCATGTATCACGGCGAAAACGTGTTGATGATTTTGGACCAAGACACCAATGAAGTACGCTATTTCAGTCGCAATTTAATGTGTCCTACCTCCGGTATCTCCTATCAAAATCCGGAGCCGAATTTATTTTCATTCAACTCTCCAAAAGGAGCATGCGAAGAATGTAAAGGTTTGGGAACAGTACACGAAATCAATCTGAAAAAAATCATACCCAATCCGAAGTTGTCTATCAAAAATGGAGGATTTGCTCCTCTGGGTGAATATAAATCTTCTTGGATTTTCAAGCAATTGGAAATCATAGGCGAAAAATTTGGCTTTGCATTGACCGATGCCATCGAAAAAATTTCCGAAGAAGCGATGCAAATTATTCTTCATGGTGGTAAGGAAAAATTTTCAGTAGAATCTAAAACATTAGGCATTACCAAAGAATATAAAATAGAGTTTGAAGGTATTTCGCATTTCATCAAAAACCAATTTGACGAAAGCGGTTCCACCTCTATCAAACGCTGGGCAAAAGAATTCATGGACGAAATAGCATGTCCGGAATGTCACGGTTCGCGCCTGAAAAAAGAGGCCTTGTATTTCCGTATTTACGAAAAAAACATCTTCGATTTATCCACTATGGATATTTCCGATTTATCGGCTTGGTTTGAGGATTTGGACAAACACCTTTCTGAAAAACAAACTATTATTGCCTCCGAAATCGTTAAAGAAATCAAAGACCGTTTGCGGTTCTTGGTGAACGTGGGATTGAATTATTTGTCAATTAACCGCAGTTCCAAATCACTTTCGGGCGGAGAAGCACAACGCATTCGATTGGCCACACAAATCGGTTCCCAACTAGTAGGTGTATTGTATATTCTGGACGAACCCAGTATCGGCTTACACCAAAGAGATAATGAAAAACTGATTCATTCTTTGGAACAATTGCGTGATATTGGAAACTCGGTTTTAGTCGTAGAACACGATAAAGACATGATTGAACGCGCCGATTACGTGATTGATATTGGGCCGAAAGCTGGGAAGTTTGGCGGAGAAATCATCAGCAAAGGCACTCCGGCCGAATTGCACAAAGAACACACCATGACCGCCATGTACCTCAATGGTGAAATGCAGATTGAAGTTCCGAAGCAACGCAGAAAAGGTAATGGCAAATTCCTGAAACTGACCGGAGCCACCGGAAACAATCTGAAAAATGTTTCCATCGAACTGCCTTTGGGCAAACTGATTTGCGTTACCGGAGTATCGGGCAGCGGGAAATCAACGTTGATTAATGAAACCTTGTATCCGATATTGAATGAATACTATTTCAACGGAGTCAAGAAACCGCAACCTTATAAAAAAATTGAAGGTTTAGAACACATCGACAAAGTCATCGATATTGATCAAAGTCCGATTGGCAGAACTCCACGTTCCAATCCTGCCACCTACACCGATGTGTTTTCAGAAATCAGAAGTCTCTTCACACAAATGCCGGAAGCCATGATTCGTGGCTATAAAGCCGGACGATTCAGTTTTAATGTTTCGGGCGGACGATGCGAAACCTGCGAAGGTTCAGGAGTACGTACCATCGAAATGAGTTTTCTCCCGGATGTCTATGTCGAATGTGAAACCTGTCAAGGCAAGCGTTTCAACAGGGAAACACTGGAGATTCGATACAAAGGCAAATCCATTTCGGATGTATTGAACATGACCGTAGACGAAGCGGTTCCGTTCTTTGAAAATATCCCAAAAATCTACCGAAAAATCAAAACGATACAAGACGTCGGTTTGGGTTATATTACTTTGGGACAACAAAGTACCACGCTATCGGGCGGAGAAGCACAGCGTATCAAACTGGCTACCGAATTGTCTAAAAAGGACACCGGAAACACCTTCTACATCATGGATGAACCGACAACGGGATTGCATTTTGAAGACATACGCGTGCTGATGGATGTCATTAATAAACTGGTAGACAAAGGCAATACCATTTTGATTATTGAGCACAATATGGACGTGATTAAGCTCGCCGATTATATCATTGACATTGGCCCAGAAGGCGGCAAAGGCGGCGGCCAGGTGGTTGCTGAAGGTACACCGGAAGAAATTGTGAAGAATAAAAAAAGTTACACCGCTCAGTTTTTGAAAAAAGAATTACTTTAGCGCGTTTGCTTTTACATTAAAAAAAACAGAATAAAACAGATAAAATGAGAGAAGAATTTCTAAATGAAGATGATAAAATCCAGGAAAAATTAAAACAAAAAACCTGGAACGAAATACGAACTAATGATTCTTGGGCTATTTTTAAAATCATGTCCGAGTTTGTGAATGGTTACGAGAGCATGGCGCGTATTGGACCGTGTGTTTCCATTTTCGGTTCGGCACGAACCAAACCGGATAACAAGTATTATATTTTAGCCGAAAAAATTGCCTATAAAATCAGTAAAGCCGGTTATGGTGTCATTACCGGAGGTGGCCCGGGAATTATGGAAGCCGGGAACAAAGGAGCCCATCAAGGAGAAGGAACTTCAGTAGGATTGAACATCGAATTGCCTTTTGAACAGCATTACAACCCGTATATCGACAAAGATAAAAACCTGAATTTCGACTATTTCTTTGTGCGTAAAGTAATGTTTGTCAAATATTCGCAAGGTTTTGTGGTGATGCCGGGCGGTTTCGGAACCTTGGACGAATTGTTTGAAGCGGTAACGCTGATTCAAACCAAAAAAATTGGCAAGTTTCCTATCATACTGGTAGGTTCTGAATTTTGGTCCGGACTGATTGACTGGATTAAAACCGTACTCATCGAAAAGGAACACAATGCGAATCCTGACGATATGAACTTGATAAAAATTGTGGACACCGAGGATGAAGTGGTAGAAGTGTTGGATAACTTCTATAAAAAATACAACCTCAGCCCTAACTTTTAATGTCAAAAGCCTGAACTTAGGTTCGGGCTTTTTAAATATTTCGCCGACTGATTTATGTTTTTCAACTCGTTTCATTTTGCCATTTTCCTGCCTATAGTTTTTATACTGTATTGGTTTGTGGGGCACAAATCGAAAATCAATCAAAATTATATCCTGATTTTAGCGAGTTACTATTTCTACTCCTGTTGGGATTGGCGCTTCTTATTTCTATTGGTATTCTCTACGCTGCTCGACTATGTTTCGGCTATGAAAATAGAGCAAAGTAAAACCCCTGCCGAACGAAAAATGTGGCTTTGGCTGTGTGTTTCCATCAATATTGGCTTTTTGGGCGTCTTCAAATACTATAACTTTTTTGCGACTTCCTTTGCCGAATTGCTAAATGGTTTCGGATGGCATACAAGTCCGTTACTCTTGCAGGTAATCCTTCCGGTAGGGATTTCTTTCTATACGTTTCACGGCTTGTCTTATATCATTGATATTTATTACGGACGAATCAAATCAGAGAAGAACTTCGTTGATTATTCCTTATTCGTAAGTTACTTTCCGTTATTGGTCGCCGGACCTATTGAACGGGCAACCCACTTGTTACCGCAGGTCAAACGAAGACGTAAATTCAATTTTAACAAAGCCAAAGAAGGGGTGTATCAAATCGTATGGGGATTGGTCAAAAAAGTGGTAATCGCGGATTCCTGTGCCAATTACGCCAATGCCATCTTTGACCATTACCAATCCATGAATTCCTTGTCGTTGTTGCTGGGTGCCGTATACTTTGCCTTCCAGATTTACGGTGACTTTTCGGGTTATTCCGATATAGCGTTAGGTACTTCCAAACTTTTTGGTATCGATTTGCTGAAAAACTTTAATTACCCCTATTTTTCGAGAGATATAGCCGAGTTTTGGCGCAAATGGCATATTTCACTAACCACTTGGTTTAGGGATTATCTCTACATTCCGTTGGGTGGCAGCAAAGGTTCAAAGTGGATGAAAATCCGCAATACGTTTATCATCTTTTTGGTCAGTGGTTTTTGGCACGGTGCCAGCTGGACCTTTATTGCCTGGGGCTTGATTAATGCGTTGTATTTCTTGCCGTTATTGCTGTTGAATCGAAACCGAAAAAATCTGGATGCCTTTGCTTTAGGCTTCAATTGGGAATCCATCCGAACAATTTTTAATATACTGGTTACCTTTGCTCTTACTTGTTTGGCCTGGGTGTTTTTCAGGGCGCGCACCATTACTGATGCTTTCGGGTACCTCAAACGTCTCTTTCAAAACCGCGTATTTGCGGAACAGTATTTCCCTATTGAACGCTACAATTACGAACTGATTGCTCTGGTTGTTATTTTTGTTATCGTGGAATGGAATCACCGCAGCAAAGTTGAACCCATATCGGGAAGATTCAGCTGGCTGAAACTGAGTTTATGTTTGGCCGCTATTGTAGCATTGGGAGTGTTCTCTGATTATAAGGAATTCATTTATTTTCAATTCTGATGAAACAGTTTAGTATTTTCATCCTTAAAATTGCAGCAGTACTCATTCTGACGATGGGGTTACTCGATGTGCTCTATACTACGGTGTATTTACAATCGAATTCCCGCAATAAAATTGCTTACTTATACAATTCCAAAGACCTAAACTACGATGTTGTTTTTCTTGGTTCTTCAAGGGTGAATAATCATTTTGTACCGAAAATATTCAATGATCGGGGCTACAAAAGTTACAACTTCGGCATTACCCGTTCGCGGCTGGAAGAATCGGCTTTGATGCTCAAACTGATGGTGGAACGCCACTACAAAATCAAAAACCTGATCCTGCAGGTGGATTTAAACATCAACACCAATGATCATTCCGAAGCGATTCGCTCTTTGTTTATGCCTTATCTGCATCGCTCGCAAATCATTCGCGACCATTATAAAAATATTCCCGAATACAACCAACTGATGTACATCCCGTTTTATCGTTACATGCACTACGATGCACGGGTAGGTTTTAGGGAAATGTACTATTCACTTGTTCATAAGAGAACAAATGTATTAGACAACGACGGTTTTCATGCCTTGACATCAAATCCTGGAAAGATGGTTCCGGCTGACTTGTCGAAATACTATCCGAAACGCAATGTAGCTTATGAAGAAATAAAAGCCATTTGTAAAAAGAACCATATCAATCTGATTGCCGTAACTACACCCATGTGTATGAGTACCATTAACCGAGACTATTTCAATCATATTCAGGAAATTTATCCCGAGATTCACCGTTTTGAAAATGCGGTAACCGATGACAAGTACTTTGCCACTTGCGGACACATGAACAAAGCCGGTGCAGAAGCTTTTACACAAATTATATTTAACGCCTTTTTCAAACCCCGATAATTCCCTTGAAAAAACTATTCCATATATTGCTTTTGATAGGCTTTATGACCACCGCGCAACACCATTCCAAGTTTGTGGTGGAAGTAGATGGCGATACCAAAACGCTTACGGTAATCCAGGAGCTTACCTATTTCAACCAAACAAAAGATACGTTAACCAACATTGTTCTCAACGATTGGATTAATGGATATACGTCTAAATACACCCCTATGGCTGCCCGCTTTTCGGATGAATTTGAGCGTAGTTTTCATTTGGCCAAAGAAAAAGAAAGGGGCCGAACCAGCAACCTCACCATTATCAACGAAAACAAATCGTTCCTCACTTGGGAACGCGATGCCAATCACCCGGATGTAATTCAAATACGGCTGCGCGACAAACTGTTGCCCAATCAGAAAACCACAATGACGCTTACCTACTTTGTCAAAGTGCCAAGCGATGATTTCACTCACTTCGGCTATGGTAAAGAGGGAAAAATGAATTTGAAAAACTGTTTTCTTATCCCGGCTCGTTATGAAAACCGGGAGTTTGTTAAGTACGACAACCTCAATTTGGATGATGCGGCAAACAGCCTTTCAGATTATGAAATGGACATCAGGATTCCTCCTCATTTGGTGTTAAATTCCGATTTGGATGAAATCAGCAAAACAGACAACCATTATGTGTTAAGCGGTAAAAATCGACTGGACTTCAATTTGTTTATTGACAAACCCAATGTTTTTTCAGTATACAAAAACAGTGACTTGGCCGTGGTTTCCGACCTGAGAGACAATCGCTTAAATGACATTCAAAAAGCCATCGTGATTGACAAAATTGTAGGCTTCACAGCAGCCAATCTCGGCAGTTATCCACACGAAAAAATTGCCGTTACTCAGGCCGATTACGAACGAAATCCTTTTTATGGCTTAAATCAGTTACCGGTTTTTATCAGTCCGTTTTCGGATGAATTTTTGTTTGAAATTAAATTCTTAAAAACCTATCTGAACAATTATTTACACAATGTACTGCAACTCGACCCCAGAAAAGACAACTGGATTTATGACGGGATGCAGGTGTATGTGATGATGAAATACATTGAAGAGTTTCACCCCGATGCCAAAATGATGGGCAGCGTCGCCAAGCTGAGACTGGTACGCGGGTACAACTTGGTCAGCCTCGATTTTAATGGCCAATACAGTTATTTTTACATGCTGATGGCCCGTAAAAATTTAGACCAACCGCTGAGCAATGCCAAAAATACATTGATTAGATTCAATGAAAAAATCGCCTCAAAATACCGCGCTGGATTGAGTTTGAAGTACCTCGACAGCTACTTGGAGCACGACATCGTGCCAAACAGCCTCAAACAGTTTATCGAATTGAACAAAGTACGGCAAACCAACCGTAACGATTTTGAAACGCTGCTAACCACGAATTCTCCCAAAAAGCTCAACTGGTTTTTTGACAAAATAATCGATTCCCGAGACATCATTGATTTCAAATTTGAAACCGTTACCCGTACCAAAGACAGCATCAGCTTCAAACTGAATAATAAAACCGAAACCAACGTACCCATACCGATATATGGGATTAAAGACAAAACGGTGGTTTCTAAAACCTGGATTGATACTTTTCCGAAAGACACTACATTCACCATTCCCCGAAATGAGGCCGACAGGATTGTCATCAATTATAAAAATGAAGTACCCGAGTTTAACCTCAGAAACAACTGGCGTTCCCTGCACGGTTTTCGTCTGAACAACCGTCCGATAAAGTTCAATTTCATGAAGGATTTGGAAGACCCGAATTACAACCAGATATTGTATGTCCCTACCTTGGAATATAATTTATATGATGGTTTTCTGCCCGGGTTCCGTTTTCACAACAAAACCATTTTGGACAAGCCCTTTATTTTTGACATCAACCCTACCATTTCCACCAAAACCCGAAATATCTCCGGAAAAGCCAACTTTTTTGTCAATCAATACAACCGTGACAGCAAATTGTATAACATCAAGTACATCGTTGGCGGACATTACCTGCATTATGCTCCCGATGCCTATTATACAAAAGTGGCTCCAACCGTATTCCTGAATTTCCGTCCGGACGATTTTCGTGACAACCACAAATCATCTATTGTAATTAAAGAAGTGATGCTCAACAAACAACAATCAGCATACATCACTTCCGAAGACACCCGAAATTACCAAGTATTCAATGCCAAATACATTGATACCAAAACCGAAGTAACGCATCACTTTCACTTTTTGGCCGACATGCAATACGCTGCCAATTTCAGCAAACTGGCTTCTGAAATTCAGTATCGAAAATTGTTTGACGATAACCGGCAATTGAATCTAAGGGTATTTGCCGGGACCTTTTTACATAACAAAACCGAAGACGATTACTTTTCCTTTGGATTGGATCGTCCAACGGATTATTTGTTCGAAAGTGAGTACCTGGGGCGTTCCGAAAAAACAGGACTATTCAGCCAACAATCTATCATCATGGATGGTTTTTTCAAATCAAAGTTGGAAACCCGGTTTGCCAATCGATGGATGACCACGGCCAATGCCAGTTATGGGATTTGGAATTGGGTAGAAGCTTATGGTGACATCGGTGTCATCAAAAATAAAGCTACTGATGCCCAATTTGTTTACGATAGCGGTATCCGATTAAATTTGGTTACCGATTATTTTGAACTGTACCTGCCGGTGTATTCCAGTAACGGTTGGGAAGTAGGCAACAAAAATTATGGTGAAAAGATTCGATTTATCGTAACCTTCCGTCCGGAAACGCTTATTAACCTTTTCACCCGAAAATGGTTTTAAAATACGCTTAAATCCAATCAACTTTAAAAATATTTCTGTTTTAAAAGGATTTTGTTGAATATTATTCAACACATCTTCTTTTTAAACCCAATAAATTACAGATACTTAAATTATATTTTTTCCACAGTATAACAATTATTACTGCTTTTTATTTAAATTTGTTACCTTAAGTAACCTTTCCGATTATGAGTGAAGTAAGCGCTGCCACTAAAACCGAAATCACTTTTGACGATTTCAAAGCCGAAGTATTAAACGATTATAAGATTGCCACCATCAGCAGAGAATGTAGTTTGCTGGGACGAAAAGAAGTACTGACCGGAAAAGCCAAATTCGGCATCTTCGGTGACGGAAAAGAAATACCGCAATTAGCCATGGCCAAAGCCTTCCAAAACGGTGACTTTCGTTCAGGCTATTATCGCGACCAAACCTTTATGATGGCCATCGGCCAACTCACCATTGAGCAGTTCTTTGCCGGTTTATACGGACATACCGATTTAGCTTTCGACCCTATGAGTGCCGGACGTCAAATGGGTGGTCACTTCGCTACACATTCGCTTGACGAAAACGGAAACTGGAACAACTTAACCCAACAGAAAAACTCAAGTGCCGACATCTCTCCTACTGCCGGGCAAATGCCCCGTTTGTTAGGATTGGCACAGGCATCCAAAATATACCGCAATGTTCGTGGCTTAGAAAACTTCACCAAATTCTCTAACGATGGAAACGAAGTCGCTTGGGGAACCATCGGAAACGCCTCCACTTCAGAAGGCTTATTCTTTGAAACCATCAATGCCGCCGGAGTATTGCAAGTTCCTATGGTCATGAGCGTATGGGATGACGAATACGGTATCTCGGTACATGCCCGCTACCAAACTACCAAAGAAAACATCTCCGAAATCCTAAAAGGATTCCAACGGGATGAGGATACTAAAGGCTACGAAATTCTCAGAGTTAAAGGCTGGGATTATCCGGCTTTAGTAGAAACCTATCAAAAAGCAGCTGCCATTGCCCGTGAAGAACATGTGCCGGTTTTGATTCACGTAAACGAATTGACTCAGCCTCAAGGACACTCTACCTCGGGTTCGCACGAGCGTTATAAAAATGCCGAGCGCTTGGCTTGGGAAGCCGAGTTTGATTGTGTGGCACAAATGCGAAACTGGTTAATCGAAAACAACTTGGCTACGACCGAAGAATTAGAAGCTATAGAAACGGCCTCGAAGAAAGAAGTCATGGAAGGCAAAAAAGCGGCCTGGGCTGCTTTTACGGCTCCAATCAAAGCGGAACAACAGGAATTAGTTGCCTTGTTAACCAGTGTTGCCGCTTCAAGTGCCAACAAAGTTTTTATTGAAAAATATGCTGCTGATTTGGCTTCCATAAAAGAACCCATCCGTAAAGACATCATCACCTTGGCCCGTAAAGTATTGCGTATGGTGGTGAACGAAAACGGTCAGGCTCCATTAGCGGCTTGGATTACCAATTATACCAACAAAATCCAACCGAAGTTCAGCTCACATTTATTTTCCCAATCGGATAAAAATGTATTAAGTGCGACTGAGGTCTTACCTAACTATGACGCTAACGCCGAAGAAGTAGATGCCCGTTTGATATTGCGTGATAACTTTGACGCTATTTTCAACAAATACCCTGAAGCCTTAATCTTCGGGGAAGATTCCGGAAATATTGGCGACGTAAACCAAGGGTTGGAAGGCATGCAGGAAAAATACGGAGAACTCCGCGTGGCTGATGCCGGTATCCGTGAAGCTACCATACTCGGACAAGGAATTGGAATGGCCATGCGCGGCCTGCGCCCTATAGCCGAAATTCAATACTTAGATTATTTACTATATGCCATCCAAATCATGAGCGATGATTTGGCTACCTTACAATACCGAACCCAAGGCCGTCAAAAATCTCCGTTGATTATCAGAACACGTGGGCATCGTCTGGAAGGTATCTGGCACTCGGGCTCCCCGATGGGAATGATTATCAATGCCATTCGCGGGATTCACGTGTTGGTACCGAGAAACATGACCAAAGCAGCCGGATTCTATAATACGTTATTAGAAACGGATGAGCCGGCTTTAGTAATTGAATGTTTGAATGGGTACCGTTTGAAAGAAAAAATGCCAACCAATTTAGGTGAATTCAAAACTCCGATTGGGGTAACGGAGACGATTAAAGAAGGAACTGATATTACCATCGTTTCGTATGGTTCAACTCTTCGCATTATTGAGCAGGCAGCCAAAGAATTACAGGAAGCAGGAATTGATGTCGAAATTATCGATGCGCAATCCTTACTACCATTTGACATCAATCACGACTGTGTGAAAAGTTTAGCCAAAACGAACCGCCTACTGGTTGTTGACGAAGACGTACCGGGAGGTGCATCTGCCTTTATTTTACAACAAATTGTAGACGAACAAAAAGGGTACCGCCATTTGGATAGCCAACCGCAAACCCTGACCTCTAAAGCCCACCGTCCGGCCTATGGTACCGACGGGGATTACTTTTCTAAACCTTCTGCAGAAGATGTGTTTGAAAAAGTATATGCTATCATGCACGAAGCCCAACCGGACAAGTTTCCTAGTTTGTATTAATATCGAAAGGAGCCATTAGGCTCCTTTTTTATTTCAAACTGTCACCCTTGATGGCTTAGGGTGGGCTTTGCCGTGGCTTTCCCATAAGGGAGCTATATAGTAGAAGTACGAAGTGGGAAGTACAAAGTACGAAGTATGAAGTAAGAATTACGAATCAGGAATTACGGAGTAGTTGATTTTATGCTATTTTACTGTATTTTTACGATACTTACTTGTATGCTATGTCTAAAGTTATTATTGATGCTGAGCATTTGAGGCAATTAGCCGTATTGGATACCGAAATAAGGGTGCTGAATGTGGAGAAGATTAAACTACTCTTTACTGCGCTTGAGATTAAGCTGACTGCTGTTGATTTTGAACGGCTGATGGCGTGGGAACTTGTACTTGTTTGTGTACCGGACAAGCAAATGGCGGTGCAACTGAATAAGCTTGCCGCCTATATACCCAACCTTAAGTTTACAGTTGACGCAACACAGCCTCTTTTTACGTTGATGCAGGGAAAGAAGAGCAAAAGAGTTTGGAAGGAGCGGTAAATAATAAAGAAGGCCGTATCATAATCACGCGAAAGGATTGACTTCGTCGAATTTCATTTCGCGCGGGAGCAGGGCTATCGGGTTGTATAATAACACTTATTCAAATTCGATCTTGCAATATTCCCCCATACATTCCCTAAATATTTTCTTTTTAATTGATATTATTCGAGGGAACTGACAACCTTTATAATACTCAAAAATAGCCATGCCATCACTAATATAATTATTAGAAATTTTCTTATATTTGCACCGATTTAACCCTCTGCATCAGCAGAGTAAAAACTTAAAAAACCATGAGTGGTACACCTTTAAAAAATCAGATAATATCGTGGCTAAAAACAAACCCCTATTGGCTACAGTATGCGGGAAATTCAATTCTCGAAATCGGAGTTATTACCCATGATCTTCTCGACAAAACTTACGATTACTTTAAGGAGGACAATGGTCTAAAACCCATCGAGGAAACACGTGCAGAAATTACCTTCAATGAAATTCAGACCGATGCAGCCGCGGTCAGTCAAACGATAGCCTTGCGGGCGATAAAAGACATATCTCATGTAAATGCCTTGGCCGCAGGGCAGTCAATTAGCATCGGCGATAACCTAACTGTTATCTACGGAGGCAATGGAGCCGGAAAATCCGGCTATGTTCGTATGCTAAACAACGCTTTCGATTCTCGGGGCGATAAGAACATTCTGGGCAATGTTTACGTTGCAGGCGTTAGTGGAGCCCCTTCATGTACGTTCACTTTTGACGACGGAAGCGCACAAACTGACCTTGTATACCCAGCAAACGGAAATGATCCTGCGTTTCATAAATTTGCGATATTCGATACTCAAAGTGTCCGCGTCCATTTGGAGGGCGACAATAAACTAAATTTTACACCCATCGGCTTTGAATTTTTCGAGTTGCTAGATATTTTTTATAATGCACTAAAGGATAAGCTGGTTACCGAGATTGCAACAAACAAGCCCGTCAACAGCTATCCGGATAGTTTTACAAGCGACAATTTAGTCAAGCAGACACTCTCTGGATTAAGTGCATCGACCGATGAAGAAGCTTTGAAAAAAATCGCTGGGCTTTCGCAAAAGGAGGGAGAGTTATTTACTGAACTTGTTGCTAAACAAAAGCAGCTTAAAGATCTAGATATCCCGAAAAAAGTCAGCGGATTACAGGACTTGAAAACTGCCTTTAACGACTACATTTCCAAACAGCAAACTGTACTGGACAGGATCAAGCAAGATAACATAGAGCAATATACTGCTTTGCTTAAAGATCACGCCAAATTTTTGGAGCTTACCAAGCAGGAGGGTATTACAGCTTTTCAGCAGTACAATATTGCAGAGATCGGAAGTCCAGAATGGCAAGCCTTTGTAAAAGCGTCCAGAGTTTATGCAGACAAAATTGAAAACTCTCGCGATGGCGCTCACTACCCTTCCCAAGAAGACGCATGTCTTCTTTGTTTAAGGCCTCTTGGCGACGATGAAAGGAAACTTTTTGAAACCTATTGGAATTTGCTCAAAAGCGAGGCTGGCCGTGAACTGCAAAGAATTGAAGCGGAAATCTCCGAAACGGTTCAAGCCTTATCAGGCCTTGCCGTTCCTGTCTTTGATGAAACGACGACATACTACAATAACGTCTTAGGTACTAACCCTGAATTGGCAAAAAAATGGAAAGAAATTAGCGAGACAGCAGAACTTCTAAAGAAAAATGTCATTGCAAATTTAAGCAACAGAAATCTCGCTTTGCCGATGCAATCCTTTGCTTTCAATACGGACGAATTGATGCCTTCCGTAATGCTTATATATTCAGAGATTGGTACTTTGTTACAATCAAATCCCGCGCAGGAACTTGCAGACTTGGAAAAACAGATCGCTCTGCTTGGCGACAGGCATATGATGGGCAGAATGATGAAAGGCATTCTCGAATTGGTTGCTTCGTACAAGTGGGCGGCGAAAGCAGAAACAACCGTTGCAGCTTTGAACACGGCTTCAATTACCAAGGAACAAGGGAGGCTTTTCGGACTGCACATAACCGACAAATACACCAATCTATTTAATGATGAGTGTGAGAAGTTGCGTGCTCCTAAAGTGGTGAGCATAGTGCAGAAAAACGCAAAAATTTCATCCTTCAGAAAATTGCAAATCAATGGCGCGGCGGCGAACAGTGTTTTAAGTGAAGGTGAGCAAAGAGCGATTTCTTTAGCTGATTTCCTGACAGAAGCGCAGCTTAACCCAAATAACAAAGGTCTCTTTTTTGACGATCCTGTAACGTCGCAGGATCATATTAGAAAAGAATATATCGCCAGCAGGCTTGTTGATCTTGCACAAGCTAAACAGGTGGTTGTTCTAACGCACGATATCGGATTTTTTATCAGGCTACAGATTGCATCTGAAGAAGCGGGAGTAAATTGCTTAGTGACCACGATGAGAAATGTTCATGGCACGCCCGGAATCATCAGACCTGACTTACCTTGGATTGCTCAAAAAGTAGGAGATCGAGTGAAAACTCTTAGAGACAGACTTGTAAGATTGAAAGTTCTAGAAAAAGCTGGCGATGATGATGAATATTTGATTGCAGTGAAGTCATGGTATGGATTATTGAGAGAAGGCTGGGAAAGGGCGGTTGAAGAACGTTTGTTTAAAGGAGTAGTCGAAAGATTTGGATTAGGAGTGCAGACGCAGAAACTTAAGAAAGTAGTGATAACACCAGAACTACTGGCTGATATAGAGAAAGGTATGACAGATACTTCAAATTGGGCGCACGATGCGGCGGCTGCAAGAGATATCCCGCCGCCAGATACCACCCAAGCGCAAGCTGATTTGGATTTCTTGGATGCGTTTACAAAAAAATGTCCCGCAGCTTAAAAAAACTGGAACTCATGAATTTAGAGTTAGAAACAATAAACAAGCTATTCGATACAGCAGAAGCACATTACATGTCTAGGCACAAAAAGAATGCTACTTACCTCGATGCACACAAACGTAACTGGCGAATGAATTTACAGGTAAGGAATCAAAAGACATTATTGCGATGGCAAATATACTTGTACAAAATTATGCTGGAAACAAGGAAGAACTAAAGATAAAGCTTGAAGAAATAATTGATAAAAGAACTGCGAGCCTGTGATGAAAATTGCAGGCTACTAAATAATAGAGAAATGGACAGAGAGAACATCAAAAACGAACTGATATCAGAGGTTGAAAAATTACTAAACCAATCAAAATATAAAACGAGACGTGCGCAAGGCTTGGATAAATTGTCCGCGATGGCTGATCATGTAGGCATGGCTGACACATTCGCAAAGGAAATGACCAACAAACTAAATGAAATTTTGGTAAAGCATAAAGTAGATTTCAAGGAAAACGAAAAAGAGGAATTCACGCAATTTCTTAAACCTACAATTGAGGCATTGATGTCGCGTTATTTAAGAAACTGAATACGCTGACTTATTTTCTATAGAGAATTCGTTTTCATTATTTCCTCAATTCCTCTAAATAAGCCACTTTATCTTTTTCTGCCTGCAGGAGTCGTTCGTATAACCTTTTGTTTTCCTCGTAAGATTCAATTAGCTTTTCCAGAGGATTAAAAGTACAACTAAAATTAAAGGCTGAGGATGCATTATCAATGTTGTAAGTGTTGCCAATAATATTTAGTACCGCTTCTTCACTAAAATTCTTAATTCCCTCTGTTGATACCTCCAAAGCCTCAGCGATTTTCAGTAATACCTTCTCCTCTACTTCCTCGCTGTTTTCAATATGCGAAATGGTTTGCTGGCTTACCCCTATAGCTTGTGCCAATGCTTCCTGTTTCATGCCGCGGAGTTCGCGGATTTTACTGATTTTGCGGCCTATGTGGCTTTTATTTACTAGGTTCATCATAGTTTAGTTAGTGCATTAATACCCCTTATTTGTACAAAAATAGCGATTTTTTATTAGTGTAAAGTAAAACAATTTGGAGCATAATCACTATTCCAAATTGGATTATTACTATTCAAAACCGTATTATTTTATATCTGTAACAGTGCCGAAGAACTTAAACTACAGATTGACCTTCAGACAAACCGATTGCCATTCTATAAAAACCGTCACATCTGACAAACTTATGTTTCTTTTTTTGCAAAAAAAGATGCACCTTAGCAAAGTAATATGGCTGTTGTTCAATTAATTCCCAATACATGATGTGGTGGTACTATTTATTAGTCTTTGCGGGCGCCTTCCTATTTGATGTAGTCCCTATTCCGTTTCCACCGGCACTTACCATCATGGTACCGCTACAAATCATGTATCACCTGAATGTATGGTGGGTGACAGTCATAGGAGTGGCGGGTTCCATACTGGGAAGGTATGTACTCACGCTTTA
This sequence comes from Flavobacterium sp. XGLA_31, assembly GCF_051547105.1. NCBI lineage: Bacteria > Pseudomonadati > Bacteroidota > Flavobacteriia > Flavobacteriales > Flavobacteriaceae > Flavobacterium > Flavobacterium sp. XGLA_31. The sequence goes on along the minus strand of NZ_JBPTTM010000009.1, from coordinate 48,135 downwards.
CATCCCTTTGTTATCAGAGAAAATATTTAAAGCCAAGAAGAATAGAGAAGTGCAGTTCCTCGGAGAAAAAATAAGTGAAAACGGCTGGAAAAGTCAGCTCCTTATTGTTACCTATTCCTTACTGCCGTTGCCTACCACCCCATTGTTTTTAGCCGGCGGTATGGCCCGAATCAAACCCATCAAGATTATTCCGGGATTTTTTATCGGCAAATTCATCAGCGATGCGACAGCTGTACATTTGGGTAAATTTGCTTCAGAAAATGTAGATGAGCTATTTCGCGATACCCTGTCCTGGCAATCCATCACCGGAATGATTATCGGGATAGTATTGCTCTGTGCGTTGTTGTTCATTGACTGGTTTTCGCTGCTTAAAGACAAAAAGTTTAAGTTGGATTTTAACATCTGGAACCGAAGAGAGCCCTCTGATAATTAACACCCTGTTCTACGAGTTCCCAGCGAGGCATTTTTCACCAAATAGTCAGCCGGGAATAACTTGCAATCGGTAATTTGTGATTCCCAATTGGTAATTAATTATATTTGTGGAAAATTAAAAAACCATGCAACATATCATTGACCGTTTCGTAAGTTATGTCACTATCGACACCGAATCGGATCCCAACTCCACTACTACTCCAAGTACAAAAAAACAATTTGATTTAGCCAACAAACTGGTAGACGAACTCAAAGCCATCGGGATGACCGAGGTAACTATTGATAAACACGGCTATGTCATGGCTACCTTACCTTCAAACGTAGACCACAAGGTTCCTACGATTGGTTTTGTTTCGCATTTTGACACCACTCCTGATTTTACCGGAAAAGATGTAAAACCGCAGATTGTAAAGAATTATGACGGTGGTGATATTGTATTAAATAAAGAACACAACATAGTGCTTTCACCCAACTACTTCAAAGATTTGTTATTGTACAAAGGGCAGACTCTAATCACTACCAATGGTTTGACATTATTGGGTGCCGATGACAAAGCCGGTATTACCGAAATCATGACGGCTATGGAGCACATGATTCAAAATCCGCAAATCAAACACGGAAAAATCAGAGTGTGCTTTACCCCTGATGAAGAGATTGGACGTGGTGCCGATTTGTTTGATGTTAAAAAATTCGGAGCCGACTGGGCCTACACCATGGATGGCAGCCAGATTGGCGAATTAGAATATGAAAACTTTAATGCTGCCGGTGTCAAAATTACCTTCAAAGGAAAGTCGGTACACCCAGGTTATGCCAAAGGCAAAATGATTAACTCCATGTTGATTGCCAACGATTTTATCAATGAATTACCTAAAGGCGAAACGCCACAGGAAACCAAAGGGTACGAAGGCTTCTTCCATGTTACCGGTTTATCGGGAAGTATAGAGGAAACCAAGCTGGAACTGATTATTCGTGACCACGACATGAAAAAGTTCAGAAAGCGCAAAGAACTGGTAACACAAATCACCAAGAAATTCAACAAAAAATTCGCCAAACAGTTTGGTGAAGATATCGTAATCACGACCATTACCGACCAATACTACAACATGAAAGAAAAAGTAGTACCGGTTATGTTTATTGTGGATCTAGCTGAAAAAGCGATGAAATCCTTAGGGATTAAACCGTTAATCAAACCCATTCGCGGCGGAACAGACGGTTGTCGTTTGTCGTACATGGGCTTACCGTGCCCGAATATTTTTGCCGGAGGACACAACTTCCACGGAAAATATGAGTATGTACCCGTAGAGAGCATGCAGAAAGCAGTGGATGTGATTGTAAAGATTGCAGAATTGACAGCTACTACTGATTTTACTAAAAAAAGTAAAGAAAAAGGAAAAGGTAAAAAGAAATAAAATTTCACGACAAAAGGTTCTTGATGGTATTTTCTTTTCGGAGAAAACAAAAGAACTGACCAATACCCGGGACTATGAAAGAAAGATACACTTGGGATAAAGTCAACCAATGGGGTGAAGAACTCGGCCTGTTGCGCAGCATTATTCAACAAACCGAGTTGGTAGAAACTACCAAATGGGGCGGTGAAGTGTATACAATCAACAACAAGAATGTGTTAGGCATTGGCGGATTTAAAAGTTTCTTTACCGTTTGGTTTTTCAATGGCGTCTTTCTGAAAGATGATGCCAAGGTTTTGGTCAATGCCAATGAAGGCGTGACCAAGGGATTGCGTCAGTGGCGTTTTACTTCGGCTGAGGAGGTTGACGAAACATTGCTTTTACAGTACATTCTCGAAGCCATAGCCAATGAAAAAGCCGGGCTTTCCATCAAACCCGAAAAGAAACCGGCAATGCATTGTGATTTTTTGGCAAATGAACTTAAAAAAGACCCTAAGTTAAAAGTTGCTTTTGAACAATTCAGCCCTTATAAACAAAAAGAGTTTTGGGAATTAATGGCCACAGCGAAACAGGAAAAAACCAAAGTAACCCGCTTTGAAAAAATCAAACCGCTCATCCTCGAAGGCAGAGGACTGAACGATAAATACAGAAAATAATCTATAATAAAAAAATCCCAAACTGTTCAAGTTTGGGATTTTTTGTATAAAGCGACTAAGTGTTTTAGTCCTTAGGCTTTTTTATTCAACGCGGCTGTCATTTCCAATGAAATGGCTGAACGTTCTATTTTCAGTTTACCGGACATGGTTTCAATTACGGCTGTTCCTTCTGAAAGCTCGGCAATTTTACCGTGAAAGCCGCTTTTGGTAATAATTTTATCGCCTACTTTTAAACCGGCTTCGAATTCTTTTTCTTGTTTAATTTTCTTTTGTTGCGGGCGAATCATAAAAAAATAAATCACCACAAACATTAATAAAAACGGTAAATACTGTACAAATTGTGCACTCATAATAGTTGCTTATTTAGTTCCCTTCGGAACGATGTTAGATTTAATATGTAAAATTTTAATTCCTTCTTTAACGTTACAAAATAAGGTAACGGTTTTCGTAGTTTCTCCCATTTTTCCGGCAGAATTAAACGATACTTTAATAGTCTCTTCATCTCCCGGGCTGATTGGGTCTTTAGGATATTCCGGTACGGTACAACCACATGAACCTTTAGCGTCTTTAATAATAAAATCGGCATTTCCGGTATTTTTGAATTTAAATTCATACGTTACCTTGTCTCCCTGTGTGATGGTTCCGAAATCATGTTCTTCGGTTTCAAAGGTCACTTCGGTGGTTCCATTACTTTCTTTCTTACATGAAGTTGTCAAGGCCAAAGTCGCCATGACAAACACTAGGCACATTCTTTTAATCATATTCTAATTATTTATTACATCAAACCTCTACCGGTTTTTTTAATTTTATTTTCGTTTTCAAATTCTTTGACCAAATTATCCAGGATTCCATTGATAAAGATACTACTCTTAGGGGTGGAATACTCCTTGGCAATTTCCAAATATTCATTGATGGTAACTTTAACCGGTATGGAAGGGAATTTCAAAAACTCACAGATGGCCATTTTTAAAATAATGGTATCAATTTCAGCAATACGGTCGGCATCCCAATTGGGTGTTTTGTCAATGTATTCTTTGGCCAGTTCCAACTCATTTAAAACCGTTTTTCTGAACAGCAAACTAACAAACTCTTTGTCCTCTTCGTCTTTGTAAAGTTTGATTACTCTGAAATCCTCGTTTTCTGAAAGCTGTTTTAACTGCTTTTGAATTTGTGTATTTACCAAAGGGACATCATCAATCCAAGTGAGTTTATGATCCTCAAGGTATTCGTATAATTTTTCGTTAGGCGCTACGATATCCGTGAAAACATCCACTATAAACTGGCGGTCTTCCTCAAAAGTACTTTTTTTGGATGTACTCATGTAGTTTCGGTACAAAGTACTTTTCTTGATTTCGTTCAGCAAAATCAAAATATAGTCATCATTTAGTGACCAATTGTCAATTTTTCTCTTTTCAAGAGCAATACTCAACGAACTGCTGTTCTCCAAAAGTTGCAGGACGGCATTATCAATAAACTTTTTATTGGGATTTTTTTCTTCCGGTGTAGCCAAATGTTTTTTGCTGGAAGCCTCCAAGAAAATGATTTCTTTTTTTCTGATTTCAAGCAATGAAGACAACATGGTTAAGTACAAATCCTGAATATTGTCAATACTGTGAATTAAGAATTTCTCTTCTTTTTCTAATTCATCAGAATTTTTTTGATGCATCGCGTAGATGGATTGCATCACCTTTACTCGAATATGTCTTCTGTTTAGCACGGGTAAGAACTTTTTAAAAATTAACAACGCGAAAGAAAATCTTTCGCGTTGCAAAAATAGTAATTTATTTATTTTGAATCCGCTTATTTAGCAGCGTTTTCTTTTTTTCTTTGATCAATACGGTTTTGAGCAATCTGCATGGCAGCTTGCTGCGTGGTCATATTGTTGGCTTCAGCAAAGTTAAAAATCTCTAAGGTAGTGTTATAGATATTTTCTGTTCTGCGGATAGCTTCTCCCGGTTCGTACTTCACGATCTCAGCATACACATTAATAATTCCACCGGCATTGATTAAGAAATCGGGAGCATACGCAATACCTCTTTCTCTTAAAATTTGTCCGTGAACAGACTCAACCGCTAACTGATTGTTGGCAGCACCGGCAATTACTTTGGCTTTGATTTTGTAAATGGTATCATCGTTGATGGTTGCTCCCAAAGCACAAGGAGAATAGATATCCACATCGGCGGCGTACAAATCCTCTCCTGTATATATTTTAGCACCATATTTAGCCACCATATTTTCCATTTTATCCTGGTGAATATCGGCAACAAACACTTCAGCTCCTTCTTTTCTCAAATGACTGATTAAGGTCTCTCCCACATGGCCTGTTCCTTGTACCAATACTTTTTTACCGTCCAGATTATCAGAACCGAATTGGTATTTAGCAGCCGCTTTCATCCCCATATACACACCATAGGCTGTTACCGGAGAAGGGTTTCCTGAACCACCTCTTTCAACAGAGATACCGGTTACATGTTTGGTCACACTGTTGATTCTGTCCATATCTTCTGTGGTAGTTCCCACATCTTCTGCAGTAATATATTTTCCGCTTAATGAATCTACAAACTGACCGAAACGTATAATCATTTCAGGGGTTTTATCCAATTTGGAATCTCCAATGATTACCGCTTTACCACCACCCAAGTTTAATCCGGTGATTGCCGACTTGTAGGTCATTCCGCGAGACAAACGCAATACATCATTTAAAGCTTCCCATTCATTGTTGTATTTCCACATTCTGGTTCCGCCAAGAGCCGGTCCCATCACTGTATTATGTATACCTATTATTGCTTTTAAACCTGTATCTTTGTCGTTACAAAAAACAATTTGTTCATGATTATCAAAAGACAGTTGACCAAAAACAGGATCCATCTTTTTCAGCTCGGCTGGGGTTGTGATTTCTGAAGTCATTTTGTAATTATTTAATTTAGACTTTTTTCAAAAAAGTCAGCGCAAAATTATAACTTTATTCAATAAAATTTACTCAAACAGAGATTAATTACTAATTTGTTAATAAAAACCATTTTAATCAAGAATCCTTTAATTTAATTATATCCAATAATTTTAACAAAAAAGAAACACATAAGCTTGTTTTTAGTTATCTAAAATGAAAGAACTTCAATATTTAAACAAATATTTCATCAAATACAAATTCCATTTTTTATTAGGAATTATCATCACCATTGTAGCTCAAATCTTTTCATTATTCACACCAAAGCTGGTCAGCAAATCCTTTAAGGTTATTGAAGATTTTCACAAGAGCAGCATCAGTAGTGAGGTAGTGAAAACGGAACTCATTCAAAACATTCTTTGGATTTTAGCTACCACTTTGATTGCCGGTGTTTTACAGTTTTTAATGCGTCAGACCTTAATTGTAATGTCGCGTCATGTGGAGTTTGATTTGAAAAATGAAGTCTTCAGACACTATGAGGTACTGGATCAAAATTTCTACAAACGCAACCGAACAGGAGATTTAATGAACCGCATCAGTGAAGATGTGGCCAAAGTGAGAATGTATGTGGGCCCCGCAGTGATGTATACCATCAATACCTTTATTCGCTTTACGGTGGTCATTATTTATATGTATAATGTATCACCCCGACTTACACTGTATACCATTTTACCTTTACCCATATTGTCGTATATCATTTTCAGATTGAGTACCGAAATCAATCAGCGGAGTACCGTTTTTCAACAATTTTTGTCCAAAGTATCCAGTTTTACTCAAGAGATTTTTTCGGGAATCAGAGTAGTCAAGGCTTATGGTTTAGAAGAACAATACCAAAACAATATGTCAGACCTGGCCAAAGAGAGTAAAATCAAAAGCATGAGTTTGGCCCGTGTACAATCCCTTTTCGGCCCGTTAATGATTGCGTTAATTGGCGTGAGCAACCTGACCGTCATTTATTTTGGCGGATTAATGTATATTGACGGAACCATAAAAAGTATTGGTACTATTGCTGAATTTATTTTATATGTCAATATGCTGACCTGGCCCGTTGCTTCCATAGGATGGGTTTCCTCTTTGGTACAAGAAGCCGAAGCGTCTCAGAAACGCATAAACGAATTCCTGAAAATAGAACCCGAAATCAAAAACAATACTGCCGAGCATAGTGACATAATGGGAGACATTGAATTCAAAAATGTAACCTTTACCTATGAAGATACCGAAATCAGTGCTTTACAAAATATTTCATTTAAAGTAAAAAAGGGAGAAACACTTGCCATTTTGGGTAAAACAGGGGCCGGAAAATCAAGTATTCTATCGTTATTAACGCGGATGCACGATATCAAAGAAGGCCAAATTACCATAGACGGCAAAGCTATTCATCAGGTAAATCTGTTTGATTTGCGCAACAGTATCGGTATAGTGCCGCAGGATGCTTTTTTGTTTTCGGACACCATTAAAAACAACATCAAGTTCGGAAAGGAAAATGCCACCGATGAAGAAGTCATAAATGCCGCCAAAAATGCCGTTGTACACAACAACATTATGAATTTCAATAAGCAATACGACACTATTTTGGGTGAACGCGGGATTACGCTTTCAGGCGGGCAAAAGCAGAGAGTTTCCATCGCCCGTGCGATTATCAAGGACCCTAAAATCCTATTGTTAGACGATTGTCTTTCGGCTGTAGATACGGAAACCGAGGAACAAATTCTGAATAATTTATTGGAGATTACTAAAAACAAAACCACCATTATCGTGAGTCACAGAGTCTCTTCAGCCAAGAATGCCGACAAAATCATCATTATTGAGGAAGGACGTATCATACAAGAAGGTTCTCATAATCAATTAGTAAACCAAGAGGGCTATTATGCGGAATTGTACTTAAAACAACTTTCGGAAAAAGAATTAAATTAATTGTTGTTTCATAACAAAAAATTTACCATTTTTGAACTGTACACAAACACTATTTAATTGACCGAAAGAATATGAGAGAAAACGATATGTTAGAAAAAGATGAGATTTTTTCTAAAGTTTTAAGAGCAGGAAGAAGAACTTATTTCTTCGATGTGAGAGCTACAAAAGCGGATGATTATTATATCACCATTACAGAAAGTAAAAAATTTACCGAAGAGGACGGGTCGTTTCACTTCAAAAAACACAAAATCTACCTGTATAAAGAAGATTTTGCCGCGTTTACTGATATTTTAGAAGAAATGACTTCTTATGTACTAAATCACAAGGGAGAAGAAGTAATTTCGGAAAGACATCAAAAAGATTTTAAAAGAGACTATCAGCAAGAAGCCACAGAAGAAAAAACTTCAGCTTCGGAAAAGAGTTTTACCGATATTGATTTTGACGATATTTAATACAAAAGCCCGAAGATTTCGGGCTTTTAAATTTAAAATACCATGCAAAAAATTGCTCTTTACATCAAACGATTTACCGATTTCATTGACAAATACGGAATGCCGTTTCACGCATTGAGTATGCTGTTTTGGATTTGGATTCTTAACATGAACATCAACAGTCCCGAGCGCGAAACCACCCCGCTGAAAGTTTCTTTTTATATCACCGTTGTTTTTATAGTATTGAGCTTGTTCAACCTGATCACAAGCATACTAAAAAAAATGAAAAAGAATTAACCGATACGTAAGCCGTTCTCCACTTTAAAATCTGAAACCAACAACACTATGTCATTATCATGACCAACAGAACCCAGCACCAAACACTCACTCATAAAAGTGCCGATTTGTTTCTTTGGAAAATTGACCACCGCAACAATTTGTTTGCCTATTAAATCCTCTTTTGAATATCGTTTCGTAATTTGAGCGGATGATTTTCTGATTCCGATTTCCGCTCCAAAATCAATGGTTAATTGGTAAGCCGGTTTTCGGGCTTCGGGAAAATCTTTGACTTCGAGTATGGTTCCGATTCGCATCTCCGTCTTTTCAAATTCTGACCAAGTAAGACTTTTTTCCATAGTTCACAAACTAAAAAAACACTCTTTTCAGAGTGTTTTTTGATTATTTCATTGTAACGTAATTGTATATTTTTAATCCTTGTGCATCATCTAAATGCGCTTTCTTTTGCATTTTGTCCATTATCGGCTTCCATTCCTGAGCCGAGAATCCTTTTGGGTCATACAGTTTATGACATTTGGCACAATTGTTTTCATAAAGCATTTTCCCTTCAGCCAATTCAGCCGTCATTACAGTAGAAGCTGACTCTGTTTTTGTTGCTGCCGTAGTTGGCACACTCGATTTGGAGGCACAAGAATAAATGATTACCGACAATAAGGCCAAGGCCACTACTTTATACTTCATAGTTTTTCAGTTTATTGGTTTCCGGTAAATGTATAAAAAATCCCAACAAAAAATTGTCGGGATTTAAATATTTAACTAAATCTTAAATTATTTTACGTCCATCAACTCAACGTCAAAAATCAAAGTTGCATCGGGCGGAATCACACCACCGGCACCACTTGAACCATATCCTAAATATGAAGGAATGACAAAACGGGCTTTATCTCCCACTTGCAACAAAGCAATACCTTCATCCCAACCTTCAATCACATGTCCTTTGCCAAGAGGAAACTCGATTGGTTTTTTTCTTGGATAAGAAGAGTCGAACGTTTTTCCGTTTTCCAATTGTCCGGTATAATGTACTGAAACCGTTTTTCCTGCTTCCGCTTTTTTACCGTTTCCTTTCTGGATGAATTTGTATCGCAATCCGCTTTCCGTTTTTTCGAAACCGGCAGCCAATTTTTCCATAGCTGCTTCCGCTTGTTTCTTTGCTTCCTCTATTCTTTTGGCACGAGAACCTTCAAAAGTTCTGAATGACTCAATAGCATTCCATTTCTGTGCTTCCTCTCCCACTCTGATGATTTCAATACCTTCAATGATATCACCCTGTACAATTTGATTGACAATATCCTGTCCTTCTACCACATGACCAAAAACGGTATGCTTATCATCCAACCAAGTGGTTGGAACATGCGTAATGAAGAATTGAGATCCGTTAGTCCCGGGACCCGCATTGGCCATAGACAAAACACCCGGTCTGTCATGACGCAAATCAACATGAAATTCATCATCAAAATTATAACCCGGTCCCCCTGACCCAATACCTTGCGGACATCCGCCTTGTATCATAAAATCAGGAATAACACGATGAAACTTCAATCCGTCATAATAAGGTTTCCCCATTGGTCTGGCTGAGTTTTCCAATTGTCCTTCTGCCAATCCAACAAAATTCCCTACTGTACCGGGAGTTAAATCGTGTGTCAATTTTACTAAAATCGAACCTTTAGTGGTATTGAACTTAGCATATATTCCGTTTTCCATTGTGTATATTTTTTAAAATGCAATGCAAAGGTAGTATATAAAATTGTAATTTTGGCTACGATAAAAAAACGAAAACATGAGTTCCATATACAGTAAAGCCGATAACGACATATTCATTTCGAGAATCAACAGTCTTTCGCCCGAAAGCAAAGCCCAATGGGGGAAAATGACCGTAGACCAAATGCTGTCGCACTGTCAGGCTCCACTGGATTTCACTTTTGGCCATATGCCTATGAGAGCCAATTTTGTGATGCGGCTATTTGGAAAAATGCTTAAAAAGAAAGTTTTCGCAAGCACCGAATTCAAAAAGAACAGCCCCACAGCACCTGACTTTATCCGAACAAAACATTATGATTTTGACCAAGCCAAAAACGAGCTTATTCAAAAAATTGAGATTTTTTCCAGTTTGGGAAAAGATGCCATTAAAACCACAAATCATCCGTTTTTTGGAGAATTGACCTATGACGAATGGAGTCAAATGCATACCATGCACCTAGACCATCATTTGCGTCAGTTTGGGGTATAATTACCCAAGTAACTCATCTTTTTTCGACAGAATTGAAACCATGCGAATAGACATCATCACCATATTACCCGATTTATTGCGAAGCCCGTTTGAAGGTTCCATCATGAAACGCGCTATTGAAAAAGGATTGGTGGAAGTACACTTTCACAATCTTCGGGATTATACCAAGAACAAACAAAAAAGCGTCGACGATTATCAATTTGGCGGAGGGGCCGGCATGGTCATGATGGTACAACCTATTGACGACTGTATTACCCATTTAAAAAGCCAACGACACTATGACGAAGTGATTTATATGACTCCCGATGGGGAAACACTAAATCAAAAGATGGCCAATACCATGTCGATGTATGAGAATATCATCATACTCTGCGGTCATTATAAAGGGGTTGACCAACGGGTTCGCGATCATTTTATCACTAAAGAAATTTCGATAGGTGATTATGTGTTGTCCGGTGGTGAAATTGGCGCTATTGTATTATGCGATGCCCTTATTAGACTGATTCCCGGGGTTTTGAGTGATGAAACTTCTGCTTTAACTGATAGCTTTCAGGATAATTTATTATCGGGTCCCATTTATACCCGACCAGCCGATTACAAAGGCTGGAAAGTACCTGAAGTATTGACCAGTGGTCATTTTGCCAAAATTGAAAAATGGCGCGAAGACATGGCATATGAACACACCAAAAACAGACGCCCAGACTTACTGGATAATGAATAAAAAATAGCTGACGACTGATAATGAATCAGTTACGTTATTAAAAATTTATCAATTTATAATTGTTAATTGTCAATTCTTTTTTATCTTTGCCCCCACATTAGACCAACCTCTGGCGAGAACCGTGAATGTTGCTCTGATTTTAAACCATAATATTTAATAAAAATGGCAAATTTAGTAGATTTCGTTAATAACGAATTATCGACAAAAAAAGATTTCCCTGCATTCGGAGCCGGAGATACTATCACCGTGTACTACGAAATTAAAGAGGGTGAAAAAACAAGAACTCAGTTTTTCAAAGGAGTTGTTATTCAAAGAAAAGGTGCAGGATTGACTGAAACATTCACAATCCGCAAAATGTCAGGAGCTGTAGGTGTAGAGCGTATCTTCCCTGTTAACATGCCTGCATTACAAAAAATCGAAGTAAACCAAAGAGGTAAAGTTAGAAGAGCTCGTATTTTCTACTTCAGAGAACTTACCGGTAAAAAAGCAAAAATCAAAGAAAGAAGAAGATAATCCCACTCTTTCTGATTATAAAACAAGCCTCGATATTTCGGGGCTTTTTTATTCCCTCCTCTTATTTTTTCACAATAAAAAAACCCGAATTGTTTCCAATTCGGGTTTTACTATTATAATTTGTGATAAATAATTATCCTAAAACAGTACTTAAAGCATCGTTCATGCTTCTTACAGCATCTGCACTTTTAGCAAATAATGCTTTTTCAGTCTCGTTCAATTTCACATCCACGATTTCCTCTACACCGTTTTTACCGATGATACAAGGCACTCCGATGCAAATATCGTTTTGACCGTACTCGCCTTCCACGAAAACAGAACAAGCAATCATCTTTCTTTGGTCGTTTAAAATACTGTCTACTAAATAGGCTACCGAAGCTCCCGGAGCATACCACGCTGAAGTCCCTAGTAAAGCAGTAAGCGTAGCACCTCCTACCATGGTATCAGCTGCTACTTTAGCCAATTGCTCCTCTGATAAAAACTGAGAAACCGGAATTCCGTTATAAGAAGCCAAACGAGTCAACGGAATCATAGTTGTATCACCATGACCACCAATAACCATAGCCGAAATATCATTAGCCGGTTTATTCAAGGCCAAAGACAAATAGGTTCTGAAACGAGAACTGTCTAACGCTCCACCCATACCGATAATTCTGTTTTTAGGTAATCCTAACGATTTGAATGCCAAATACGTCATCGTATCCATCGGATTAGAAACAATTACGAAGATAGCATCAGGAGAATGTTGCAACAGGTTTTCTGCAACCGATTTTACAATACCGGCATTGATACCAATCAACTCTTCGCGAGTCATTCCCGGCTTTCTTGGAATTCCCGAAGTAATTACCACTACATTACTTCCTGCTGTTTTGGAGTAATCATTAGTAACACCAGTTAGTTTAGTATTAAATCCTGTATTGGTTGCACATTGCATAATGTCCAATGCTTTTCCTTCGGCAAAACCTTCCCGGATGTCCAAAAGAACTATTTCACTTGCAATTCCTCTGTAAGCCATCACATCAGCGCATGTTGCTCCAACATTTCCAGCTCCTACAATCGTAACTTTCATTTTTGTAAATTTTATTGTTTGTTATGTTATTTAATTTTTATGCATCAATATTAGCGTATACCGCATTTTTCTCGATAAATTCTCTACGCGGCGGTACTTCATCACCCATCAACATCGAGAAAATTCTATCGGCCTCCGTCAAACTGTCGATAGTTACCTGACGCAAGGTTCTGTAGTTAGGATCCATAGTTGTTTCCCACAACTGTTCCGCATTCATCTCTCCCAAACCTTTATAACGTTGTATCGCAGCACTTCCTCCCATTCTCTCATTGGCCGCATCGCGTTGGTCATCATTCCAGGCATATTCTTTTTTGTTTCCTTTTTTAACTAAATATAAAGGCGGTGCCGCAATGTATACGTGACCATTCTCAATCAACTCTTTCATGAATCGGAAGAAGAACGTAAGGATTAATGTTGAAATGTGACTACCATCCACGTCGGCATCACACATGATGATCACTTTGTGGTAACGCAGTTTTTCCAAGTTCAGGGCTTTACTATCCTCCTCGGTACCAATGGTAACCCCAAGAGCGGTAAATATATTTCGAATCTCTTCGTTTTCAAATACTTTGTGGTGCATTGCTTTTTCCACATTCAAAATCTTACCACGCAATGGTAAAATCGCTTGGAAATTACGGTCACGACCTTGCTTGGCTGTTCCTCCCGCCGAGTCTCCCTCGACAAGATACACTTCACATTTTGCCGGATCCTGCTCAGAACAATCAGATAATTTACCCGGTAAACCTCCGCCGCCTAAGACGGTTTTGCGTTGTACCATTTCACGGGCTTTCTTAGCTGCGTGACGTGCTTGTGCCGCAAGGATAACTTTTTGAACAATGATTTTGGCATCATTGGGATTTTCCTCCAAGTAATTTTCCAACATCTCGGCTACTGCCTGTGACACCGGTGAAACTACTTCTCTGTTTCCTAACTTGGTTTTGGTCTGTCCTTCGAATTGTGGTTCAGCTACTTTTACTGAAATAATAGCCGTCAATCCTTCACGGAAATCATCCCCTGATATTTCAAATTTTAACTTTTCCAATAACCCGGAAGCATCAGCGTACTTTTTAAGCGTACGGGTTAATCCCATACGGAATCCTTGTAAATGCGTCCCTCCTTCGTGGGTATTGATATTGTTTACGTAAGAGAAAATATTCTCTGCATAACTTTCATTGTAAATCAACGCCACCTCAACCGGGATTTCACCTTTATCATTCTCCATGCTGATGACATGGCTGATGATTGGAATACGGTTACCATCCAAGAATTTGACAAATTCTTTCAATCCTTCTTTGGAATGAAAAACTTCCCCTTCAAATTCGCCATTATCTTTCTTATGACGCTTATCTGTCATGGTGATGGTAATTCCTTTATTCAGGAACGATAACTCGCGCATACGAGCCGCTAAGGTATCATAAGAGTATTCTAAGGTTTGGGTAAAGATAGTTGCATCAGGTTTGAAAGTAACAATGGTTCCTCTTTTGCTTGTTTCACCAATTTGTTTTACCGGATATAATGCCTTCCCTCTTTCATATTCCTGTTCGTAAATCTTACCATCTCTGTGAACCGTAGCTCTTAAATGATCCGACAAGGCATTCACACAAGAAACCCCTACTCCGTGAAGTCCTCCTGAAACTTTATATGAGTCTTTATCAAATTTACCTCCGGCACCAATCTTGGTCATTACCACCTCTAAAGCTGATACGCCTTCTTTTTTATGGATGTCTACCGGAATTCCACGACCATTATCTTCAACTGAGATGGAATTATCCTCATTTATATATACACTTATGGTATCACAGTGACCCGCTAAAGCCTCGTCTATAGAGTTGTCCACTACCTCATACACCAAGTGATGCAACCCTCTGACTCCAGTATCTCCAATATACATGGAAGGACGCATTCTTACGTGCTCCATTCCTTCTAATGCCTGAATACTATCGGCTGAATAACTGTTCTTTTTAATTTCGTCGCTCATATAAATTTATCGTAAAAATGTATTTTTTGTCTAACACGCAAATATATGAAAACACCTCTCATTTCCTATCTTAAAACGGAGTTAAAAGGCTTAAGTTATTAACATTTTAGGCATGATTTCAACAAAAAAAACGCCTGCCATAAATGACAGACGTTCTTTAACAAACAAACTAAACTTCAATCTAAGTTCAAGTGGTCACACCTGACTTTGCTATTTCAACATCCGCCTGCACATGAGCTGCATTCGCTCTACCGCTCGGATCTTGATTCTCTTGCCATTTCGGTATCCATTTGCGCACGGTTTGCGCCGCGCTGAGCTGTGGATAGTATTTATGGAAAATAGTTCTGTAATAATACGCTTCTTTGGTCACCGGGGTATTGTATGGAAACGATACAGCTGCGGCAGCCATTTGTTCATCGGTTACCTGAGAGGCACAATACTCAATCAAGGTATCAATCCAGTTATACCCTACCCCGTCAGAGAATTGTTCTTTCTGACGCCATAGTACTTCATCAGGCAGATAGGGATTATCCGGTGTATCAAAGGCTTTTCTTAAAATATACTTTTCTTTACCATCGTAAGTCTTAGGCTGCTTCTCTTCTCCTTTAATCAGCATGGCCACCTCTAAAAAAGACTTATCCAAAAAGGGCACCCTAGCTTCCAGTCCGTGCGCCATAGTTGATTTATCCGCACGAAGTAAATCGGCCGTAAATAACTTTTGCACTCTTTCAATGGTTTCTTTGGTGAAATCCTCCGTAGTTGGTGCATTTCTGAAGTACAGATACCCACCAAAAACCTCATCGGCTCCTTCACCGGAAAGCACCACCTTAATCCCTAAATCAGTTATGGCTTTTGACAGGAAGTACATGGGGGTACTGGCTCGTACCGAGGTCACATCATAGGTCTCCAAATGCCATATCAACTTGTCTAAAATGGCAATACCCTGTTCGATTGTAAAATGAATTTCGTGGTGTTTTGTTCCCAAAAAATCAGCTACTTTACGGGCGGCAATTGCATCGGGTGCTTGCTGATCCAATCCGATGGAAAACGAATGCAGTTCTTTGCCTTTTTCTTTTAATAAGCGCGCTGCGATGGAAGATGTTAAGGAAGAATCCAATCCACCGGAAAGCAATACTCCAATGGGCACATCACTCATTAATCTTTTACGGGTGGCTTCGGTTAAGGTTTCTCTCAGTAAGGCATAATCAACCTCTTTTTCACATTTTTTATAGTCTTCGTATTCCGGCTGATAGTACTTTACAAAACCGGTTTGTGCGGTATAATAATGTCCCGGCGGAAACGTGGAAAATGTTTTGCATTGGTCTGCTATCGGCTTCATTTCAGAGGCAAAATACATGCGTCCCCGATCATCCATACCATAATATAAGGGTTTTACTCCCATAGGGTCGCGACCTGCGATGTAGTCATCGCCATCGACCACAACAAAAGCGAAGTCGCCGTCTAACATGTGGACAAAATCATAACCGAATTTTTCATACAGATGCACAATCACTTCCGAATCAGATTTAGAACGGAAGGTATGGTCTTTCAGAATCGTATCCCTTAATTCCTGATGATTGTAAATCTCGCCATTATGTACCATCCAAGCTGTTGCACAACCCTGAATAGGTTGTCTGCCCGAATGCAAATCAATAATCGACAAACGCTCGTGACTCAATATGTGTCCGTTTTCGGTAATGTGCCTATCACTTTCATCCGGGCCACGGTGTGACATTCTTTTGGAAAGTTGCTTTACCAGTTGCTCGTCTTTTCCTTTTCCTATAATGGCTAATATTCCGCACATAATCGCTTACTGTTTATTCTTGTTTTATTTAATGAAGCAAAAATGAGTTATTAGTTTTAATATATAAACTAAAAAATCATTATTTATTACAATTTAAAACATAAATAAAAAAATAGCAGTGAATATGAAACCATAAATCATTAAAACGACTAGTGATACTTAAAAATCATAAAAAAAGCTGTCGACTGACAGCTTTTATATTTTATTCTTTAACTATTCTGGAAGCTATATAATCGGGCAATTGTGCTATAGCTCCCTTTAATTTTTCTTGATTTTGCGTTTTTAGATTTTCCTCTTTAAGATTATAAACATAATTGTCATATAAAAAGTATAGCAGTATTCGGTTATAGTCATCCAATTCTTTATCCCCTATCATGGCAGTCAACTTAGCTTCAATTGCCGGTTTATCCTTGCTTTCCGCCAATGCTCTTCCTATACGATTGATACTGCCGAAATAATGATTTTCGGCGGGATTTGAAACTCTTAATGAAATGCCAATAATTAAATCCAAAACATCAATATTTAAAACTTCTAATTCTTTAATATAGGTACTCCTTTCCGCTTGTGCCCAACTACCGTCACTTACTCTGTCAAACCGGTCATTCATTATATCTAAATGTGATCTTAAAAAGATTTCCCATTTAGTTGTTTCTGCAGACAGCAAGGCTATATTAAAAGCATGTATTCTGGGACTCAAATCCATACTACATCCTCCTATCACCCTTCTATTCCTTTTCATCTCCAGCTCGGCTTCTTTAGAAACATAACGTCCGATGTAGTCTTCAAATTCATCATCTCCGGTTTGTTTCTCTTTCGCTTCCAAGTAGGCCTCATTTAACATTGACATAAAACGGGTATCATTTACTTTTAATGAATCAACACGCGACCATCGACTTGCCTGCCAAGCTTCCATTTTTTCTCTGAAAACATTATACTCGGCTTCCACAACATTTCTAAGTTTTTCATGCTCTTCTCTTTTTTTCTTGCTTAATTTTTTATTCGGTTTTTCGAAATCAACAGTGTCCATACCCACCAAGACATCAAACTTATCCATTTCAAATGAAGGCCGTTTCAATATTCTTTCCACATAATCAATAAATGCAGTAGCTTTGTTTGGAGTGGTATCATAATACCGTACGCCTGACTCTTTAGCTTTATCATAAAAAACCTGAGCAGTGGTATCCACCAGACACTCTGAGTACTGAATCAATTTTGCATATTGGGACGGTATAGGATTGCTTTTAAAAGGTTCCAACAAATAAAAAGCTTCCACTTCCTCATCAGAATAACTCGTTTTTTCACTGTAACTAAAAATCCAACTGCCTTTTAAAGCTTTCGCATCATTTTCCGGAAATTCAATTTCATGGTTATAATTTTCACCCAATCTAAGATTGTGAAAGGCTATTCGTTTTTTCTTGTCATAATCGGTATATTCCGATTGAATTACAACCAACTTCTCCTCTTTTGCTGCCTTTGGATATTTAGCTATGAAGGCATCATAAGAAATATTTTCCTTAATATCTTTCAATGCTTCCTTCACTTTACTTTTTTCTAAGCTTACATAATGTCCTAACGTTTGCTTGTTGGCGTAATATTGCTTATTTACATTACAAACTTTAAATTTCAAATTCAAAGAATCAACAATGTGCTTTAGTTTCGCTACAGCACTTTCTGAATAGATCAATCCATTGTCATGAACTTTAAATTCCCCACTTTGTCCCTTGGCTAATAAGGTGACAAAACATAAAACGATAATCAGGTTGGTTTTCATAATAATCAGTTTTAGAGTTATACTATATATAACTGTAAAACACAAAAATTATTGTGCTAAAAATCCTTTATTTTGGAATTGCAGAATTTAAATTTCATGAACCTTTTTGTGATAATAAGCCAAATACTCCAAATAATAACCGAAAACCCAGGAATAAAAAATTGGGCACTTTACCGTGAAAACTTACGTTATCTTTGTTTGAGAAATTAAATCCATTGCATTTTGAAGACCCTGATAAAAACCTTCCTGCTGTTGTTTTGTCTTGCGTACAGTCCGCTTGTTTTGTCGCAAAACAGCACCCTAGACAGCTTACGGAGAGTCATCCGCATTACTAAAATTGACACGGCAAAAGTGAACATTTACAATCATTTGGCTTTTGAAATGAAAGAGAGTCATATTGATTCCTCTTTTTATTATGCTGTCAAAGCGATTAGTTTGGCCCGTAAAATTCATTACACCTTCGGGGAAGCCAACGGAGAAGTGAACCAAGGAAACACATATATCATTACCGGTGATTATGGTCGTGCCAAAAAGTGTTTTCTCAGCGCGCAATCTATTTTTCAAAAGTTGGCGGACAGCGAAACGGATAACAAAATATTCAAAACCGGATTGGCGCGGAGTTACGCCAGTTTAGGCGTTATTTTTTCACAGGAAAGCAATTATTATGTCGCACTCGAAAATTACCAAAAGGCGCTGAAGCTCTATCAGGAAACCGGGCAGAAAAGCAACATTTCAAAAGCCTATAATAATATAGGTGTTGTGTATAAGTCGCAGGGTAATAACCCCAAGGCCTTGGAATACTTTAAAAAAGCGCTGCAACTCCAAGAGGAAACCGGAGAGCAAACCGTGCCGGTAACGCTCACGAATATTGGTGTGATCTATGCAGAGCAGCATCAGCCCGCAACCGCATTGACTTACTATCAAAAGGCGGAACGCGCATTTGCCAAAATCAATAACGTCCGTGGGCATGCGTTGCTAAACAATTATATGGGGGATTATTACCAACAGCAACATGATAGCGAAAAGGCAAAAACCTATTATAACCTGGCTCTTGCGCAATACGAATCGATACAGAATAAATTTGGGGCTTCGTTGGCTTTGTATAATTTGGGGCAATTGTATAGTGACCAGCAAAAATATCCCGAAGCAATGGTATATGCGCAAAAATCATTGGATTATGCCAAAGCCATTGGGGTGTTGGACCAAACCTTTCATTCAGAAAAACTGGTCAGTGAACTCTATGGTTCCCTCAACAATCCGGCGCAATCTTTAATCCATTATAAAAATTATATTGCAGCGCGGGACAGCATTACCAATCAGGAAAACAACAAAAAGTTTGTGCAGGCCGAAATGAATTTTGAGTATCAAAAAAGAGAGGCGCTATTGACCGAACAAAACAAAAGGCAAACGCAATTTACCGTGTTTTCCATCCTTGGTGCGCTGTTGTTGATTGGTTTGATTCTGTTGTTTTACAATCGCCAGCAGGTGAAACGCCGTCTGACGCTCCAAAAAGAAGTGGCCGAATACGAGCAGAAAGCTTTGCATTTGCAGATGAATCCTCATTTTGTCTTCAACTGTTTGGGGTCTATATCGAGTTTCATTGTGCAAAACGGTACCGATTCTGCTTTGAAATATTTATCCAAATTCTCCAAATTGATGCGTTTGACTTTGGAATACTCCAAAGGTGCTATTATCCCTATTGACAAGGAAATAGAGAGTTTGCAGAATTACCTTGAGTTGGAGCAACTGCGTTTTCACAACAAATTTGATTTTTCCATACAGTCGAGTGACAAAGTAGAATTTAACATGGGATTGCCTCCGTTGTTGATTCAGCCCTTTGTAGAAAATGCTATCTTGCACGGATTGGTTCCCAAGGAGAGCAAAGGCAAAATTGACGTGGCTTTTGATGTGGAAAACGGGCAACTGATTTGTACCATAACTGATGACGGTATTGGGATTTCCAAATCCAAACAAATGAAAGCGCACTCGGTACAGGCCCATCAATCGATGGCGTTGGAAATCACCAAAAAGAGGTTGGAGATTATGGAAGCCACCATTTCCAAATCGGCTCAAATTGACATACAGGAAATAGAAATTGACCACGAAATTGCCGGCACCAAGGTGACCTTGCGCCTGCCCATACAATACATTCAATAACGATGATTACAGCAGTACTTATAGACGACGACCAACATTTACGCACGGGACTGAAAGCCCTTTTAGAGCGGTATGCCGGAGACATTCACATTATCAGTGAGGCCGAGAGTGTCAAAACCGGAGTGGCATTGCTGGAAAAAACGCAGCCACAGGTTATTTTTTTGGACATCCATTTATCGGACGGAACCGGCTTTGACATATTGGAACAATTGGCTAAAACCAAAGGCAAAACCACGGCACACATTGTATTTATTACCGCCCATGAGCAATATGCCGTAAAGGCCTTTAAATTCAGTGCACTGGACTTTTTGTTAAAGCCGGTAGATCCGGAGGAATTGCAACATACGATTGCCAAAATCAAAGAAGCGGTGGGCAAAGGCAATTCGTTTGAACATATTGATTTGCTTTTGGAAAACATTCGCAAAAAGGTGGATAATTTTAAGCGGATAGCCCTTTCTACGAGTGATGGAATCCATTTGTTTGAAGTCAGTGATATCATTCGTTGCGAAGCCAAGGCCAATTACACCGAGTTTTTTATCAAAAACCACAAACCGGTGCTGATATCGAAAACGCTCAAGGAATATGAAGAGCTATTGACGGAACACGGATTTGAACGCATTCATCAATCGCATTTGATAAATCTTTCCTATCTGAAATCGTATATCAAATCGGACGGGGGTTATGTGATTATGGCCGACAACACCCATATTCCGATTGCACAAAGCAAAAAAGAGCGGCTGCAGGAACTGATTAAAGCACTTTAAAAAAAACAAAGATTATGAAAAACAAACACCTAACTATACTGACTATGAAAAACTTATTTTTTCTATTGTTGTTTTGTGCCGGCATGGCCAACGCCCAGATTGTCAACATACCTGATGCGAATTTTAAGAACCGATTGATCTGGCTTGGTATTGACACCAATGCCGATGGTCAAATTCAGGTTTCGGAGGCTCAGGCGGTCAATTCGACGCTCAACATCAGCGGATCTTCGATTGCTGATTTGACCGGTTTTGAAGCGTTTACTAATGTTAGCATACTGAAATGTCCTAATAACCAATTAACCTCTATAACCTTAACTAATTTACCTAATTTGAAATCGATAGATGCCGGTTTTAATACAAACCTGAATACCTTAAACGTAACAAACGTCAGCTTGGATACTCTTAAAGTGTACAATAACAACATGTCCAATTTAAATCTTTCGTCCTTAAGTTCGTTAAAGTATCTGGACTGTTCCTATAATCATCTTACCGGATTGGATTTAAGTGGCATGAGCAATCTTAAATCGCTGAATTGCACCTCGAACTGGTTAACGGCACTGGCGGTGGATACACTAACCAATCTGGAAGTGTTGGAATGTGGCAGCAATCAAATTTCATCACTAAATGTAATTCCTTTGAGCAACCTTAAAAAACTAGTGTGCAACAATATGAATTTAACTACTTTGGATGTGAGTAACCTCACCAATTTAGAGTCTTTAGACTGGAGCAACAACCAAAATAATTCCTTCATTTTTGCCAATGTCCCTAACTTGAAACATTTGAATTGTCAAGGAAATACACTCACTAGTTTGGATGTAACCACTTTATTGAATCTTCAGGATTTAAATTGTAGTGGCAATCATTTGACTACTATTAATGTTAACGGATTGGTAAATCTACAAACCTTGCTGCTTCCGGTTAATCAACTTACCAGTATTAATGTAGGGAGCTTGACCGCTCTTCAGAATTTAAATGTATCGTCAAACCAACTCTCAACACTTAGTGTGTCGGGTTTAACAAATCTTAATTATTTATATGCGTCCAACAATACATTGACCACAATTGACCTTTCAGGAACCAACCTGAATGTACTTTACGTTGATTACAACCAACTTGCATCTCTGGATGTAGCAGGAATGACCCATCTTATTTACTTGTATTGCAACAACAATTTATTAACTAACCTGTTAAGTGTTAATGGTGATGTGATGTTACAATGGTTGGATTGCCACGAAAACGGATTATCTCTAATAGATTCAACAGGAGCAACAGCTTTAGAAACAGTGCTGTGTGACCATAATCAATTGTTTTCGCTCGATTTCTCTAATAATCCGCATTTAGTAAATCTGAGTTGCACGTATAATAGTTTGACCAACATTAATATCAAAAATGGATTACCATACATCAACACGAACAACTTTTGGCATGAAAACCCAAACTTGGCTTTTGTCTGTGCTGATGATGGTGAGTTGACCTTTGTGCAACAAATTTTGAATCAAAGCATCAATGTGAATAACGGGAATGTGGTGTTTAACTCGTATTGCAGCTTTGTACCGGGAGGCAATTACAACACCATTACCGGGAATATCACTCTTGACGCGAATAATAACGGTTGTGATGCCAGCGATGATATCCAGCCTAACATTCGAATAAACATTAATGATGGTACTACAATCGGTGCAACTTTTACCAACGGAACCGGCAACTATTCGTTCTTTACCCAAGCCGGAAGTTTTACCCTAACGCCCGAAATTGAAAACCCAACCTGGTTTACTTTTTCACCCACCAATGCGGTAATTCCTTTTGCAGACAATAACAATAACAGCGTCACACAAAGCTTCTGTTTGGCTCCCAATGGGATTCACCGCGATGTAGAAATGGTGATTATGCCAATCACTCCCGCCCGCCCGGGCTTTGATGCGGTGTATAAACTGGTTTACAAAAACAAGGGAAACCAAACATCAACTGTGTTTCTGAACTTCAGTTACGATGATGTGGTACTCGATTTTGTTGGGGCTTCAGATGCGCCATCGTTGGCTACGAGCGGACATCTTTCCTGGACGGTAATGGGTTTACAGCCTTTTCAAAGTGGCAGTGTACTGGTAACATTTCATGTCAATTCCCCAACCGATACTCCGGCGGTAAACATTGGCGATGTCTTGACTTTTACTTCTTTTATTGATGTGACTACAGATGAAAACTGGGAAGATAACGCCTTCACCTTACATCAAATGGTGGTGGGTTCTTATGATCCGAATGAAATCACTTGTCTGGAGGGCGATTCGGTATCTGTATCTGAAATTGGCAAATACCTGCACTATAGCATTACCTTTGAAAACACCGGAAATTATTTGGCCGAAAATGTAGTGGTCAAAGATGTGATTAATACCAATCAATACGACATCAACTCGTTGCAAATTTTAGGAACTTCCAATCCGGCCTATACCAAGATTACAGGTAATACCGTTGAGTTTATTTTTCAAGGAATCAACTTGGCTGCGGCAGGCGGTAATCCTCCTGTAGGCGGTCATGGCGATGTGTTGTTCAAAATCAAATCGAAAAACACGTTAGTAGCGGGGGATTATGTGAGTAAGTCGGCCAAAATTTATTTTGACTACAACGTTCCTATTACAACCAATGACGCTCAGACAACGTTCCAAAACTTGAGTAACCCTATCCATGAATTTGATAACAGTGTAAAAGTTTATCCTAATCCGGCTCATTCTGTCATCAACATCCGTTGTGCCTCTACCCTCCAATCGGTTTCGTTGTTTGATGTTCAGGGAAGGATTTTGGAAACTGATTTTGCTGACGGGAATGCCACAACTTTTGATATTTCCAACCATGCTAAGGGAGTTTATTTTATTAAAGTGAATACAGCCCAAGGCAGTGCCGTGCAAAAAGTGGTGAAAGAATAACGTTTCTGTTTATTTGATAAAAAAGCGCAAATCCGGCATTCGGTTTGCGCTTTTTTTATTCTAAATAATTCTTAATTCCGAATGGTATTGTCCCTAATTTCATAAATTTGCCCAAAATTATACCACTTGAAAAAGTTACTCTTAGCTATCGGTTTTGTTCTTTGTGCCGCTGTACAGTTGCAGGCGCAAAAAAAATCAAAAATTATCGTAGAACATTCTGATTTTGCTGATATCAATCAAATTGAAATTCCCGATGCGCTTTTGCTTCGCGGTAACGTTCGTGTAAGTCATGAAGGGGTGGTATTTACCTGTAACAAAGCTTATTATTTTCAAAAAGAAAATTATATCAAGGCTTTTGGGGAAGTACAGATGGTGCAGGGTGACACCCTATTTCTCAACAGCAAATACGCCGAGTACAACGGTGAAGTCAAACAAGCCTATGCGACGGGAAATGTCATCATGAGATCCCCGGAATCCACTTTGGTCACTGACACCATTAATTTTGACCGAAATGTACAGGAGGCTTTTTACAACACCTATGGTACCATCACCAGCAAGGAGAATACGCTCAAAAGCAAATCGGGGCGCTATTATGCCAAAGAAAAGAAGTTCCGTTTTTTGACCGCCGTTACGATTACCAATCCGAAATACACTATCAAGTCGAATCATTTGGATTATTATACCAATTCGGGGCACTCCTATTTATTCGGACCATCGACTATTACCAGTAAAGAAAATTTTATTTATACTGAAAAAGGGTTTTACGATACCAAAAAGAACTTGGCCCATTTCCTTCGAAAATCGTACATCAAGTACAAAGACCGCAGGATTGAGGCAGACAGTCTGTATTACGACAGAAACCGAGAATATGCATCGGGGACCAACAACGTTAAAATCACCGATTCCATAAACAAAGGGTTAATTAAAGGACATTATGCTGAGATTTACCGCAATCTCAAGAAGCAAACTGATTCGATAATGATTACCAAACGTGCGGTAGCCATTACTTTGGTAGAAAAAGATTCTATGTATGTCCACGGGAAAAAAATGCTGATTACGGGAAAGACCGGAGAACGCATAGTGAGAGCCTTTAACAATGTGCGATTCTACAAAACCGATATGAGCGGTAAGTGTGATTCTATTCATTCAGACCAAAAAATAGCCTTGACCAAAATGATTGGAAGACCTATTCTTTGGAACTATGAAAATCAAATGACAGGCGATGTGATGCACCTTATTGGGAATAACAAGACTGAAAAACTGGACTCGCTAAAGGTCCTGAACAATGCTTTTATTATCTCTAAAGATTCTTTGGGAACCGGCTACAATCAGGTGAAGGGGTTAAATCTGTATGGCAAATTTGCCGACAACAAACTGCAAGAAGTGGATGTAGTTAAAAATACCGAAGTGATTTATTACATGCGGAATGACGAGCATGAATTGATTGGGATTAATAAAAATGTGAGCAGTAAAATCAATATGATTTTGGACAAAAATACCATAGATACCATCACGTTTTTCAATCAGGTAGACGGCGATATTTATCCTGAAAAAGATTTGCCTGAAAATGCAAGGAAGCTAAGAGGTTTTATTTGGCGTGGTGACGAGCGGATAAAATCCAAAGACGATATTTTTCCGCCCGAGGAAAATGAAATGGACACTAAAATTCAAGCCGCTAAGCAAAAGGAAATGGCCAAAGAGGACAAACCTTTAACCCCGAGCAAAGAAACGTTAGATTACGACAAAAACCATCCGAAACCGATGGTGAAGTAAGATTTAATGATGAAAGAAGATTTTTTAAAATACCAAGCGCAAACCTCTCCTTATCCCCTGGGTATGGAAGTGTCGCACGCCAAAGGGTCTTATATTTACGACACCAATCATAAAAAATATTTAGATTTTGTTGCCGGCGTTTCCGCCTGCAGCTTGGGACACCAGCATCCTAGGGTCAATCAAGCCATTAAAGACCAATTAGACAAGTACTCTCATGTCATGGTGTATGGCGAATATGCCCAACATCCGGCGGTAGCTTACTGTAAATTATTAGTAGCCCATTTGCATCCCAGCTTAAACAAAGTCTACTTGGTAAACTCAGGAACCGAAGCCACGGAAGGTGCTTTGAAATTAGTTCGCCGGGTTACCGGAAGAAGTCAGCTGATTTCCTGCCATAATGCCTATCATGGCAATACTATGGGGTCTATGAGCGTCATGGGATTTGAAGAGCGCAAGCAAATTTTTCGTCCTTTGATTCCCGATGTAGACTTCATCACCTTCAATAACGAAGCTGATTTAGAAAAAATTACCACCAAAACAGCCGGTATCATTCTGGAAAGTATACAAGGCGGAGCCGGTTTTATTGAGCCCCAAAACGATTTTTTGATTAAAGTTAAAAAACGTTGTGAAGAAGTGGGTGCCTTAATGATCATAGACGAAATCCAACCGGGTTTCGGACGCACCGGAAAATTATTCGGTTACGAAAATTATAACGTGGTTCCCGACGTAGTTATCATTGGAAAAGGAATGGCCGGCGGTATGCCTGTAGGCGGTTTTATTGCTAATGCCGACCACATGGATTTACTGAGTCACGACCCTAAATTAGGACATATCACCACCTTTGGCGGACATCCTGTCATAGCGGCAGCCTGTTTGGCTACTTTGGAAGAAATCCTGGAAAAAGACTACGCGAAACAATCTTTAGCAAAAGAAAAGTTATTTCGCAGCCTTTTGGTACACCCTTTGATAGAAGAAGTTAGAGGAAGAGGATTAATGTTGGCCGCGATGACTAAAGATCCGGAGATTACCAACAAAGTAATTTTCAAATGTCAGGACAAAGGACTGATATTATTCTGGTTACTCTTTGAAGGGTGCGCTATCCGTATTACTCCTCCCCTTACCATCTCTGAAGATGAAATCAGAGAAGGTTGCGCCATCATCATCGAAGCGATGAATGAAATTATGACGGAAGTATAGGGAAATCAACCGGACACTTGTTTTATATAAGCCCCAAACCTGTAAACATCCTGAGCATCAGCGTAAAAAAATGTTAATTAAATTGTTTACAACAATAATTACATTAACCCAAAAAAGCACGGCGTTTGCCTAATTTTATTAAGGATAATTTTAACCCCTACTATTATGCACCTAGATCACGAAGAAGAAGATTACAACTTATCTTTATCAAAATTTGAATCGATGTTGAAAACCAACAAAGTATTCTTTTTTGATTCAGAGGAGTTCGAGGAAATCATTCTGCATTACCTCGATATGGGAAAAGCTACTTTGGCAAAAAAAGCCTTAAAGTTAGGATTAGAGCAGCATCCGAAATCTACCGGATTGAAACTGGTTCAGGTAGAAATGTTGGTGTATGATGATAAATTGGATCAGGCAGAAAAATTATTGAACGAATTGTATGCCATTGAACCTACCAACGAAGAAATTTTTATTCAAAAAGCCAATATCTATTCTAAAAGAGATCAACACGACAAAGCGGTTGAATTTCTTCAAACCGCATTACTGTATACCGAAGATCATGCCGATGTGTACAACCTGATGGGTATGGAATATCTTTTTATGGACAATCTGGAATTGGCTAAAGAGAGTTTTATCAAGTGTTTGGAGGAAGACATCGAGGACCAATCCGCACTTTATAACGTAGTGTATTGCTTTGAGTTTTTAGACCAAAATCAGGAAGCCATTGACTACTTGAAAACCTACATCGACCGAAACCCTTACAGCGAAATCGCCTGGCACCAATCCGGACGATTGTATTATGGTATCAAAGAATACGAATTAGCAGCAACTTCATTTGAATTGGCATCGTATATCGACGAAGAATTTATTGGCGCCTACATGGAACGCGGTAAAGCTTTGGAACGTTTAAAAAGATATGAAGAGGCTATTGAATGCTACAACAGAACAATTGAATTGGACGACCCCACTTCGTATGCCTTATTGCGTATAGGGAAATGTTACGAAAAACTGGGAAACAAAGTAGAAGCCTTAAAATATTTCAACAAAACGGTACATGAAGATCCGCTGTTAGACAAAGGATGGATTGCCATTACCGATTTTTATTTCCGTCAAAAAAATTATCAAAAAGCCTTGTATTATGTAAACAAAGCACTAGCCATAGACGATCAAAATCGTTTGTATTGGAAACGTTTTGCCTCCATCAACAAAGCTATGGATCATTTTGAAGAAGCTGAATTCGGTTACAGAAAAGCGGTAGAATTTGGCGATTATCAGTTGGACACCTGGTTGTTTTGGGTAGATGTTATGCAAGTTATGGGAGAATACAACAATGCTATTCTCACCTTGATGCAGGCTGCAGAATATTTTCCGGAAGAGTTTGAAGTAGAATACCGATTGGCAGGTTTCCACTTGCTTTTAAATGAAGAAGAAAAAGGAAACTTCCACTTGAGTAACGGTTTACGACTCAACGTAAAAAACAACACTATCCTTCAAGAATTGTTTCCCACCGTTTGGGACAGAAAATCAGTTCAGGATTACATCACAAAATACCAAAAACCGGAATAAGATGTCGAGAAGACGCTATGGTCTAATCGGAAAAAACATTGCCTATTCTTTTTCGAAGAATTACTTCACTGAACAATTTGCTCTTGGCAACTTTGTAGATTGTTCTTATGAGAATTTTGATATTCCAACCATTCAAGAGTTTCCAACGATTATTGCCAACAACCCTGATTTGAAAGGACTCAATGTAACCATTCCTTATAAAGAAGCGGTTATCCCTTACTTAGATAAGTTATCCAAAACCGCTGCCCAAATAGGCGCTGTCAATGTGATTCGTTTTACAAAAAAAGGAAAACTAAAGGGCTATAATTCCGATTATTACGGCTTTATGAAATCATTGGAAGCCCTGTTACAACCCCATCATAAAAAAGCATTGATTTTAGGCACCGGAGGAGCTGCCAAAGCAGTAGCGTTTGCGTTAGACCAACTCGGAATCCTGTACACCTTCGTATCGCGTGAAGAAAAGGGAGGCATGATTGATTATGACCGAATCAATGCAACCACTTTTGACAATTACCACATTATCATCAATTGTACGCCTTTGGGCACCAGTCCAAATACCAAGGAGTTCCCTCCTATTCCGTATGCTTTTTTTACTGATAAGCATATCGCATTTGACCTGATTTACAATCCGGAAGAAACCCAATTTTTGAAAAAAGCCAAAAAGCAAGGAGCGATCACTAAAAACGGCTATGAAATGTTAATTTTGCAAGCGGAAAAAGCCTGGAAAATTTGGAATAAATAGATACTCATGAATATCAAACTAATCGCTATTGGCAAAACCGATAACAAAGCACTGCAAACATTGATTGATGACTACACTAAACGGTTGTCCTTTTATATCAAATTTGATTTGGAGATTATCCCTGATATTAAAAACGTCAAAAATCTTTCAGAAGCACAACAAAAAGAAAGAGAAGGCGAACTGATTCTTGCCAAACTCGCCCCTACCGATCAACTTATCTTACTGGATGAAAACGGCAGTTCGTTTTCGAGCGTGGGGTTTTCCGACTATTTGCAAAAAAAAATGAATTCCGGAGCTAAAACCATCGTATTCGTTATTGGCGGACCCTATGGTTTTAGCGAAGACGTATACCGAAAAGCACAGGGTAAAGTTTCGCTTTCTTTGATGACTTTCTCTCACCAAATGGTTCGTTTGTTTTTTATCGAACAATTGTATCGCGGTTTCACGATACTGAGAAACGAACCCTACCATCACCAATAAAAAAACTTCCTAAACTTAGTATATGTAGGCTTTGTTTTGACTAATGGTTATTCCTTTGGGAGCTACCAGATGTTTGATAAAAAACCGGTATTGGATATATTTTCCAAATGACATTCCTTTATCATACGAAAACACGATACGTGATACATGAATGGACTTTTTATCTAAAAATGCCTGTAATTCATTTTTTGAAAATACCTCATCATTAAAATGAACCAAATCGTTACGATCTAAATAGAAGTGTACTACATTAAAATCAGGTTTCTCCAATTTGAACCGAACCTTTGTAAAAGGCAGAAAAGCCATTTTCTTTGTTACTGTATCGGTGTAGGTAAAGTAATTTTCAGATGTCTCGCTTTTGTGCAGGCTTCCCTCTTTTTTTGCCTGTAGTTTTTTAATTTCCAAAATTACCTTTCGAAGCGGCAATCGTTTATCTACGTTAAACAACCAATTTGTTGAGCTAATCGAATTGTTTCGGTTCACGTCAACTAACGTATCCTCTCCTTCTGTTTTGAAAAAGAAATAAATGGGAGAATGATCTTGTACATCGGCAACAATGGTTTCATTGGCTTTCGGCAGTAAAACTTCTTTTTTGTCACAGGAAAACAACAACAAGCAAATTCCTAAAACGATAATTCTTTTCATAACTGAGTTACTAATTTTATAGTTTCAACGGCTTCTTTCACATCATGAACTCGGAGAATGTTGGCTCCTTTTTGTAAGGCAACCGTATTCAACACCGTCGTTCCGTTCAACGCAAATTCGGCAGTTGTATTGAGGGTTTTATAAATCATTGATTTTCTTGAAATACCGACAAGAACAGGCAATTCTAACATTTGAAACAATTCTAAATCGCGCATTACTTCAAAATTTTGCTCCAAAGTTTTGGCAAAACCAAATCCGGGATCTATGATCAAATCGTTGATTCCGAGACTTCTTGCATGAGCCACTTTTTCGGAAAAATAAAACAAGATGTCCTTGGTGACATTCTCATATTGCGCCAAACTTTGCATGGTTTGGGGATTCCCTTTCATGTGCATCATGATGTAAGGAACCTGAAGCGCAGCCACCGTTGCCATCATTTCCGTATCGAGACTACCGGCTGCAATATCATTGATGATACAAGCTCCTTGTCTGATGGCTGCTTCAGCTACTTTGGCCCGAAAGGTATCTACCGAAATCAAGGTTTCGGGGAAATGTTGCAAAATTAATTTTATTGTCGGAACGATACGCGCAATTTCTTCTTCTTCCGAAACAAAATCGGCACTGGGTTTACTGGAATACGCTCCCACATCAATGAAGGAGGCGCCATCCGCAAGCATCTTTTCAACTTGCATCAGTATCTTTTTCTCATCCGAATATTTCCCGCCGTCAAAGAACGAATTGGGTGTAACATTCAATATTCCCATGACTTTGGGAGTGCTTAAATCAATCAGATTTCCGAGGCAATTGATAGTCATTCTGAATTTAAGTTAGTTCTAAGATATTGTCTTTTGTACTTCAATCTTTATTCTTTACTTTTGGAAAAATTTGACACAAAGATACACTGAAATGAGTAATACTTCTCAAGAATATGATAAGGTTATCGCCATTTGCCGACAACTTTATATCAACAAAATGAAAGATTACGGAAGCGCTTGGCGAATCTTGAGATTACCTTCGTTAACCGACCAAATATTTATCAAAGCCCAGCGCATCAGAAGCCTACAACAAAACGAAACCCGTAAAATAGACGAAGATGAAACCGGTGAATTCATTGGAATCATCAATTATTCTGTCATGGCATTGATTCAATTGGATTTGGGTGTGGTTGAGCAACCCGATTTAGATGTGGCCAGAGCAACTGAATTATACGATGCGAAGGTGGCTCTGACCAAATCACTCATGGAAGCCAAAAACCACGATTATGGAGAAGCTTGGCGCGACATGCGGGTAAGCTCTTTGACCGATTTGATTTTACAAAAATTACTACGGGTAAAACAAATTGAGGACAATCAGGGAAAGACATTGGTTTCGGAAGGGATTGACGCCAATTATCAGGACATGATTAACTACGCTGTTTTTGCGCTGATTTTAATGAAATTTGGACAATAGTACTTCTTAGTCAAAAAAAAAATCCTATGAGAACATCTAAAAATAATATTGCTTTGGGAATCCGATTTGTGATTTCCTTTTTATTTTTGTTATCGGCTGTTGCCAAATTGTATCCGTCACCTTATTTTGCCATCTCTACTTTTGAAGTAAAGCAGCTTTATCCAATGGGGTTTTCGGAAAATTTCGCTCCCTATTTTTCCCGTATTTTAATCGGAATAGAATTTGCTTTGGGGCTATTGATTTTACAAAAGAACTTTTTGAGAAGTATTGTAATTCCTGCTACTATTTTATTGTTAACTGTTTTTACTACACATTTAACTTTAGTAACCATACAAAGTGGGGGGAATTCGGGGAACTGTGGTTGTTTTGGGAGCTTGCTGCCGATGACCCCTATAGAGGCTATTGCTAAAAATGTGGTGGCTATGATTCTTTTGGTTTGGCTGATTGTTATTATGCCTAAGAGTACTGAACGTCATGATAACTTTTGGGTATTGACCTCAACCACTTTTGCTATGATTTTAATGTTATTCATGTTGGCTCCTATTCAACCACCGGCAAGCAATTTTACCGTAACCGAACCCGAAGCAACAACAGTTGACACATTACAGCCTAAAGCAGCAGACACCACGGCTGCTGTGATGATTAAAGATACTGTAAAAAAACCGGATGCAGCTGTCGCAACCGTCAAAACGGAACCAACCGAGCCTGAAAAGAAGAAATCGGGTTATGCTTCGTATTTTGCCGGTATAGACAATGGCCGTAAGACACTCTGTTTTTTTGTGCCCGGCTGTGACCATTGCCGACAAGCAGCAAAAGAGCTGACAGAATTGAAGAAAACCAACAAAAATTTTCCTGAAATTTCTATTATCTTTATGAATGAGGAAGCTGATTTAATTCCGGATTTCTTTAAAGAAGCCGGGGCTGAATATCCATACAAAATCATTGAAGTGATTCCTTTCTGGAAGGTTCTGGGTTCAGGAAAAGATACGCCCGGAGTTAAATATTTATGGAATGGTAATGAATATAAATATTATTTTGGCATTAATGAAAACAAGTTCAATCCGGTTGATTACCAAAAATTGATTAACAAAACCTTTGCTGAACTGAAAAAATAAGTTTCAGCATTTGTAAAGTTTTTATTAATTTTAATATTTAAAAATTATCTTATGTTTAAATATATCATGTCGAAAAAAGATAATGAAAAAGGCCTGATCGGAATCATTCTTTGCATTATCACCTTCATTGTAGGTCACCTTGTGTTGAAGCATATCTCCACTATGGAACACCCTCCTGTGTTTGGGAACACCGTTTATATTCTTATCGGCAGTACTTTTGTATTTACCTCTGCACTCGGAGCTGTGCTAATCGTAAAATACCTTTATGATGCTAAAAAAAGAAGGGAAAGAAAAGAACGCAAAAGAAGAAATCATAAAATCTACTATCTGGACAAGAAAAACAAGACAGAAAATGACCAAAATAATTAAAAAAAACGGAATAAAAACTAAAAAAACTTTTCTGTTTATGGCAGCTATCATAGCCGTTTTGGCTTTTTCAACCGGACAAAAAGATAAATTTTCAAAACGAGCTTTGTCTAAAAAGTTGCTCAACACCGATTTAAAAGAAATTACATTTCAGGACATTTTAAATAAACATGCCGGACGAACCACTGTCATAGAAGTATGGGCCTCTTGGTGTGGTGATTGTGTGAAGGCGATGCCTAAACTAAAAGAACTTCAAGCCAACAATCCCGACGTGGATTATGTTTTTATTTCTATGGACAAGGCTGCTGACAAATGGAAAGAAGGCATTGAAAAACACGAACTAAAAGGAGACCACTACTGGGCTACTGACGGGATGAAAGGTGCGTTTGGGAAAGCCATTGACCTAGACTGGATTCCCAGATATATTATTATAGACAAAAAAGGGAACATAGTAATCTACCGTGCTATTGAAACCGATTTTGATAAAATCAACGAAACTTTAAAATCAATATAATACTAACTGATGAGACAGAAAATAGTTGCCGGCAATTGGAAAATGCATAAAAATGCAGAAGAGACGGAAGATTTACTTAATGAATTAATTGACAAATTGCCCAACGATACGGACGCCATGGTAATTGTAGCCCCTACCTTTGTCAATCTGGCCTCTGCTGTGGATCATTTAGAGTTTACCAATATTGCAGTAGCGGCTCAGAACATGCATCAAAATGAAAGCGGAGCTTATACCGGAGAGATTTCGGCGGATATGCTTAAGAGTATTGGGGTTAACCTTGTCATCTTAGGACATTCTGAGCGTCGTGCTCATTTTCATGAAACTGATGCTATATTGGCACAAAAAGTTACCACCGCATTAAAACATGATATGACTGTCATTTTCTGTTTCGGTGAAGAATTAAAAGACCGTCAGGACAATCAACATTTCAACGTGGTTGAAAATCAATTGCGCGACGGCTTATTTCATATTGAAAAGAGAGATTGGGAACAAATCATATTAGCCTATGAACCTGTTTGGGCCATTGGCACCGGAGAAACTGCCTCTCCTGAACAAGCTCAGGAAATGCATGCATTTATCAGAGAGACCATCCGAAAACGATTTGGCAGTGATGTGGCTGAATCGGTTTCAATTCTTTATGGCGGCAGTGTCAAACCGGAAAACGCCGAAGAGATTTTTTCTAAACCAGATGTTGACGGAGGATTGATAGGCGGTGCGGCATTAAAAGCTACAGATTTTGCCTCGATTGTAGATGCGATTTAAGTAAAGCACATTCTTAATAAAACACAAAACCTTTCAACAAATTGAAAGGTTTTTTTTATATATAAAACGAATAAATGCATTTTATCGATTTTATTTGCTTTTAATCGAATTTAGATTTAGCTTTACGGCTGTTAAATGTCAAAATTAAATGAAAGCAACCATCACCATGCTATTGGCATTCATCTTCAGTATGAATGTAAATGCACAAATTGATACTCAAAAAAGATTTCAATCGGATACCCGCAAGTATTATGTTTGGAACAGTGAGTTTGAAAAATATGAACTGAAAGAGACGGAATATGAAAACTCCGTTATAGATATTCGTGAAATTGGTTCCAAAACCAATGGGTATATCGTCATCAGTATGGTAGATAACGGAGAGGTGCGTTTGCACCACGGCTCAATTTACCAATTCAGACAAGACAGTGATGAAGAAGGGACTTGGCTACTTAAATCTAAATTTATGCGGGCTAAAATCACCTATAATCCCAAAGAAAACACCATTACCTATTTATACGACGGTGATGATAAACGTTATAGTAAACTCATGATTTTTTATGTCAAAGCCGATAATAAACCGCAGGCCAGCTTAAAAAATGTAGTTACTACTGAGTAAACTTTTCTGCAAATGACTTGTTGTAAGGTTGCTGATTGTTACCTTTGCCAAAAATAAAAATTACAGCATGTCAAATCAATATTTAGGATATCATTTTTCTGTAGAGCCCAAAGAATTGGGGTCGGAGATTTTGATTGCCGAACTGGGAGAAAAACCTTTTGAGAGTTTTATTGAAACCGATAATGGTTTTGTAGCTTATATACAGAAAGATCTCTGGACAGAAGATATTCTTCATGACATTTACTTGCTGAACTCTCCCGAATTCCAAATTTCATATACTATTGAAGAAATAGACCAAGTGAATTGGAATGAAGAATGGGAGAAAAACTTTGAACCCATTGATGTAGACGGAAAATGCCATGTTCGCGCCCCTTTTCATCCTAAGACGGAGGCCGAATTTGATATAGTTATCGAACCCAAAATGAGTTTCGGAACCGGACATCATGAGACTACCCATATGATGATTCAGCATTTGTTGGAAACAGATGTTACAAATCTGAAAACCCTGGATATGGGTTGCGGTACTGCTATTCTTGCTATTTTGGCCGAAATGAAAGGCGCTCAACCGATAGATGCTATTGACATTGACAACTGGTGTTACCTGAACTCTATTGAAAATGCTGAACGTAATGATTGTCATGCCATCAGCGTTTATGAAGGCGATGCCTCATTACTAAAAGGTAAAAGTTACGACTTAATCATTGCCAATATTAACCGCAACATCCTATTAAACGACATGCAGCACTATGTGGATTGTTTGAACCAAAACGGTATCCTGTTGCTTAGCGGATTTTATACCGAAGACATTCCGTTTATTGATGCCTGCTGCACGGAGAAAGGGTTAACGTATGTTAAAAAATTCGAAAGAAACAATTGGGTTTCATTGAAATATGTAAATTAGCAGCCTTAAAAAAGACTTGCTGAAGCAGTTAATACCATGAGTACCATAGAAAAAATTCAGGAAGATGTTCTGGTAGCAGAACAAGTAGGAATTAACAATGAAATTGTATTGTATAATGACGATGTCAACACTTTCGACCACGTCATTGATACCTTAATTCGCGTTTGCCAACACAGTTCGGAGCAGGCAGAACAATGCGCCATTTTAGTTCATTACAAAGGAAAATGCACTGTAAAAACAGGCGTATACGATGAATTGAAACCGCAATGTACCCAGTTATTGGAAGCCGGTTTGAGTGCGGAAATCGTTTAATTAAATTTCCAGTCAAACTCGTCGTTATCGTTAATGATAGCGCCTATTTCCACCCGAATCACTTCTCCAAACTCGGCCTGTAAGATGAGCCAATTGCTTTCGTTAAAATGATTTTCAGTACTGTCAAAATCTTCCTGTTCCCAGGATTTAAAGGGTAACTCGGTTTTGATTTTCTCCAGATTTTCGCCTATAATCTTTTTGTCTAACAATGTTGCTTCGCTATTTGAAGTGATGATGTATCCTAAACGGAAGTCTTCATCTTCGTAGAAGGTTAGCCGAAGTTTTGGGCTGTTATATAGATAAATAATATTGCCGTCTTCGTCTTTGAACTGTTTATTGGGTGTGCCATATCGTTTTTCGACATCATTTTGTTTCATACCGAACAGTAATTGATCGATGCCGTTTTTGGGATTTATTTTCATGGTGTACCTTGTATTAATTGGTCCTGCAAAGGTAATTGATTTATAAAAAAAACTCCGGATACTCCATTTATAAAGCCGGATGCTCCATTTATACAACGGAATATGCTATTTAGCCTTTGCTGTGTTAGAAATGAACGGTTGGATTAGTATTCAAAAAGACCGAACTCGCTCTTGATGGTGAGTTTTTTGGTTTCGGAAGCTTCTACCCTGCCTACTATTTGAGCCTGAACGCCAAAAGAATCTGAAATAGCCATAATGTCTTGTGCGATTTCATTGGGCACATACAATTCCATTCGGTGGCCACAGTTGAATACCTGATACATTTCTTTCCAATCGGTTTTGGATTCTTGTTGTATCAGTTTAAACAATGGCGGAACCGGGAAGAGATTGTCTTTGATAATGTGCAGGTTATCAATAAAATGAAGTATTTTAGTTTGCGCTCCACCGGAACAATGTACCATCCCGTGAATATCATTTGGTGTATACTTTTGCAGTATGGCTTTGATAATCGGCGCGTAGGTTCTGGTGGGTGACAGGACTAATTTTCCGGCATCTATAGGCGCGTTTTCGACGGCATCGGTCAGTTTGGTATGGCCCGAGTAGACTAAGTCATTCGGCACTGAGGCATCAAAACTTTCCGGATATTTTTCGGCCAGATATTTGGCAAAGACATCGTGACGTGCTGATGTCAGTCCGTTGCTGCCCATTCCTCCGTTGTATTCTTTTTCATATTTGGCCTGACCGAATGAAGCCAAACCTACAATGACATCGCCTGCTTTTATATTGCTATTGTCTACCACATCAGCGCGTTTCATACGGGCTGTCACGGTGGAATCAACAATGATGGTCCGTACCAAGTCGCCCACATCAGCGGTTTCACCGCCGGTGGAATGTATGGTAACGCCAAAGTCTTTCAGCTCTGCAATGAGTTCTTCCGTTCCGTTGATAATAGCCGAAAGCACTTCACCTGGTATGCGGTTTTTGTTTCTGCCAATCGTGGAGGAAAGCATGATATTATCGACTGCCCCCACGCAGAGCAGGTCATCGATGTTCATAATCAAAGCATCCTGGGCTATGCCTTTCCACACGGAAATATCTCCGGTTTCTTTCCAATATACATAAGCCAAAGAGGATTTGGTTCCGGCGCCGTCGGCGTGCATGATGAGACAATAGTCGTCGTCATTGGTTAAATAATCAGGAACGATTTTGCAGAAAGCTTTGGGAAATAAACCTTTATCGATGTTTTTGATGGCGTTGTGCACATCTTCTTTGGAAGCCGAAACTCCACGTAGATTGTAGCGTTGACTGTTATCAGAACTCATTTGTTGTGTTGTGTTGTTGTGCGGCAAAGATAGTAATTTGAATTGTGAATTTTGAATTGTAAATGGTGAATTACTTTTCCAAAATCAAAATCTCCACGCGGCGGTTCTCGTCTTCTTCCTGAGCCGTTTTTTCGGGGATGGGATGAATCGGACGCGAAGTTCCGTATCCTTTGTAAGTCATGCGCTTTTTATCAATTTTATTTCGAATAAGGTACATGTAAATCGCACGGGCACGTGCTACAGATACGTCATTGATATCGAAAACTTTTTGACAACAGATGTGCCCCTGAATTTCAATCTTCAGCTTGGGGTTTTCTTCTAAGGCGCAGAGAAGTTCTATGAGTGTGGGTTGTGACTTGGGGACTATTCGTGCCGAATTATTAAAAAAATAAATATTAGGCAGTTTAATCAACTCACCTACTTTGGCGTTTTTGATTTTATCAGTCAGTTCGGACTGAATGGGCGGTTTGATTTCGTTGTAAAAGACAGTCACTTTGCGATTTTCCGCCTGGATTTTGGATTGTTTGAATTCTTTTCCGAATGCTTCGCGTATCAAGTCCGGATTTATTTTGAGGCCGCTTTTTCCGAGTAAGGCGAGAACGTTGTCAATGCGTCTTTCAGCCAGTTTTTTGTTGTAATCCTTGGTATCGATGCTATCGCAATAGCCTTGGATCTTTACAATTTCGATGGTCTTGTTTTTGGCCAGCCATTCGTTGTACTCTAAAATTGATTTTTCGTTGGGGAAATCTTTATTGAAATCAAAAAACACCTCAAACTGCTGTTGCCCAAAACTTTTTAGGCCCAAAAGAAGTAACACTATGAGGATTTTTGATTTCATTTATTTGTTTACAATTAAAATTTCCACTCTGCGATTGGCCGCGCGTTCTTTTTCATTTCGCTCCGGGACCTTGTATATGGGGTCGTTGCTTCCAAAACCTTTGAACGACAGTCTGTTTACTTTAATGCCGTGATTCGTTAAATATTTAAGAATCACTAAAGCCCTTCTGTAGGATAACTTGGTATCCATGGGGTTTGGGTTGCAGCAAATATGCCCGTGTATTTCGATTATCAGTTTCGGATTATCTAACATAATTTGGAGCAATTCTTCTAAAAGAGGCTTTGATTGTTCCATTATTTTCTCAGAATTAAAATAGAAACTGATGTGATTTATTCTGATCAAATCGCCTTTTTTGGCCTTTGCGAATTTTTGTTCCAACGTTGCTTTTTCCTCCGCTACCCGTTCATCCAATTTGATAAAACTTTCCTCTTCATCTTTAGGTGGGTTCAAAGTCTCTTTTCTATTCGGTATTGCATAAAAAATTTCAACTTTCCGGTTTTCATTTTGATTTTTTGACAGCTTGAAATCTTTTCCAAGCGCTTTTAATTCTATACTATCCTTAATTTTGACGTGCTGTTTTCTCAACCAATCCAACATCGTATTGATTCTGCGTTGGGCCAAATCTTTGTTGTACTCGCGGTTGTCAACACTATCACAATAGCCAATCATCCTGACCACCTCGATATCGGGATTTGCTGTTATCCACCCGTTGATTTCCGCCTCTGATTTTATAGTGGGCCAATCCTTATTGAAATCAAAAAAAACCTGAAACTTTTGTTGACTCATTGCTTTGACGCTTGTCAATAAAAGGAGTACTAATGTTAACGGTTTCATTAATTATCGACAATTAAAATTTCAACCCTGCGATTGGCAGCGCGTTCTTTTTCATCTTTTTCGGGCAACGGGTATATGGGTTGGGTGCTACCAAACCCTTTGTAGGATAAACGACCGGGATAAATATCATTAGCCACCAAAAAATTGTAAACCGCTTTGGCTCTTTGCGTAGATAAATCCAGTCTGTCTGTAGGCATGCAACATAGGTGGCCCTGAATTTCAATTTTAAGGAATGGATTTTTTTGCAACACCAACAAGAGTTCATACATTTTTCCACGCGATTCGGGCACGATGGCAAAGGTGTTGATGATAAAATTGAGGTTTTCCATTTTCAGTTTTTCTCCTTTTTTGGCCTCTCCTATTTTTTTCATAAAAGCCCGGTCAAGTTTAAACTCTGAAGTGCTGCCATTAGGATTTTCAAAAACCAGTTTTTCAGGGTATTCTATCTCTGGTTTTACTTCGGTTGATTGCACAGCGCTTGGTTCAGGCTGTTGAGCGACCGGTTCCGGTTTTATCCCGAGAATTTCGTTCTCGCGAACGAGGTCCTTCTCCAGAATATAATAAATGATGACGCGACGGTTTTCCGCTTTTTTTTTGGATTGTGTAAAGCTTTCCCCAAAGCTTCTGGTTTTAAAATCTTCTCTGATTTTGATTTGGTCTTTGACCGAATTGAAAATAGTGTTGACTCTTTTTTGAGCTAAAGTATCGTTGAAACCATTAGTTCCATCTTCATCGGTAAAGCCGTGAATGGCAACAATTTTGTTGTTCTTGTTTTCGGCAATCCAATGGACAAACCGTTGTTTTTCTTTGACAGTGAGGTCGGATTTATTACTATCAAAATAAACGGTAAATTGTTCTTGGGCATAAAAAACATTTACACAAAAAAGGGTCAAAAGCAAAACTAAAACAGGTTTCATAGGCTTGGGAAATACTACCGAAAGTTACATAAAAATAATATCTTATTCCTTGATTTTCAAAAGTTCGTAATAAAACTTTTTCTACATTTGTAAATAAAACTTTATTAAATGAAAAAACTATTACTCTTTACTTTTTTAACTCTTTCACTTACAGTGCGTTCTCAATCGCTCATTCAGTCTGTGAATTCAGGCAGTATTATTGCTTCGGGTTCTTCTGTATCCGTAGGTGAAATTGTGGTGGTGCCCCAGAATCAAATGCAGTCCAGCAGCGGTCTGATTGGAATTTTGGCACAAACTCAAGCCCAATTAGAGGTTCCACAACTGGAATTAAGTCAAAAAATCAAGGTATTCCCCAACCCCACTATGGCTTCGGTTTACTTTGAAACCGACAACAATTTGACGGATGAATCCATTTCAATTTACAATATGACCGGACAATTCGTTTCACAAAAAAAGATTACCAACGGAAACTCATTGGATTTATCGGATCTGTCTTCAGGGGTTTACCTGATTCAATTTGCCAACAAAAACATTACTTCTTTTAAAATAATCAAACGCTAACATGAAAAAACTATTCCTATTATCTGTCCTTCTTATTTCCTTAGTCACTTTTGCTCAAGTGCCACAAGGTATTTCTTATCAAGCCATTGCACTGAACGGCTCCGGAAGTCCGGTGGTTAGTTCAAACGTGAGAGTAAAACTATCCATACTGGACAACACCGCTTCAGGTACTGTTTTGTATTCGGAAACTCAGGTTAAAACTACCAATGCACAAGGGTTGTTTAATTTAATTATTGGACAAGGAACTTTGGTATCAGGTGCTTTTAATACCATCAACTGGGGGACCAACTCTAAATTTTTAAAAGTAGAGATGGATGCCACCGGAGGTACTAACTATGCCTTAGTTGGAACTACCCAGTTGCTTTCAGTTCCTTATGCTTTGGCAGCAGATAGTTTGGTGACTTCAGCTGGGGAAGGGATTACCTTGGTTTCGCCTAACGGGACGCCTTATCAGCTGACGGTAAATGACAGCGGGCAGTTGTCATTGCCAACTTCGGGAGTCACCGGTACTGTGCCTAATTCTTTATACATGTATGGCAGCTTTAATAGTTTTAATGCTTCAACTGCATTATTAATGACTCCTTTATTATATAATGGAGGTGTTACGGTAAGAGGCTATAAATATTTGACTGCAGGTACACAAATCAAGTTCCTGTCCGGTAATGATGCCGGTGCTACTGTATACGGAGTTAATTCAAGTTTGAATTTAACCTTAAACGGAAGTGCTTATACAGTTCCCTCGAATGGTTTTTATTATATTCTTTTTAGTGATTATGAAGCTCCTGTTAATTCTATTTCTGAATATAATTTTAGCGCAGATTCAATTGCAGCAACTTTGTATCTTGAGAACACAGGAAATAATATTAATGCCACGTACAATGTTGGCACCAATACTTTTTCATTCACTGTAAACGGAGTAACTAATACTACCGGTAGTTTTATATTTCTATTTAATAGTTTTCTAGGAGGATATGGCGATAACTTGTCTGATGGTACTATTGAGGCGGGAGGAACCTCCATTGTATTTCCAAACGTAACTTCAACTCCTAAAAACTTTCGGGTGGATTTGACTATAAACTTCAACGGTTCCGGTACGTACACTATTACACAAATTCCTTAATTCAAACTTATAGAAATAACAAAAAACCCGCTCAATGAGCGGGTTTTTTTTATTTGTGACTATTGCATTAACGTGTAAACAATAATTCTCTGTATTTGGTCAGTGTCCAAATCTCGTCATCAACCAACAATTCCAATTTATCACAATGTTCGCGGATCACTTCAAAATAAGGTTTTACCTTATCGCAATACGCTTCCGCCATTTTTTGAGCATCAGTCAGGACATTGGCTTTTTTACGGGCTTCGGTCATCGCTTCTACATTAGAATTGATTCCTTCGATGTGTAATGAAATTTCTTTGATTAGTGAAATTTGCTCTTTGGCAATTTTCTCAAAATCTTTTCCAAAGATTTCTTTCAAACCGCGTACGTTTTCTATTAAGGTGTTTTGATAACGAATGGCTGTCGGAATGACGTGATTACGGGCAATATCTCCCAATACTCTTCCTTCAATTTGAATTTTCTTAGTGTATTCTTCCAACTCAATTTCGTAACGTGCTTCCACTTCTACATGGTTCATTACATTTAAATCTTCGAATAACTCCAATGCTTTTTTAGATACTTTTGCTTTCAAAGCAGCCGGAGTCGTTTTGTGATTGCTCAAACCACGCTTTTTAGCTTCTTTTTCCCAAGCCTCACTGTACCCGTCGCCTTCAAAAAGGATGTTTTTGGTATCCTTGATGTATTCTCTCAACACGTTGAAGATGGCTTCATCTTTTTTGAGTCCTTTTTTGTCAATTAAAGCATCTACTTCCGCTTTGAATGCTTTCAATTGTTTGGCAACGATGGAATTCAAAGTGGTCATGGCATTAGCACAGTTCGCTGAAGACCCCACGGCTCTGAACTCAAATTTATTTCCGGTGAAAGCAAAAGGAGAGGTTCTGTTTCTATCGGTATTATCCAACATGACGTCCGGAATTTTACCCACGACATTCAATTTCAAATCGGTTTTTTCTTCAGGAGACAATTTTCCTTTGGAAACCCCTTCTAATTCGGCCAATACCTTGGTTAATTGTTCTCCGATAAAAACAGAAATAATAGCCGGAGGCGCTTCATTTGCTCCTAATCGGTGATCGTTACTGGCTGTGGCAATGGCTGCACGCAACAATTCTTCGTATTCCTGAACGGCCTTGATGGTATTGATAAAGAAAGACAAGAATTGTAAATTACT
This sequence comes from Flavobacterium sp. XGLA_31, assembly GCF_051547105.1. Classification (NCBI taxonomy): domain Bacteria; kingdom Pseudomonadati; phylum Bacteroidota; class Flavobacteriia; order Flavobacteriales; family Flavobacteriaceae; genus Flavobacterium; species Flavobacterium sp. XGLA_31. Next base: position 4,510 of record NZ_JBPTTM010000009.1, on the reverse strand, counting down.
CATCGGTGTCTTGCTTGGAGACAACAAGTTTACTCCGGTATCCGTAGCCAAAGACCAGTTATTGTGTTTCCCCGAACCATTCACCCCTTTGAAAGGCTTTTCATGAAACAATACTTTGAAATCATGACGCTCCCCTACTTTTGACATCACATCCATCAATAGGGAATTATGGTCAACGGCCAAATTCGTTTCTTCGAAGATTGGTGCTAATTCAAATTGATTCGGAGCTACTTCGTTGTGACGTGTTTTCACCGGAATACCCAACAACATACATTCCTCTTCCAATTCTCTCATATAATTCAACGCACGAGACGGAATAGAACCGAAGTAATGATCGTCTAATTGTTGTCCTTTAGCGGAAGTATGTCCCAATAGCGTTCTGCCGGTCATCAATAAATCGGGACGGGAATTGGCCAAAGAAGCATCCACCAAGAAATATTCCTGTTCCCATCCTAAAGTGGCGGTAACTTTTTTAACGTTTTTATCAAAATATTTACACACTTCAGTCGCTGCTTCATCAACAGCATTTAAAGCCCGTAATAATGGTGTTTTATAATCTAAAGCTTCACCGGTATACGAAATAAATACCGTTGGTATACATAAGGTTGTTCCGAAAATAAAAGCGGGTGACGTTGGATCCCAGGCTGTATATCCTCTCGCTTCGAACGTATTTCTGATTCCTCCGTTCGGAAACGATGAAGCATCCGGTTCTTGTTGTACCAATTGGCCACCGCCAAACTTTTCAACCGGGTCGGAACCATCATAGGATGTCTCAAAAAAAGCATCATGCTTTTCGGCTGTGGTACCTGTCAAAGGCTGAAACCAGTGCGTGTAGTGCGTAACCCCTTTGGATACTGCCCACTCTTTCATTCCCATAGCAATATAATCGGCCAGCTTTCTGTCAATTTTAGTTCCATACTGCATCGCATCTTTCACTCCTTTATAAGCATCCGCAGTTAAATACTGCTTCATGGCTTTGTCATTGAAAACATTGGCTCCGAAAAGAACTGATTTTCTATCAGCTTCTTCAAATTTTACAGGCTTTCTGCCCGATGCATCTTTTAATGCTTGAAAACGTAAAGTTGACATAAATGATGATTTTAAAAGTTATACCCCTAACAATTTGATGCAAATATACTATTTTTTACATTTAAAAATAATTAACCCCTATTTTTTTAAAGGGTACAATCAAAAAATAAACAGATTAAACAAACATTACCTTGTCTTATTTAATAGTTAAATAAATAATCACACAAAATACAATACTCTATATTTGTAAACATCAAAATATACTACCATGACTGTTTGGATCTTATTTATCGCTGCGATTTTATTGTTTCTTGCTCTGGATTTGGGTGTTTTTAACAAAAACCCTCATGTCATCAAACCTAAAGAGGCCGGAATTTGGACCGGAATTTGGGTAACCCTTTCTTTTTTGTTTGCCGGAGTCATCAACTGGTTATACAGTAATGGTTATATGGCCAATCCCACAGCAATAAAACCGGCAGTGGCCACCATGAAGTACATCACCGGTTATCTTATTGAGTTATCCTTGAGTATCGACAATATTTTTATAATCGCGGTTATTTTTGCTTCATTTAAAATCCCTCAAAAATACCAACACCGGGTTTTGTTCTGGGGAATCATCGGCGCTATTGTTTTCAGAGGCCTCATGATCTTCTTTGGAGTGATTCTGATTAATAAGTTCAGTTGGATGACCTATTTGTTTGGCGCCTTTTTATTGTTTACCGCATTCAAAATGTTGTTCAAAAAAGAAGAGGAAGAATTTAATCCTAAAAAATCATTTGTTTACAGAAATCTGAGAAAAATCATGCCGGTGACCAGTCATGCCGATGGAGAACATTTTTTCGTAAAAAGAAAACACATCACCGCAGCCACGCCTCTCTTTGTTGCATTAATCGTAATTGAAGTTATGGATATGCTATTCGCATTAGACAGTGTTCCGGCAATTTTAGCGATAACAGCAGACCCTTTTTTAGTATTTAGTTCGAATATTTTTGCCATACTCGGACTGCGTTCTATGTATTTCTTTTTGGCTAATATGCTGGAGAAGTTCAGTTATTTGGAATACAGTTTGATTGCCATACTTTCCTTTGTAGGCGTTAAAATGCTCGTTGTACATTATTATAAATTCCCGGAGTGGATTTCACTCAGTTTTATTGCTTTATCCTTAGCCGTCGGCATTATCATCTCCATTCGCAAAAGCAAAACTGAAGAATAATTCCACTACCGGTTTTAAATGACAAGGCTCATAAATTCCAAATTGCAACCATAAAAAAGCCCCTCCATATGGAGGGGCTTTTATTTTACAGTGTTAATCTCTAAGAATTATCTTTTAACAACTCTAAGTGTTTTCACTACTTCTCCCTGAGTTACAATTACATTGTAAACTCCGGATGGATAGCGATTACCTATCATAACTTCGGTTGACTCACTAGGATTCATATCTCGAGTTTCAATCAACCTTCCAAGCATGTCATAGATTGCAACAACAACCTTATCATTACTTGCTGTAGTCAAACTTAAGTTGAAGTTATCAGTATACGGATTAGGGTAAACTTTAACATCCAATTTCTCAACAGCTGTTGAAGTTTTTCCGGCTGCAACCACTGTTGTAAGTCCGCTTGTTTGAGACTTAGTCACTAACGGAGCAGTTGTACCAACCAAAACTCTACAACCGTCATACCCTCTGTTGATAGCGTCAACAGCAGCATTAACCTGACTGCAATTTAATGGACTGATATTTTCTCCTCCCAGAGCTTTATTTGCCAATACAAACAGATTACCGGCAGTAGCACCTCCATGAGCGTTCAAGTAGTCAATTACCGGTTGTGATATCGTAAACACTTGTTCTGTACCCGGAACAGCAACATGTGAACCACATGTTGTAGTTGCTGCAGTTACAAATACCGGAGTTAATTCATAAGCACCTAAATCCTCATTCAACTGACTGTTGAAGAACATGGTCATCGTTTGAGCTAACAATACATTATTAATTCTACCATAATTTGTAGCAAATGGTGAAGTGTAGGTTAACGGATCACTGTCTGTCCAAGTAGACAACATTGAGAATGTTGAGAAGCCTACTAATGGTCTTGGTGTTTTACCTCCAGGTAACATTTTGAAGATATTGTTACTTACAATGTCTGCTAAAGTTAATCTGAAGTAATTTCCTGTAGTAGTACTACCGAAATTATAGGTACCTCCTACACCATTCATAGCATTCAACATAATGTTTTTGGCGTTAGTAGTATTTCCTTCCGGAGTACATGCCGCACCATTTACATTTCCATAATAACCCTGAGTATAAGTACAGAAACCACAACTTTGCACTTCAAATCTAGCCGTACAAGAACCGGTTTGACAACCATCGGTTACTGTGAAAGTAATCGTAATGGACTGTCCCGGTTGAGGAAGTATAAATTGAGTCAAGTCAGTTGATACCGCACCCGGACATCCTCCTGTATGATCGAACTCCCCTTTCCATTCTTCAAATAAAGAAGCGGCATCTTCTCCACATACTGCTATTTTATTTCCTGGGCAAACAACCACAAGCTCAGCAGCTTTATTAACTGTAAAGGTTCTTGTTTCTTCAACAATCTGACATTTGTCATTAACTGTATAAACAACAGTAGTAGTACCTCCTATACATAAATCCGGCGCAACAGGTTGGCCATAATTACCCTGAGGATCACATCCACCGCTTACGCTAAACTCACTTAACCACTCCGCGAAGGCTACATCTAATGATGCTTGGTCAGAATATGCACAAGCCGGTACCGTTGCATCAGTAGGAGCAACCACTGCAAGAGTAGCAGGAGCCGTTACCGTAAACGTACGGGTTACTGAACCGCTGTAACATTTATCCGTTACAGTATAAGTTACCGTAGTAGTACCTCCGGTACACAACACCGGCGCTACAGGTTCACCATACTCTCCTTTAGGAGTACAACCACCACTTACGCTGAAGCCGTTCAAGAACGCAGCAAACGCAGCATTAACAGCCGCTTGATCAGCATAAGCACAAGCCGAAGCCGAAGCATTATCAGGCGCAGTCGTAATTACTTCTGCAGGAGCAGTCACCGTGAAGGTACGGGTTACTGAACCACTATAACATTTATCAGTTACGTTATACGTCACGCTGGTCGTTCCACCTTGACATAAAGTCGGTGCTACCGGAGTACCGGCAAAGCTTCCTTGAGGATCACAACCACCACTTACACTGAAGCCGTTTAAGAAGGCAGCAAACGCAGCATCTACATCCGCCTGGTCTGCATAAGCACAAGCTGAAGCTGAAGCATTAGCCGGTGCGTTTGTTGTTACCTCTGCAGGAGCAGTTACGGTGAAGGTACGGGTTACTGAACCACTATAACATTTATCCGTTACGTTATACGTCACGCTGGTAGTTCCACCTTGACATAAAATCGGTGCTACCGGAGTACCGGCAAAGCTGCCTTGCGGAGCACAACCACCACTTACACTGAAGCCG
>NZ_JBPTTM010000008.1:0-135256 GCF_051547105.1 Flavobacterium sp. XGLA_31 | reverse complement strand
ATGGGTTTACAACTAACTGTAGCGTGGTAGTGGCATAACACGCCGGAGTTGCCGGATCAAAAACTCTGACATATAAAGTTTGTGTTCCTGTTGAAATATTACAGTACGGCGATGATTTAGGATTAGCTCCCGTATCTGCATCGGTTTGTGTTTCATGATAAGTAATCGTAACTGCAGCGGTACTGATTTCCGGATTTTTAATAGTTAAATCAAAACAGTAGATTCCGTCATTGTTTATGGTATCATCACATACCACATAAGGAGTTGGAGTATTGATTACCGGTATATCGTTTACAGTTACCGTAGCTGAACCACTTTGCGTCTGAGAGCATACTGTAGTACTCGAATCTTGTACACTTACCAGAGTATAGGTAAAAGCACCGACTACAGTAGTAGGTACCGTTATTGTTGCCGTGTTTCCAACAGATGTAATGGTCTGCGAAACGTTATTGGCATCCAAATAAGTAAATGTGTAAGGCGCAGTTCCGTTAGCTCCTGTGAACGTAATTGTCGGATCTGGTGTTGAATTTTTACAAACCGAAACGGTACCTGAAATCGTGGCTGTTGGTAACGGATTAACAGTTATGGTAACCGTACCATTTTGATTTTGAGAACACGATGGTGTTCCTGAACTTTGTACATTAACCAAGGTATAGGTGAAGGTTCCCGCTGCTGTTGTCGGAGCACTAACTGTTACCGTTGAATTACCAGCCGTAGTTGAGACGGTTTGAGAAACCCCATTGGCATCCAAATATGTAAAAGTATACGGAGGAGTTCCGCTAAATCCTTCAAATGTTATCAACGGATTAGCACTATTAACACAAACTGAAGTGGTACCGGATATAGTGGCCGTCGGTAAAGGCACAACAGTCACCGTTGCTGAACCGGTTAAGTTTTGAGAACAATTGGTTATCGTATTAATGACACTGACTAAAGTATAAACAGACGTTGCTGTCAAATTAGGAGTCGTTAAACAAGCATTGCCGGTAGCATCTAATACGATGGTTTGATTTGTACCTCCATCAACAGTATAGGTAACCGTGGCATCCGGAGTCCCATTAAAACAAATTTGAGTATTATTTCCGGAACAGATACTGGTTGTACCGGTGATAGCAGCCGTAGGTAACGGATTGACATGCAATGTGAATGTCGTTGTGCTGCTTATACTCGAATCATTGTTATCTGTTAATTTAACAACAATAACCTGACCTTCCGTTCCGAGTACATTGGCTATAGGGTTGATGGCAACACCGTTATTAGCATCAGTCTGATTCAAATGATAGGTTACTGTGTAATCTAATGGATTCAACGGACCTAGCGCAATTGGTGTCTGAGGTGTAAAATTAAAACTACCTACTCCACTACCGTAAGTTGTTTCACATTCGGTCAAATCAGAAACCGGCTGGATGGTTACACCACATTGCTCCAGCAAATCGAACGGCTTAACTACTCTACAATTATAACTGTTTAAATATATTGATGCATAAACAGTGTACGGTAGTGATGGCGGTATATAAGCAGTCGGATTCGGTATCGGATTATTCCCGGTATCAGCATCAGCCGGATTAGTGTGATAGGTAATTTCATATTCAGCCGGATTAAGGGCTCCTAAAATAGCCGTATCATTTTCTGTCAAGTCATAAGGGGAATTACATTCCGTAAGATCGTTCGGTTGTCCTGTCAAATCCGGATTCACATTTAAAGTAACACATGATTCTGCAAATTGAGGTACCCCACAAACATCATAGGTAGCTTTAAGACAATAGGTTGTTGTAGTCGTTGGGCAAACCGTTATTGTAGGTCCGGTACCTATTAAAGTAGCACCATCATACCAAGAAACAACAACCGGCACATTAGGTCCCGTAGGAGTAAAACGCCACGCTTCAGATACGTTATCTGGATTATTCGGGTCAGTTGGTGTGGGATCTGTACTAAATGGAGCTGCATTTCTACCGGGTGCGGCAACAGCCTGTGTCCCTGTGTTATTAATTACACCTATTGTCCCTCTTCCACCGTTCCAACCGGTACATGCTACCCTTCTTTGTACATATACTTCAATTATATTTGAAACTTCATACAAAACAATTTGACTAGTCGAGAAACCTAAAGTGTTTCCACACGAAAATTGAGGGCAATTCGTAAAATTAGCAATAAATTTTCGACACGGATAAGTACCAACAACCGAATAATTTACACTTACATTTGTGCCTGCCGGTGGCGTGACAGAATAATCAGTATCCTGATATACCCCGAATATTGCATTTGTTACCGGAAACCCGGCATTCGGTATAGTTGAATTATATGACCAAGGACAAAAATCGCCACAAGCAAATGTACTTGGACTTGGAAAATGGATAACCTGATTGGTTCCAACATTTAATTGCGTATAATTTTGACCGTAAAAACAAAAATTCATACCTGCCGGAAATGTAAACGGACAAGACCAATCGTCATCTCCAAAAGCAGTTCCCGGACCTATGTTAGTCCATGATGGGTTTTCGAAAGCAGCTTGCGGACAAAAAGGAATTGATGTTACAGCGTAAGTGTTAGTAGAAGGTATTGGAGAAAAGTTTGCTTCCAAAGTTCTACACTCACCCACAGTACACAATGTTAAATCCAAAGGAGGGGTATTGGGTGCGTTAACGGTTTCTACTGTTGCACATCCGTTCGGAACTACGGTAATAGTTACCGACACTCCGGTCAATGTGGTTTCACATAACGAGAAAAACCCTTTGACTTTAATCAAATTATAAATTACCGTTTCTTGTAAAACCGGAGTAGTAAAAATCCCTGTTCCCGTAGGGCCTATATTAACGGTATAGGTAGCCTGAGGAGTTGCATTATTCACTATAGTTACAACAGAGTTTGGTGTTCCCGTTATGGTAATTGTAGCTGCATTCCCCGGGCAAATCGTTTGATTCGCACTTGGAGCAGCTGTAGGAACCGAAACAGTGATAGTCACATTAGCTGTTGCCGTACATCCTCCCGCACTCGTTCCGGTTACCGTGTAGGTAGCACCAGCCAAAGGAAGATTGGTAGCGTAAACCAAATCTCTCGAATCACCGGTATAAGGTATAGTAGCAGCTGAATCTATGAATAAATTAGTAGTCGGTGACCAGATTAACGAGGTAAGTGGTGTGTAAACAAAAGACGTTCCCGAAGCAGGAACAACAGTATTTGCGTCGTTTGCTATAGTGGAACTCGCACTGTTATTGGCAAAATTAATACTGCTGAAATTCGTTGCACTTACCGTATATCCACCTGAGATACTATTTGAAGTTTGAGCCCCCATAGTTCCATAGTGATACTCTACAACATTGGTTGTTTCATAAAGCCACATTTGGAAAGTGGAATTGGCCGGTCCGGTTAAATTCTTCGGAATAGTCACATTCCATTGCACAATAAAAATCCTATTCGGAGCTGTACCAGTTACTAATACACTAACACTACCATCTGTTCCGGTAGTCATGTCATCCCAAAAAGGATACAACTTTGGTATGTTTAACGCACTGGTGGTTGTGTTTGTTGCTTGATTGGAAGCGGTAGCGCCACCTAAAAGCAACCAGCCATCAGGGGAAACAGAGAATTGGGTATAAGTAATCCCGGCAAATTCAAAACTGAATCCGATATTGTTTGTGGTTGAAGGCGTATTATCATTCCCGTTAGTCAATATGGTAGTAGCTCCCGTCATAGGATTCAAAGGAACTCCTGCAGCGGCACCAAATGTGAATCCGGCGGCTTTAACCGTACTAATACCATTGGCACAAATCGGGTTTGGAGAGGCAGTCACACCTAACTGAATATTGACAGTAACTACAGCCGAACCGGAAACAACATTTGTACAAGAAGCCGGCGCTGCTGAAATTACATTTACCAATGAATAAACCGTAGTAGCGGAAATTGACGGGGTCGTCAAAGTAGCATTTCCTGCAGCATCCAGAACAATAGTCTGATTGGTTCCCCCGTTTACCTTATAGGTCACTGTAGCATTTGGTGTCCCCGTAAAGGTTATTACAGTAGTAGCTCCGGAACAAATAGTAGTCGTTCCTGATATGGTTGCTGTAGGCAGAGAATTAACATTGACTGTGATACTCTTTGTTAATGGAGCACAAGAACCAATGGTTGAAGACACAGTATATATTGTCGTAACAGTAGGACTCACTGTAGGATTAGCCACATTGGATGTAAATCCAACAGGATTTGATGTCCATGAATAGGCCGCCGAACTACCCGAAGCAGTCAAAGTGGTTGAACCACCGGAACAAATAGTCGTGCCGTTAGCCCCGGCTACAATAGTAATTGTCGGCCCAACAACTACATTCGTAAGTGTAGCTGTTTGAGGAGTTGGCAGACCACTATCAGTAACAGAAACAGTATAAGTACCGGGTTGCAAATTAGTAAAGACTCCGGTAGCATTGCTTACATTCGTCGGACCAGGCCCGGTTAATGTATAAGTTGTATAAGGCAAAGTTCCTCCAAAGGCAGTAACTGTTACCGATCCGTTATTTCCAACAGCACAATTGGCATTGGTTACAGTATAGGTAACCGTCAAATCGTCTGTCAACATAAAATCATCCACAGCAAAATCATTTCCTGTAGCATTACTGGTAGTATTTTTTAAATCGAGCGTTACGGTGGTAGCCGTAGCAGTAAAGGAATAAATTACCTGTCTCCATCCCAAGGCCGGTAGCGGCGCTAAAGCAGTACCACTAAGTAAGACCGGTGCAGTTGCCCCTGTAGGTGCAGCCGTAAAAGCAATATTAGCTGAAGTGGCCGCCGAGGTAACTTGATTGGAAATAGATTTGATCCAATAACTAAAGTAATACGTAGTCCCTACAGTTAGACCGGTAACACCGGCGCCGGTACTCCCTGCTTTCCAAAAGGAAGAATTACTTGTAGTTGTTCCACAGTCAAAAAGCAACATATTACCAGTACCAGACGTATGATCGCCTTCCGAAATAAAATTGGTCGTATTGACCAGTTTTGGATTGGGTGCCACAGCAAATTTACCTGCCGTGGTCGTGCCGTAAGAAGCCGGCGGAACGTAAGTATACCCTGCGCCATTAGTAACAAATCCAACTCCGCTAATTCCGGATTCAAAATCCCCATTTGTTAGTAAATTTTGAGAAAAAACGGGACTTATTAATAATATATTCAACAGAATATAGAAATAATACTTTTTTTTCATAGTTTTTTTGGTTTTCTTTTTTAGCTAATTTTTGGAGCGAAATTTACGTAATTTTAAGAAATAAATAACACAAAAAGACAATTATTTTCAAATATTAACACTTGCAGATGTAGTTTAAATATTATTATTTATCTTTGCTCTCTTATTCCGAAACCCCAATTAATTCTTTTACTTTAATGATAAATAACGATAATTTTCAGGACGAAATTGGAAACAGTCATATTGCGACCAGCGCCCAAAATCCTGTTAGAAAAGATGCCTTTGACCTTAGTGACGAGGAAAAAATAAACGCAATAAAAGCAGACGTTGAAAGCATTCTTAAAACATTAGGAATGGATTTAACCGATGACAGCTTAAAAGGAACTCCTAACCGGGTAGCCAAAATGTTTGTGAAAGAAATTTTCGGTGGGTTGAACCCCAATAAAAAACCCAGCTCTTCTACTTTTCAAAATCACTATAAATACGGTGAAATGCTGGTGGAAAAAAATATCACCCTCTACTCTACCTGTGAACACCACCTGCTTCCCATAGTGGGCCGTGCTCATGTAGCTTATATTTCTAATGGTACCGTTGTAGGGCTTTCTAAAATGAACCGTATCGTTGATTATTTTGCCAAAAGACCTCAGGTTCAAGAACGTTTAACCATGCAAATTGTACAGGAATTGCAAAAAGTATTAGGAACCGAAGATGTCGCTTGCGTGATTGATGCCAAGCATTTATGCGTCAACTCAAGAGGAATTCGAGATATTGAAAGCAGTACCGTAACTTCTGAATTTGGCGGTAAATTCAAAGACGAACTAACCCGAAGAGAATTTTTAGATTACATTCGATTAGATACTAATTTTTAATAGCCCCGATTGCAGCAAATCTCATTTTTAGAACGAGACGCAAAAAGCGGGAAATAGCTCCTAACAAAAATGCAACTTTACAAAAATCATCCCCTCAAAATATACAACTCTCTATCGGGAGAAAAGGAACTGTTCCAACCGGTACATCCCGGTAATATAGGCATGTATGTATGTGGCCCGACAGTATACAGCAATGTACACTTAGGTAATGTGCGCACCTTTATGTCGTTTGACATGATTTTCCGTTATTTATTGCATTTGGGATACAAAGTCCGTTATGTACGCAACATCACTGATGTAGGCCATATTGTAGATGACGTGGATGATGGTGAGGATAAGATTGCCAAAAAAGCGCGTGTAGAGCAATTGGAGCCCATGGAAATCGTACAACGTTATACCGTAGATTTTCACGATGTTCTCAACCAATTCAACTTTCTGCCGCCAAGTATCGAACCCACCGCTACTGGACACATCATTGAACAAATCGAAATTGTGAGTCAGATTATAGCAAAAGGATTTGCCTATGAAAAAAATGGCTCCGTATATTTTGATGTAGTGAAATTCAACGAAAAGAACCACTACGGAAAATTAAGCGGTCGAAATATTGACGAAATGCTCGCCAATACCAGAGATACAGACGGTCAGAGCGACAAAAAGAATCCGCAGGATTTTGCGCTTTGGAAAAAAGCAGAACCGGAACACATTATGCGTTGGCCTTCACCATGGGGCGTAGGATTTCCGGGCTGGCACTTGGAATGTACCGCCATGAGCACTAAATACTTAGGTGAAACTTTTGACATTCACGGAGGAGGAATGGATTTAAAATTTCCACATCATGAATGTGAAATTGCTCAAAACGAAGCCTGTACCGGGCACAGTCCGGTGAATTATTGGATGCATGCCAACATGCTGACATTGAACGGCAAAAAAATGTCAAAATCTACCGGAAACAATATCCTTCCCAATGAAATTTACAACGGAGGAAGTCCTTTTTTAAGCAAAGCCTTTTCGCCTAATGTGGCCCGTTTCTTTATGATGCAGGCGCATTACCGAAGCATACTCGATTTTACCAATGACGGAATTGTAGCCGCGGAAAAAGGATTTAACCGACTAATGGACGGTTTAGATATACTAAAAGATTTAAAACCGAGTCACAGCTCGTCAATCGATATTGCAAATTGGAAACAAAGTTGTTATGAGGCGATGAATGACGATTTCAATACGCCTATCTTAATTGCCGCTTTATTTGAAGGAATCAAGTTTGTGAATTTGGTTAATGATGGTAAAGAAAGTTTGACCGCCGAAGACATCAGCAGCCTTTCGGAAACATTGAACACTTTCATTTTTGATGTTTTGGGTATTCGAAATGAAAAAACTGCTGCTAATAATTCGGATAAACTGGAAGGGGTTGTTGACATGCTGATCAATATGCGACTGGAAGCTCGCGCCAACAAAAATTTTGCGCTTTCTGACCAAATCCGTGACCAATTATCAGAGCTGGGAATACAATTAAAAGACGGCAAAGAAGGCACTTCATTTACCATACAGTAAGGATTATAAAGACGAATTATGTTTAAAAAGATTGTCATTGCTCCTTTCCTTTTCTTAATTCGATTTTATCAGGTAGCCATTTCCCCTTTTACACCTGCCTCCTGTCGATTTGAACCTACCTGCTCCGCTTACTTTGCGGAAGCACTCAAAGTTCACGGCCTTTTTCTCGGTACTTATTTAGGGGTAAAGCGGATTTTGAGTTGTCATCCCTGGGGAAGAAGCGGCTATGACCCTGTGCCTGAAAAAAAATGCCATCATAAATAAAACCTAATGGTTTTCTGTTATTACTTTTTATAATTATATTTGAAATATCATAAACCCCACAATCATGATTTGGAATCCGTCAGAAGGAATTGAAATTGGTTCTTTTACCATACGCTTTTACAGTTTAATGTTTGTTATAGCCTTTGGACTGGGCTGGTATATCATGAAGCGCATTTATGACCGTGAAAATGTTCCGGTAGAAAAACTGGACACTTTATTCATTTGGACCGTAATAGCAACTTTGCTGGGTGCCCGACTCGGACATGTATTTTTCTATGACTGGGAATATTTCCGTAATCATCTTTCCGAAATCTTATTACCCTTTAAATTTGAAAACGGGATAGAGTTCACCGGATTCCGAGGTTTAGCCAGTCATGGTGCGGCCATCGCTATTATTATCACCATGTATTTTTACGCCAAAAACGTAGTCAAAAAACCAATGCTTTGGGTGTTGGACCGCGTGGTAATTCCGGTAGCCTGCGGGGCCATTTTTGTTCGAATCGGCAATTTTTTCAACTCTGAGATTGTCGGGAAAGCCACCGATTCAGCTCTGGGAATGAAATTCATAAGAGATTATTATTCGCCAAGTGATGCCATGAACAGCACCAAAATGAGCAATCCAAATGATGCCTACAACGCCATAGCCCACAATCCTCAGTTTGCCGCTTTACTGGAAAAAGTACCGGCCAAACATCCGGCGCAGTTGTATGAAGCCTTTTTATACATCTTTGTCTTTTTCATTTTATTCTTTTTATACTGGAAAACCAAAACTGCCGAAAAACAAGGTTTACTGTTCGGGTATTTCTTAATCCTGCTTTGGACGGTTCGCTTTGTGGTGGAGTATGTCAAAGAAAGCCAAGGAGGTATCGAGAAAGATTTTGGTTTATTATCGACCGGTCAATGGCTTAGTATACCCTTTATCTTAGTAGGAATCTATTATGTTTTTGTAGCGGAAAAACCAATCGAAGACGACCTTTAAAATAAAACTTTACAAACACAAAAAAGCCCCGAATGTATCGGGGCTTTTTTTATTATTACGCTTTGCTCCATACCGTTCGTACTACGAACTCGGGTCTTCTTCATTTACTTCTGTATGCGACTTGGCATAATTGCGCCATTTTTCAATACACTCCTGCATATCTTTTGGAAGTTCAGTATCAAAGCGCATGTATTCTTTAGTGACCGGATGTTCAAAACCCAACGTTTTAGCATGTAAAGCCTGTCTTGGCAACGTTTTGAAACAATTATCAATAAACTGTTTGTATTTGGTAAAAGTGGTTCCCTTTAAAATGATATCCCCTCCATAGCGGGCATCATTAAACAAGGTGTGGCCGATGTATTTCATGTGCACACGAATTTGGTGCGTTCTTCCGGTTTCGAGTTTGCACGATACCAAAGTAACATAACCGAATCGTTCCAAGACTTTATAATGAGTAACTGCATGCTTACCCACATCCCCATCAGGATAAACAGCCATTTGCATACGATCCTTAACATGACGGGCGATATTTCCTTCGATGGTTCCTTCGTCTTCTTTAATATTACCCCAAACCAGTGCAATATATTCGCGCTCTGATGTTTTGTCTTCAAACTGTTTGGCCAAATGGGTCATGGCTGCTTCCGTCTTAGCAACCACCAATAATCCAGTAGTATTTTTATCAATACGATGAACCAATCCCGGTCGCTCGCTTGAATTCATCGGTAAGTTATCGAAATGAAAAGCCAAGGCATTGACCAGCGTTCCGGTGTAATTACCGTGTCCGGGATGCACTACCAATCCGGCCGGTTTATTAATGACCAACAACGCATCGTCTTCGTACACGATATCCAACGGTATGTCTTCGGGAATAATATGGTTTTCAAACGGTGGATGAGTCAGCATTACCCGAACCACATCAAAAGGCTTAACCCTGTAATTAGATTTTACCGGAACATCATTGACCCAGATATTCCCGTCTTCGGCTGCTTTCTGGATTTTATTCCGGCTGGCATTTTCAATGAGTTGCATCAAAAATTTATCCACACGCAGTAACCCCTGTCCTTTGGGGGAAACAAAACGATGGTGCTCAAATAATTCGTCTTCTAGATCTTGAATTTCTGTAGTTTGGCTCATTAATTAACAGGTGCAGTAGTTGTATCAACAGCAGTAGAATCAATAGTCGTATCGTCAAAAACCACTTTACCATCTCCCAGTACCAGATCAATTTTTGAAGATTTCAACACTTTGTCACCTGCTTTTAGTTTTTTGCCGTTCAATCGCATTTCAAGCACCATATCTTTACCCAAGTAAGGCTTGTACGTAATGGTTCCTTCCTGCAATCCAACCGCTTCCAGGGTAGGCACTGCCTGACGGTACGTTTTCTCTACCAAATCAGGTAAAGCCACCATGGTGAATTTCTCTGCATTGATTTTGATGTATATTTTTCGGCCTTCTTTTACTTTGGAACCGGCTTTGGGTTCCTGTTCCACTATAGTGAGTTTGGGGAATTCAGGTCTGTAATCTACCGTATCTAAAATAATGTAATTCAAATCAACAGCGTCCAGTTTCTCTTCGGCTTGTTCCACCGAAAGCTTACTCAAATCGGGTACCGTAATTTCTTCACCGTGGTGAGTGGTGTAGGTAATCCAATGAAAAAACAAATAGGAAAGCCCTGCAACGATTGCCATAGCGGCCAAAATTTGAACAAAAAAAACCCGACTGGTTAGATATTGGCGTAAGCTCATAAATAAAATTAATTTGCACAAAGATATAAAAAACATAAAGGTTATTGGTTTCAAAAAAAATGATAATTTTGTTACACATAAAACATCAACCAAACTCAAACTACTAATGAAAAAAGTGGCCATCATCATGGGCGGTTATTCCAGTGAATACCAAATCTCTCTTAAAAGCGGTAATGTTGTATACCAGTTTTTAGACGCTTCAAAATTTATCGGATACCGCATCCACATATTCCAAGAAAAATGGGTTTACGTTGATGACCATGATGTTGAATTCCCCATTGATAAAAATGATTTTTCAGTTACTGTCAATGGCACCAAAATCAATTTTGACGTAGTTTTCAATGCCATTCACGGTACGCCCGGCGAAGACGGTTTGATGCAGGCGTATTTCCAATTACTGGGCATTCCGCAAAGTTCCTGTGATTATTATCAGGCTGCCTTAACCTTCAACAAACGGGATTTATTATCGGTATTGAAACCTTACGGCATTAAGACTGCCACTTCCTATTATTTAAACCTTGGCGACACTATCGATCAAGATGCTATATTGAAGACTGTGGGCTTACCTTGTTTTGTAAAACCCAACAAATCGGGTTCCAGTTTTGGTATTTCGAAAGTTAAGACCAAAGATGAACTGCTGTATGCCATCGCCAATGCCTATAAAGAGGATAACGAATTAATCATCGAAAGTTTTCTGGACGGCACCGAAGTATCTGTTGGCGTGATCAACTATCAGGGAACCATAACCGTTTTGCCGATTACTGAAATTGTTTCAGAAAATGACTTCTTTGATTATGAAGCCAAGTATTTAGGCAAATCACAAGAGATTACACCGGCCCGCATTTCGCCTGAAATGACTGCCAAGGTATCGGCAGTAGCCAAAAGAGCTTATGAAGTACTCAAAATGACCGGCTTTTCGCGTAGTGAATTCATCCTAGTTGACGGCGAGCCACATATGTTGGAAATGAATACCATACCCGGTTTAACTACAGAGAGCCTTATTCCGCAACAAGCCAAAGAAGCAGGCATCTCCTTAACCGATTTATTTACCAATGCTTTGGAATTGGCCTTAAACAAATAACGTATGAAAAGAAAAGCAGTGTTTCCCGGTTCCTTTGATCCCATCACCTTGGGACATTACGACATCATCAAAAGAGGCGTTTCACTTTTTGATGAAGTGATTGTCGCTATCGGCATTAACGCCGATAAAAAGTACATGTTTACCCTGGAAGACCGCAAAAAATTCATCGAAGACGCGTTCAAAGACGAACCCAAAGTATCGGTGGTTACTTATGAAGGCCTGACGATTGATTTGTGTAAAAAACTGGAAGCTGACTTTATATTACGCGGACTCCGCAATCCGGCCGACTTCGAATTTGAAAAAGCGATTGCACACACCAACCGAAAACTGTCACAAATAGAAACCGTTTTTTTACTTACCGCTTCCAAAACATCTTACATCAGTTCGAGCATTGTACGTGATGTCATTCGTAACGGTGGGGATTATACCGTTTTGGTTCCCGAAAGTGTGATTGTAAAAAAAGAAAAATAATTACTTCATTTTTCGTATCGATACCGGTAAGATTCAGGGAAACCGTCCCTTGCATTACCTGTTTTTACAACTTGTTGTGTCAAATGCTTTTAAAATTTAAAACTGACACAAGTCTGTGTCAAAAATATTTTAAATTTGTAATTGACACCTGTTTGTGTTAACTCATTATTTTTTTTCAAAATTGACACAAAAAAAAGGAACGAACCAAACTAAAAAGCATCCCATGGGAAAAAAAATCACCGTCCGTCACGAATTGGGCCTCACGCAATCCGCTATGGCTGATTTGTTGCACATCAAGCGGAGCCAATGGTCTATGTATGAATCCGGAAAAAGAAGCCTGCCTACTGCTGCGATGGTACGGCTGGCCGAAATAGAACTGGGACTGCAGGCTGCCACCCGAAAAGGCTCTCCGGACTTACCGGCAGATGTTGGCCGGGAAGTCAAAAAGCAACTCGAAGCCAAACTCAGTGAAAACCAATTCCAGTTGGCTCTCGCCACACGGAAATGGGATGCGGCCAAAGAAAAAAGCGGACAAGCCGTCAAGGCCCAACTATTGACTGCCCATGTAAAGAAACAGGCAAAAGCCGGCGAAACAGCAACAAAACTGGTAAAAAAATTGGACGGTGTCAATGCCAACCCGTTACTGGTCAAAGCAGAGATGGCACGCCTCGAAGTCGAATGGCTTCAGCAGGAAGCCCTTTGGCTGGGGGCTGAACTCAAAAAACAGAAGGTTACTTTTTAAGGAGTTTTTCTTCTTCAAACAGCAGTTTGATGTTTTCATAGGAATTTTTCAAGGCTTCCTTCACCTGTTCCGGATTGAGCCAAGCCGCTTTCTCGATACCTTCTTTGGTTTGAGGTACCAGTTCGCCTTCAAAACCCGACTGCATTTCAAACCAATGCGTAATTTTTAGTTTGTATTTACCGCCGCGTTTAAAAATGTGATATGTTTTTTGGAGTTTGTGAGTAATCAACAGACGATTGACACCGGTTTCTTCCTCCACTTCGCGCAAGGCAGTATATTCAATCTCTTCGTTTTTCTCGATGCCTCCCTTAGGCAAATCCCATTTTCCGTTGCGGAAGATGAATAACACCTCGCCTTTCTTGTTATAAACCAACCCGCCACCGGCCTTGCAAACAGGAATTTTTTCCTTGAGTTTTTTCAGTATCGCTTTTTCATCCGGATAGTACAAATAGGCTTTCTGAATTTTGTTCTGAAACATTTTGATGATGAGTTGTTCAATATCAATACTTTCCAACAAGAACAACTGAAAATCGGTTTCTTTCGCGATTTCGTTAGTTAAAAAAAGTGGTTTATCGTTGACAAAAACTTTATACATTTGTACTATGATTTTTAATAAAGACACAGCCGAAAAAACAGCCGAATTGCTTTTACAAATAAATGCAATTAAATTGAATCCAAAAAATCCTTTTACATGGGCCTCGGGTTGGCACTCTCCTATTTATTGTGATAATCGTTTAATCTTATCTTTTCCTGCGATACGAAATTATGTCCGGGAAGAATTTGCCAAGCATATTGAGAAAGAGTTTGGCAAACCCGATGTGATTGCCGGTGTCGCCACAGGTGCCATAGGAATTGGAATACTTGTAGCCGAATACATGGGACTGCCTTTTGTATATGTGCGTCCCGAACCCAAAAAACACGGGCGTCAAAACCAAGTAGAAGGTTTTTTACAAAAAGGACAGAATGTTGTGGTAGTTGAAGATTTAATCAGTACGGGCAACAGTAGTTTACTCGCAGTGGAAGCCTTGAAAGAAGCTGGAGCACATGTTAAAGGCATGGCCGCTATTTTCACTTATGGTTTTGATGTGGCTGAAGCCAACTTCAAAAACGCCAATGTGGATTTAAAAACGCTGAGCAATTACGAAAACCTCTTGCATTTAGCTGTAGCAAAAAACTACATCACCGAAAAAGAATTAAAAACCCTTCAGGAATGGCGCGAAAGCCCGTCAACTTGGAATGTATAAAAGACAGACAAATAGATGACAGACGGATAGACAACAGATAAATAATTTTCTATCTCTCATCTCTTAGTCTGTTATCTATTATCTCAAAAACATAAAACTATGAATTTAGAAAGCCCGAAAGTTACCGTAGAAAAATCAGCTGAATACCTCTATAATGCGCTGTCAGAGGTCAAAAACTTTGAAAAACTCATGCCGGAGAACATTGCCAAATTTGAAGTATTGGGTGATGATATTTTCAATTTTGGACTAAAAGGAATGCCCGAAATCAAATTAAGATTGAAAGAAGGTGTGCCACATTCTAAAGTAAACTTGGCTGCTGCGAGCGATAAATTGCCTTTCACTTTAACAGCAAATTTGGATGCGGTTTCTGATGCTTCTACTGCTGTTCAATTGATCTTTGAAGGCGAATTCAATCCGATGATGGCCATGATGATTAAAGGACCTATCTCTAAATTTATTGAGACCTTAGCGCAAAACATGCACAAACTGTAAAACACACATAAATAAAAAAGAGAGCCTAAGGCTCTCTTTTTTATTTGGTCTTATTTTCTTCAGCTTTTTGCTTTCTGGTTTTATACGCTTTTAGATATTCTCCTTTAGGAGTACCGTCATCAAACGAACTGAACATCACCGGAAAAGCGGCTTTGTTTCGGGCGTCTTCATTGCTCCATCCTTCAAATTCAATACGGTACAAGGCCGCAAACAACTGAGAACGACCAATACCGTGGTAACAGTGAATCAGTACCGGATAATTGGCTTTGTTATCCATAATCTTTAAAAAGGAATCAACTGCTGCCTGATCAGGTACCTGATCGCAACCGTTGTTAAAATAGTTTACTCCCGGAATTTTTTCTACAGCTTCCTTTTCGGCTGTCAGTTCAGCAGGAATCTCCGGATTGTTGACCGTGTCACCGGTTCCCGGGAAACGCAAATCAACTATCGATTTAATGTGGTATTTCTTCACATAATCCGCAATCTCATCGGGCGGTATCACCCCCGATTTGTATACCTTGCCTTCGGTAATGGTCATAAAATTATGGTTGATGTGACGGTCATACACATATTTTCCGGTGCCAATTAACACCAATACCAAAACAACAATTCCAATTTTCTTTTTCATATTTTTTATTATTTAGATGAGAGACAAACAGATGAAAGATGATAGACCAAAAACAGTTCGTCTATTATCTATTCGTCTATTATCTATTATCTCATTATTTATATTCCTATTTTACCGTTGTCAATCTCTTATCAATTATTCTTTCCATGTAATCCTGTACAAATGCCTTACATCTTAACGCAATGCCCTCCATCTCCGGCGTTTTATTTTTGATTAGGTTGTGCTCCATCCCTTTATCGTCTTTAGCATAAAACCCAACCACATTTTTACCGTCAAAACAGCAAATGTAATTGCCCTCCATAAACTGATAGACATTTTGCGAATACTTTACCACGAAAGGAGGTACTTGCTTGTCACTGATCAAACTCCTACCCCAACTTCGGAAAGGCTTTGGATATCCAATCATATCCAATAATGTTGGATAAATATCTATTTGCTGCGCCCAGTCTGTGTTTACGCCCACATATTTTTCATTTGGAGTAAAGAACAAAATCGGCACTGTATTGCGATTGAACTCTTTCAGGTATTCATCATAGGCTACCGTATTGCCATGATCGGCTACCAATACAAAAATAGTATTTTTATACCACGGCTGCTTTTTAGCTTCGTTAAAAAAACGTTTCAATGCAAAATCGGTATAACCGATGCATTGGTTGATGTTGACTTTGCCTTTGGGAAATTTGCCTTCATATTGAGCGGGCACCTTATAAGGCTCATGTGAAGAAACCGAAAACAAGGTAGCCATAAACGGCTGTTTCTTGGCCGTCAGGGTTTTGTTGAAATATTGAAAAAACGGTTCATCCCAAATCCCCCAAACCCCGTCAAAATCAGCATCGTTGTTGTATTCGGTCTTCCCATAGTAATGATCATAACCTAAAATATTACCAAAGCCCAAAAATCCCATGGAACCATTGGGAGCTCCATGAAAGAAAGAGGTATCGTAACCTTCACTCTTCAACGTAGACACCAATGATTCAATTTTTTGTTTAGGGTAAGGTGATGACGTAAATGCATCTTTAAACGAAGGAATTCCGGCTATGATTGAGGAAACCCCGTGTATCGACTTCCAACCGTTGGCATACGCATTGGTAAAAATTAAGCTGTGTTGGGCCAACGAGTCAACAAAGGGAGTATAACCCTCATATCCCGGAATTTTGGCGTCTTTATTAAAGGCACCACAATACTCGCGACCAAAACTTTCCAAAATAAACACTACGATATTGGGCTTGGTCGCCGGATTGTTTTGATAGTGTTTAATCGGGATTAACAAGCGGTCGGCCTCCGCCTTAGGCATATAATTCTCTTTTTTAAACGAATTGGTATTCCAAGTGCGGATGATAGCAAAAGGAGTATTCAACACGACGTCAGCCTGAGAGGAATTGGTTACATAGCGGCTGGCATCCAAAATGTTTATCGGACGGGTACTTTTTTTGAAATCGCCACGAATTCCACCAATACACAGGGTTACAATCAGCAAAAAGTAAACGGTGGAAATGGCAAAATATTTGACGTTTTTGGTTTCGTTCACCGCTTTGATTTTCGTTTTCTTGTATAGGTAAATCCAACAGTAACTCAGTACAAAAAACAGCAAAAACACATGCCAGTAGTTTTGAAGAAAATTCAGAAACAACAGCGATTTATTACTCTCGTTCTGCAAAGTATCCAAAGAGGCTCGTGTACTGCGATTAAAAGAATAACGGTAATATATAAAGTCGATAAAATTGGTGGCATACGCCAACAAATTGGTTATAAAATAAAGCCAAAACTGAAATTTCTGAAACTTCTTCTGGGTATTGTGTACCGCCGGAACGATGGAGAGTAGAATAAATAAACTGTTGATGTAGAGTATGGTTGTGGTGTCAAATACAAGTCCGTGGTAACACAACCGGAGAAAATCATAAACGCCATCTACTTTGATGAGATTCTGATTGTAAACAAAAAATAAAAGCCTGGCAATAAAATAAAACAGATAGACTAATAAAATTCTGATGACCAAAACTTTATATTCATTAAACCGATGGAATTTCTTCATGGATAGCATCAAAAATTATCGTTGCAAAACTACATATTTAGCCAATATCTTTTTATATTTTATTTTAATATTGTGAATGACCCCAATATTATTTAATTTGCATCAAATTATTACGACCCATGGCTCCTATCACCCGACTTTTTGACTTTCCATACCACCAACTTTCTAAAAACAATCTCGAAGCTTGTTTAGTCACTAAGCAGAATGGTGTCTGGGTAAAAACCAGTACACAAAAATATATTGATATGGCCAATACCATATCACGAGCTTTGTTACGTTTGGGCGTACAGAAAAATGACAAAATAGCCGTTATCTCCAGCAACAACAGAACCGAATGGCATGTTATGGATATTGGGATATTACAGCTAGGGGCTCAAAATGTTCCCATTTACCCTACTATTTCAGAAGACGATTACGAATACATCCTCAATCATAGTGAAGCCCAATATTGTTTTGTATCGGATGAAGAAGTACTGCGCAAAGTAAACCTCATCCGTTCAAAAACACCATACCTCAAAGAAGTTTACTCTTTCAACGAAATAAGCCAGTGTCTTTCCTGGAAAACCTTGCTCGAACTGGGACAGGACGACAGCAATCAACCCGAAGTGGAAGCCCGAAAAAGTGCCGTGAGCGGTAGTGATTTGGCCACCATCATTTATACCTCGGGCACCACCGGAAGACCCAAAGGCGTCATGCTGTCACACCACAATATTGTATCTAATGTACTCGACAGCGCCAATCGCATTCCCTTTGACGAAGGAAAAAGCATCGCTTTGAGCTTTTTACCTATCTGTCACATCTATGAACGCATGGTGACCTATATATACCAGTTCTACAGCTGTTCCGTTTATTTTGGAGAGTCAATTGAGAAAATAGGCGACAACGTCAGAGAGGTAAGCCCAACGGTGATGACAGGAGTGCCGCGTTTGACAGAGAAAGTATACGAACGCATCATTGCCAAAGGCTCCGCATTAACCGGACTCAAACGCAAACTCTTCTTTTGGGCCGTACAGGTAGGAGAGCGCTACGAACCTTACTGGGCCAACGGTTGGTGGTACGAACTACAACTTCAAATAGCCCGTAAACTTATTTTCAGCAAATGGAAAGAAGGTTTGGGAGGCCGACTTGATTTGATTGTCAACGGTAGTGCGGCACTTCAGCCGCGATTGTTGCGCATCTTTGCTGCTGCCGAAATTTACATCATGGAAGGCTACGGGCTAACCGAAACCTCTCCGGTCATAGCCGTAAACGACCTGCGTAACCGGGGCTTTAAGATAGGCACCGTTGGTAAAATTATAGACAACGTAGAAGTTAAAATAGCCGCTGATGGCGAAATACTCTGCAAAGGCCCCAATGTAATGCTGGGCTATTACAAAGACGAAAAACTGACTCAGGAAGCCATTGTTGACGGCTACTTTCACACAGGAGATATAGGCGAAATTGACGATGAAGGTTTTCTGAAAATCACCGACCGCAAAAAGGAAATGTTCAAAACCTCTGGCGGCAAATACATTGCCCCTCAACTGTTGGAAAATGCCATGAAACAATCGCGCTTTATTGAACAAATTATGGTCATAGGAGACGGTGAAAAAATGCCGGCAGCTTTCATTCAACCTAATTTTGCATTTGTGAGGGAATGGGCCAATTTGCACCATATTACCCTTGGAACCAGCGATGCTGAAATCAGTGCCGACCCTAAAGTACAGGATCGTATTTTACAAGAAGTCAATGAAATCAATAAAAAATTCGGACATTGGGAACAAATCAAGCGCATCGAACTGACTCCTGATGTTTGGTCCGTAGACGGAGGCCACCTCACTCCTACCATGAAACTCAAAAGAAAAGCCGTGATGGAAAAGTACCGGAATTTGTACCAAAAAATCTATGGATAATTATTAACAATCCTTCTTTTTAAATAGTTAACAATTAAAACGTTAACAAACTATTACATCCTCATTATTTTAATATTTTTATTGCACTAACCAATAAAAACATAAATTATGAATGTAAAAAACTTTATTGTAGGCGGAATCGTGGGAGGAATCGTCAATTACCTTTTAGGTTGGCTCATTTACGGCATACTATTAAATGACCCCACAGCTCCCAACGCAGGAAAAGAAAATATGATGCTGATTTTTGCCGGTTGCATGATTTTCGGCTTCTTGATTTCCTATATCTTTTCCCAAGGCGAAGGCATCACTAAATGCGTTCACGGAATCAAAGTCGCTGCCGGTGTTGGTTTGTTGACAAGCGTATGGTTTGATTGCTTTTACCATATGTACGACTCCCTTGATTATAAAATGACCGCAATGGGCGCTGCAATCAGTTTGGCAATGGCTGCTATTGTGGGTGCGACCGTAGCCGTAGTAAACGGAAAAATGAAAGCCTAACCAATTCCTTTTTCATAGTGTAAAGCGTCCGGGATTAATTTCTCGGGCGCTTTTTTTTATGCTTAACAATAAATAGGTGTGAATTTTGAAATTATATAATGGTATTATATAACATATTTTACGGCAAACAAAACCAACTTTGTAATAGCTAATTTCTCAATCTATTCACTCAATACAAGAACATTATGAAAACGACAGCGTATTTAAAAATGATTTTTTTATCAGGATTCCTCATCTTGGCTTTACCTGCGTCTGCTAATACCGCCACAAATGCCAACCCAACGGAACCGACAGTTACCACTACTGCAGCAGAAAAAGCAAGAGCCGAACAATTACTGCATCGTTTAGACGAAATCAAGGCTATGGATAAATCAGACATGCCTCGGGCAGAGAAAAAGGCTCTTCGCAAAGAAGTAAAAGCCATCAAAGGAGAATTAAGAACCATGGGAGGTGGTGTTTACCTTTCAGTAGGCGCCATTATCATCATCATCTTATTGTTGATTTTACTTTTGTAACCTGTCAATCTTGAAACATAATTCAAAAATTATGTAATAAAACAACAGGACAGTTTAGTG
This sequence comes from Flavobacterium sp. XGLA_31, assembly GCF_051547105.1. Classification (NCBI taxonomy): domain Bacteria; kingdom Pseudomonadati; phylum Bacteroidota; class Flavobacteriia; order Flavobacteriales; family Flavobacteriaceae; genus Flavobacterium; species Flavobacterium sp. XGLA_31. The sequence goes on along the minus strand of NZ_JBPTTM010000008.1, from coordinate 115,026 downwards.
AACTTTGTAATACAAATAAATAATAACTAAAATACTTTTAAAATGAAAAAGATAGTCTTAATGTTCGCAGCCGTTTCGGCATTCGCAATTACGCTGTATTCGTGCAGCAGTGATAGCTCCTCTTCTGATAGCTATACTTACAAAGTACGTATGACTGACGCTCCCGGACCTTACAGTGAGGTAAATGTAGATATTCAAAGTGTTGAAGTTATTGGATCGAACGGTCAATCCGTTACCTTAAACACCAATGCCGGAGTTTACAATTTGTTGGATTTTACCAATGGAGCCGACACCCTGATTGCCACCAGCACACTAAATAGCGCTACCGTAAGCCAAATCCGATTGATATTAGGAACCAACAACAGTGTGGTTTTAGATGGCGTTTCTTATCCGCTCAGCACCCCAAGCGCACAACAGTCCGGCTTGAAACTATTGGTCAACCAAACATTGGATGCTGATATCGAAAACACTGTGCTGATTGATTTTGACGCCAATTCCTCTATCGTAGCCACCGGCAACGGAAACTTCATCTTAAAACCGGTATTGAGAACGGTTGTCACAGCCACCTCGGGAAATATTGAAGGTAGCATCACCCCTGTAGGAACTTTAGCCATGGTCAGTGCTGTTTCGGTTTCCAACATTGAATTTACTTCAAATGTAGATGCCAACGGTGACTTTAAAATTACAGGAGTACCTCCCGGAGTTTATACGGTAACCATTACCCCTGAGCTGCCTTTATTACCGGTCATTCAGACCAACGTAACAGTAACCGCAGGAACCTCAACTGATTTAGGCGTCATCGCCTTTTAACACCAGTCGTAACCATAATAATTTTTGTTCTTGAATGTTGAAAAGAGATTGTCCGAATCGATTTGGTAAGACATCTTCACCGGCAAAATGTATTGTCCTCAAGAATCAAAACAAGCCCTTGATGATGTCCACTTAGGGTTAGTTTACCGGTCACGGTACAGTCTCTTTTCTATTTCAAAATCAAAAAAAGTGCTGTTTGCCTCAAAACAATAGTACACCCAATCAATCCGATAATTACCTGGTTTCCAAAAGTAATCGTCGGATTGATTGTCTTTTTATCCCCTCCCATAAACAAACCCCAAATTAAATTGTACAACTAAAAAATGTTGCCTAAACTTGTGTGTATTTATTAATAAGCGGTAATACTCGAAAACATCTCACGAATGAAACAAATTATTTCTATTATAGCTTTGTTCTTTTTTGGTACTATTCATTGTAGCGCACAAAATACAGAAACAAAAATCGAGAAACCAATTGAAATCTCATTAGAAGAATTAATTGAGCAATCTAACAAATATGAAAAAAAGCATATTGTTGTGTATGGTTATGTAAAATTTGAGAAACAAATGAGCAGAATTTTTTTTTCAGAAGAAGACTTAAAAAAAAACAACCTCAAAAAATCTGTTGCTTTTATGTTTTTAATCGAGCAGAGTACTTTAACTACAGTCAAAAAGTATGACGGAAAAAATGTTCAAATGTCCGGAATCTACATTCCTGGGAAAGCAATAAGTTCACGCAAAAAATTGAAAATGGAAAACGGAGTTATAACATCAGTTAAAATTCAATTTCCATTAATTATGGAATGACGCAATACCGCTAACAAAGAACTGCTCTTAAAAACAAATAAAAATTGATAGTTCTCCCACCATAACCGATAGTTTTCCCACCTGCACTGATAGTTTTCCCACCTGCACTGATAGTTTTCGCACCTGCACTGATAGTTTTCGCACCTACACTGATAGTTTTCCCACCTCGCTTGATAGTTTTTATACCTGCACTGATAGTTCTCCCACCTTGCCTGATAGTTTTCGCACCTGCACTGATAGTTTTCGCACCTACACTGATAGTTTTTGCACCTGCACTGATAGTTTTTGCACCTGCACTGATAGTTCTCCCGCCCCAACTGACCTTCACAGCACCTCCGCAAGATGTTGAAGCCCCTGTAGGAGGCACAACTGCATTCCGGTACCCCTTTAATCTCTGTTCACACCCTGTTATTTTCTTTTAATCAGGTAAACCACCGAAAATTTAACATAATTAGTATGCGTGCATAATATTTATTTTGTATCTTTGGTTTTCATAAAGTTTAGGTATGAAAGATAAAACCATTGATTACATCCTACGCGCAACCTGGCAAGCGGTTGCCCGTATGTATAACGAGGAGGGGTCTAAGTTTGAAGGCTCAATGGCCATTGGGTTTGCCTTATTAAGCATCGACAAAGAAGAAGGCACGCCTTCCACCAAAGTAAGTGCCCGGATGGGCATGGAAGCCACCAGCCTTACCCGCACCCTGAAAACATTAGAAGAAAAAGGACTCATCATCAGAAAGAAAAACCCCGAAGACGGACGCGGTGTGTTAATCTACCTAACCGATTTGGGAAAAGAAAAGAGAGAACTGTCTAAAAATACGGTACTCAAATTCAACGAAGCCGTACGTAAAAATGTATCCGAAGAAAAAATGCAGCACTTTATTGAAGTGACCGAAATAATTAATGAGTTAATCAGTGAGAAGAAGATTTTTTAAAAGAACTTTTAAGAAATTCATTCCCAACATAGAATTCAAGATTTATAATTTAAAATAATATAAATGAAACGAATTATTAAAAAAGTGGCCGTTGTCGGTTCGGGAATCATGGGTTCCGGAATTGCCTGCCATTTTGCCAATATTGGTGTAGAGGTATTATTACTCGACATAGCACCAAATACCCTGACGGAAGCCGAAGAAAAAAAAGGACTGACGCTGGAGAGTAAAGCAGTTCGAAATCGTATCGTGAACGACCATTTAGCGAATGCGCTGAAGTCTAACCCCTCACCTATTTACAGTCAGAAGTTTGCTTCCCGCATCACCACAGGAAACACCACGGATGATATGAACAAAATAGCTCTTTGCGACTGGATCGTTGAAGTAGTCGTAGAGCGTTTGGACATCAAAAAACTGGTGTTTGAACAAATAGACACCTACCGTAAACCAGGCACCTTGGTTACCTCTAATACTTCGGGGATTCCGATACAGTTCATGAGCGAAGGGAGAAGTGAAGATTTCCAAAAGCATTTTTGCGGAACCCATTTCTTCAACCCTGCCCGATATCTGAAACTGTTTGAAATCATTCCGGGCCCTCAAACGGCAACCGAAGTATTAGATTTTTTAACAAATTACGGCTCACAATACCTGGGAAAAACATCAGTAGTAGCTAAAGATACTCCTGCCTTTATTGGGAACCGCATCGGGATTTTCGGAATTCAGAGTCTCTTTCATTTGGTAAAAGAAATGGGATTAACCATTGAGGAAGTCGATAAACTGACTGGCCCTGTCATTGGCCGTCCTAAATCAGCTACCTTCCGCACTGTAGACGTAGTGGGGCTGGACACTTTAGTTCATGTAGCCAACGGTTTGTATGAAGGCTGCCCTAATGACGAAGCCCACGACCTATTCAAGCTCCCGGATTTTATCTCCAAAATGATGGAAAATAAATGGCTGGGCAGCAAAACCGGCCAGGGATTCTACAAAAAAGTAGACAAAGACATTTTGTCTTTAGACTTAAACACTATGGAATACCGTCCGGCCAAAAAAGCGGCTTTTGCTACTCTGGAACTGACAAAAACCATTGATAAACCTATTGACCGATTCAGAATATTGGTCAAAGGCAAAGACAAGGCAGGTGACTTCTACAGAAAGAACTTTTCAGCTATGTTTGCTTACTGTTCCAACAGAGTCCCTGAAATCACTAATGAATTTTATAAAATAGATGATGCGATGAAGGCGGGATTCGGCTGGGAAAATGGTCCGTTTGAAATATGGGATGCCATAGGTGTTGCGAAAGGAATCGAACTGATGGAAGCCGAAGGACTTCAACCTGCAGCCTGGGTTAAAGAAATGTTTGCCTCCGGCAGCACCAGCTTCTACACCGTGAAAGAAGGCGCTTCATACTATTACAACATTCAAACCAAGACACAAACCAAAGTACCGGGACAAGACAGCTTCATCATTCTTAACAACATACGTGAAAGTAAAAAAGTATGGAGCAATAGCGGAACAGTAATTCATGACTTAGGAGACGGTATTTTAAACTTAGAATTTCAGTCCAAAATGAACACCATTGGCGGTGACGTTTTAGCCGGAATCAATAAAGCCATTGACTTAGCCGAAAAAGAATATAACGGATTAGTCATAGGAAATCAAGGTGCCAATTTTTCTGTCGGTGCCAATATCGGAATGATTTTCATGATGGCGGTTGAACAGGAATACGACGAATTGAATATGGCAATCAAAATGTTTCAGGACACGATGATGCGGGTGCGCTATTCGGCTATTCCCGTAATTGTAGCGCCTCATGGCATGACTTTAGGCGGAGGTTGCGAGATGACCATGCATGCCGATAAAGTGGTTGCTGCAGCCGAGAGCTACATTGGTTTAGTGGAATTTGGTGTTGGTGTGATACCCGGAGGTGGCGGCTCTAAAGAAATGGCTCTTCGCGCATCCGACCTCTTCCGTAAAAACGATGTGGAATTGAACGTGCTACAAGAATATTTCTTAACTGTGGCCATGGCCAAAGTATCCACTTCAGCTTATGAAGCTTTTGACACCGGTGTACTGCAAAAAGGCAAAGACATCGTTATAGTCAATAAAGACCGTCAGATAGCCGAAGCCAAAAAACACGCTTTACTAATGGCCGAAGCGGGTTACACACAACCCATCCGAAGAACAGATGTCAAAGTGCTGGGTAAGCAAGCACTCGGAATGTTCCTTGTAGGTACCAACCAAATGGAAGCCGGTCACTATATTTCAGAACATGACAAAAAAATTGCCAACAAATTAGCCTATGTAATGGCTGGTGGTGATTTGTCTGAACCAACATTAGTGAGCGAACAATATTTACTAGACTTGGAACGGGAAGCTTTTCTGAGTTTGTGTACCGAAAGAAAAACATTAGAAAGAATCCAGTTTATGCTTACTAAAGGTAAACCATTAAGAAACTAAACTATGAAAACTGCATATATTGTAAAAGCCTACCGAACCGCTGTAGGGAAAGCTCCGAAAGGTGTATACCGATTTAAAAGACCCGACGAACTGGCCGCTGAAACCATTCAATTCATGATGAATGAATTGCCCGATTTTGATAAAACCCGCATTGATGACGTTATGGTTGGGAATGCAATGCCCGAAGCGGAACAAGGACTAAATGTGGCCCGATTGATTTCCTTAATGGGATTAAAAGTAACTGATGTTCCGGGTGTTACCGTGAACCGATATTGCGCTTCCGGATTGGAAACCATAGCCATGGCTACGGCTAAAATACAAAACGGGATGGCCGACTGCATCATTGCAGGTGGTGCCGAAAGCATGAGCTTCATTCCGATGGGCGGTTACAAGCCTACTCCGGATTATACCGTAGCCAAAGAAGGACACGAAGATTATTACTGGGGCATGGGACTAACAGCTGAAGCTGTGGCCAAGCAATTCAATGTAAATCGGGAAGATCAGGATGAATTTGCATTAAACTCGCATTTAAAAGCCATCAAAGCGCAAACCGAAGGGAAGTTTGATAAGCAAATCGTACCCATTACTATAGAACAAACCTTTGTTAACGAAAAGGGTAAAAAAGAAACCAAAACCTATACGGTCGCCAAAGACGAAGGCCCAAGAGCAGACACAAACAAAGAAGTTCTAAACAAACTGAAACCGGTATTCGCTGCTGACGGCAGTGTGACAGCAGGAAACTCTTCGCAAATGAGTGACGGCGCTGCCTTTGTTCTAGTCATGAGTGAAACCATGGTAAAAGAACTCAATCTTACACCTATTGCTCGTATGGTGAGTTATGCCGCAGCCGGTGTAGAACCCCGCATTATGGGGATAGGTCCGGTAAAAGCGATTCCCAAAGCGCTGAATCAAGCCGGTTTAAAGCTAAACGATATTAATCTTATTGAATTAAATGAAGCTTTCGCTTCCCAATCTTTGGCAGTGATACGCGAACTGGGGCTTAACCCCGATATTGTAAACGTCAACGGAGGGGCCATTGCGCTCGGACATCCGCTGGGCTGTACCGGAGCAAAACTTTCCGTTCAGTTATTTGACGAAATGAAAAGACGAGGCGATAAATACGGCATAGTTTCCATGTGTGTGGGAACCGGTCAAGGAGCCGCAGGAGTTTACGAATTACTATAATCAACCAACTATAAAAATAAAAGCAATGGAAATTACAAGAGGAGGACAATTTCTGGTTAAAGAAACCAAATGCGAAGATATCTTCACCCCTGAGGACTTCAGCGAAGAACAAATCATGATGCGCGACAGCGTGAAGGAATTCGTCGATAAAGAAATTTGGCCTAACAAAATTCGTTTTGAAAGCAAAGATTATGCTTTTACTGAAGAGGTTATGAAAAAGGCAGGCGAAATGGGCTTCCTGAGCGTAGCTGTCCCTGAAGCTTACGGTGGTATGGGAATGGGTTTCGTAGATACCTGTCTGGTTTGTGATTATATATCAGGAGCTACCGGCTCGTTCTCAACAGCTTTTGGTGCTCATACCGGAATTGGAACTATGCCGATAACCTTATATGGTACGGAAGAGCAGAAACAGAAGTATGTTCCCAAATTGGCTTCCGGTGAATGGTTTGGAGCCTATTGTTTAACTGAACCGGGAGCAGGTTCTGATGCCAACTCCGGAAAAACCAAAGCAGTACTTTCAGCAGATGGTAAATACTATAGCATTACCGGAGGCAAAATGTGGATTTCCAATGCCGGGTTTTGTTCTTTGTTTATCGTATTTGCCCGTATTGAAGACGATAAAAACATCACTGGTTTTATTGTAGAAAACGACCCAAATAATGGAATTACGATGAATGAAGAAGAGCATAAGCTGGGCATCAGAGCATCCTCTACCCGTCAGGTCTTCTTTAACGAAACTAAAGTTCCTGTAGAAAACATGTTGGCCGGAAGAGGCGAAGGTTTTAAAATTGCCATGAATGCTCTGAACGTGGGACGCATCAAGTTAGCAGCAGCCTGTTTGGACGCACAGCGTCGGGTAACAACCAATGCGGTGCATTATGCCAATGAACGAATTCAGTTCAACACTCCTATATCCAGTTTTGGCGCTATCCGTTACAAATTGGCCGAAATGGCCACCTCTGCTTATGCCGGAGAAAGTGCCACTTACCGTGCCGCCAAAGATATTGAAACCCGTATTAAGTTGCGGGAAGCGGAAGGAGCAACACACCAGGAAGCGGAATTAAAAGGAGTGGAAGAATTTGCTATAGAATGCTCTATTTTGAAAGTAGCTGTATCGGAAGATGTACAAAATTGTGCCGATGAAGGAATTCAGATTTATGGCGGTATGGGCTTTTCTGAAGACACCCCAATGGAAAGTGCTTGGCGTGATGCACGCATTGCTCGTATTTACGAAGGCACTAACGAAATCAACCGCATGCTCTCTGTAGGAATGCTTATCAAAAAAGCCATGAAGGGTCATGTCGACTTATTAGGTCCGGCTATGAAAGTTCAGGAAGAACTGATGGGCATTCCGTCATTTGACACTCCTGATTATTCAGAATTATTTTCAGAAGAAAAAGAAATGGTAGCCAAACTAAAAAAAGCATTTCTAATGGTGGCCGGTGCTGCAGTTCAAAAATACGGTATGGATTTAGATGCGCATCAACAACTCTTAACTGCTGCTGCGGATATGCTGATTGAAATTTATATCGCTGAGAGCACCCTGCTGAGAACCGAGAAAATGGCCAAAAAACAAGGAGACGAAAACGTCAAAGAGCAAATTGCCATGGCTAAATTATACCTTTACAAAGCCGTTGACGTGGTGACCCTGAAAGGAAAAGAAAGTATTATTTCTTTTGCCGATGGCGATGAACAACGCATGATGCTCATGGGACTACGACGATTTACAAAATATACAAATATGCCTAATATAGTAGGATTACGGGAAACTATTACCACTAAACTCGTAGCGGAAAATAGTTATTGTTTCTAAATTTTAGTTTAGTTAATTGTTTGAAAAACCATCTGCCAAAGCAGATGGTTTTTTGTTTAAACACTTTTATAGTAAATTCTTAGTTGCTTAACTTATTGAATCACATCTGTTTTTTAACATTTTTAATAATTAGTTTTGATAATATTTTCTTATTTTTGGAATAAATACCGCTGCGCTACCCCCTCGCAAAATATTAATTAATCGTTTTTAATCAGAAGACTTTAACCTGATTGGTATGATTTCAAAAGAAAAAGAAGAGGAAGAATTATTAAAGCGGATAAAGGAAATATCCGACTACAAATATGCGCTCGATGAATCCTGTATAATTGCCATTACAAATCAAAAGGGAATCATTACACATGTTAATGATAACTTTTGTAAAATTTCAAAATACAGTAGAGAGGAATTATTAGGAAGTGATCACCGAATTATTAATTCAGGTCATCATCCCAAACCGTTTATCAAAGAACTTTGGACCACCATAGCCAACGGTCGCGTATGGAAAGGAGAATTAAAAAACAGAGCGAAAGACGGAACACCCTATTGGGTAGATACCACTATAGTCCCTTTTTTAAACGAACAAGGTAAACCCTATCAGTATGTTGCCATTCGTTCAGATATTACCGAACGTAAAAAAGGAGAAGAAGAACTTTTAAAAAAAATCAAAGAGATCTCCGATTATAAATATGCCCTAGATGAATCTTCAATAGTAGCTATAACCAATCAAAAAGGAATTATTACACATGTAAACGATAACTTTTGTAAAATATCCAAATACAGCAGGGAAGAACTACTAGGCCAGGATCACCGTATCATTAACTCCAATTATCATTCCAAAGAATATATCCAAGAACTATGGAAAACCATAGCCAACGGAAAAGTATGGAAGGGAGAATTAAAAAACAAAGCAAAAGACGGAACCCCGTATTGGGTAGATACCACCATAGTTCCTTTTCTGAACGAACAAGGAAAACCTTATCAATATGTAGCCATACGCTCTGATATTACCGAGCGCAAAAAAGGGGAAGAAAAAATAGCCAAAATGCTCATCAATGCAGAGCATCAAAACAAACAATTGGTTGATTTTTGCAATATTGTTTCCCACAACTTAAGAGCACCTTTGGTCAATATTTCAATGCTGTTAGACTATACCGAAAGCAGCGATGACGAAGAGGAAAAAGCCGAAGTATTAAGTAAAATTAAACCGGTTGTCAATCATCTTAATGGTATTTTAGATGAATTGGTAGAATCGCTTCAGGTGAGACAAGATTTGGCTATAGAGTCCAGTGAAGTGAATTTACAAGAGACATTGGATAGGGTTTTAATTGGATTTGATACTCAAATTCATGCATACAATACGCAATTAGAAGTCAATTTTGAGGAGGCACCCTCCTTGTTTTATCCCCAACGTTATGCTGACAGCATATTCACCAACATGGTAAGCAATGCACTGAAATACAAATCCCCGGACAGGGATTTAGCACTAAAAATAACATCCCGGCGGGACGAAGGAGGCATCTTATTGTCTATTCAGGATAATGGTTTAGGCATTGATTTAAACCTTCATAAAGACAATATTTTCAAAATCCGTAAAGTCTTTCACAAACATCCGGATGCCCGTGGTTTCGGACTCTTTATGACCAAAACACAAGTAGAAGCTATGGGAGGCAGAATATGGGTGGAAAGCAGTCCGAATGTAGGAACTACTTTTTATATTAAACTTAACAACCAAATCATATGAAAACCATAGAAATTTTAGCCCTGGTAGATGACGACGAAACCTTTGTGTACATCACTAAAAAAATTATTGAGAAAACCAATCGGGTTAAAGAAGTGAAAGTCTTTAATAATGGTTTGGATGCCCTGGAATATCTGAAAGCCAATTTAAATTCAGCATACCTGCTTCCTGAAATTATTTTTCTCGATTTGTCAATGCCGATTATGGACGGTTGGCAATTTCTGGACGAATTTGTCAATATGAACTCTCCTGTTGCACAGAAAATAGTCATCTACATTTGCTCTTCCTCTATATCGCCTTATGACATTACCAGAGCCAAAAGCATCAGCGCTGTTTCTGATTTTATAATCAAACCGGTGACCAAAGACAAATTTACTGAATTGGTCATGAATCTATAGATTCAAAGGAAAAATTCACAATTAAATCTAAATTTCAATAATTAATCTATAATTCAGGTTGTTTATTTTTTTCTAAATCCTAAAAAATAATAGTAAGAAAAATATTATTTTTGCTGTAAAAACATGTCGTTGTTAGTATAATTACTACATTAAAACACAGTTTATTAACATTTTCAATGCAATTGTTAATAAAATTTAGTAGCTTCGTAATACCAATCAGTCTCAAATAACCTGCAATATGAAAAAAGTAGCTACCCTAATTCTTTTTTTCTTTTCCACTTTAATTATCGGCAAAACAAAATATACCGCTTCGGTTGATACGATTTGGTATGATTGCGATTATAAAGTGACTACAAAAGAAAAGGCAGATTTGTATAAAATCAGGCCATACATCATTAAAGACAAGTACATCCATGTCTATTATTTTAAATCGACTAACAAAAATCATCTGATTTCGTACAGTACTGATTTGTATGACACTCAGTTGGACGGAAAAAGAACGTATTATTTTGAAAATGGTAATGTAAATTACGTTATAAACTATAAAAATAATATTAAAGAGGGACCTTATATTGAGTATTATGACAATACAAAAGTATATGTGCAAGGAGAGTTTCGCAAAGACAAAAAAGACGGAACCTTCATTATAAAAAATAAAGACGGTTCGATTTTCGGGAAAGAATATTGGAGTAATGGGGTAAAATTGGACAAACCCGTAAAAACAAAAACTCCGCTGACTAAAGCCGTAGCCAACCGCTAAATAATCAGAAATGAAAAAGGCGATAGGATTAAATAATCGTTGAAGTTTTTAATAAAGTTAATTAATTTAAAACCACTTGTATAAGTGGTTTTTTTTATTGTTTTGCAAACGAAAAAAGGCACGTCATAGCGTGCCTCTGATAATTTAAAACTGGATAACTTTAATATTCTAAAAGCTCCAACAATGTTTGTTCAAAACGTTCTTTAGGCAAATACTGATCTTCCAATGCTTTCACAAACGGTATAGCCGTTTCAAGACTACCTACCCTTCTCACCGGAGCATCAAGATACTCAAAACAATGCTCCATAATCATGGCTGAAATATCACTGGCAATACCGCCAAACAAAGAATCTTCCTGAAGAATAATTACCTTATTGGTTTTTTTGACAGACGCAAAAATAGTTTCGGTATCCAGTGGTTGCAAACTTCTTAAATCAATTACATCAGCACTGATGCCTTCATGTTTAGACAATGTCTCTAAGGCCCAATGAACACCCGCACCAAAAGAAATAACAGTAACCTGATTCCCTTCTTTAACTAAAGAGGCTTTCCCAAACGGAATGGTATAATAATCTGATGGCACATCTTGATAAACCGAACGGTACAATTGTTTGTGCTCAAAATACATTACCGGATTCGGATCATTAATAGCAGTGTTCAATAACCCTTTCGCATCATAAGGAAAAGCCGGATAAACCACTTTCAATCCCGGAGTTTTAGTAAACCAGGCTTCGTTAGTTTGCGAATGAAACGGCCCAGCTTGTGTTCCGCCACCGCAAGGCATACGCACGACCACATCGGCATTTTCCAACCATCTGTAATGTGATTTGGCTAATAAATTTACAATAGGGTTAAAACCTGTCGATACAAAATCAGCAAACTGCATTTCAACCACTGCCTTGTGCCCGTTAATAGACAACCCCATCCCTGCTGAAACTACAGCACTTTCGCAAATTGGTGTATTGCGTACTCTTTCTTTGCCGAATTGCGATACAAAACCATCGGTAATCTTAAAAGCCCCTCCATATTCTGCAATGTCCTGACCCATAATAACAAGGTTGTCATGACGCTCCATAGACTGACGCAATGCGTTAGAAATGGCATCCACCACACGAATATTTTCTACCGAATCTCCCGGACTAACAGCCTCAAAATCGTAAGGTTTGTACATGTCATTCAACTCTTCCTGCAAATCAGCCACCACTTCTGGTTCCGCTTGAGTAATCGCCCAATGCTCATCAATTTCTGCCTTGATGACCGCTTTGAGTTTTTCATCTTCTTCCTCTGAAAGCACACTAATACTCAGAAGATATTCTTTATAATTTGAAATCGGATCCTTAATCGCCCACATGTCCATCAATTCCTGAGGTACATATTTTGTTCCGCTCGCCTCTTCATGCCCGCGCATTCGGAAAGTTTTGAACTCCAAAAGTATTGGTCTCGGATGATCAATCATCGAAGCTTTGAGTTCCGCAATTTTGGTATAAACTTCCAAAATGTTGTTCCCGTCTATAATGTGACTCTCCATACCGTATCCAACACCTCTGTCAGCCAGATTTTCACATCGATATTGTTCATTGGTCGGGGTAGACAAACCATATCCGTTATTTTCAATAACAAACAAAACAGGCAAATCCCAAACCGAAGCAATATTCAGTGCTTCGTGAAAATCCCCTTCACTGGTAGCTCCTTCACCGGTAAAAACCGCAGTAACTTTACCGTTCTTTTTCAGCTTATTCGCCAAAGCAATTCCATCTGCAACACCCATTTGAGGTCCCAGATGCGAAATCATTCCTATAATTTTGAACTCTTGAGTACCAAAATGAAACGAACGGTCACGTCCTTTAGTAAATCCGGTTTTCTTTCCTTGCCATTGTGAAAACAAACGATGCAGCGGAATATCTCTTCCTGTAAATACTCCCAAATTTCGGTGCATCGGCAAAATGTACTCATCCTTATCTAAAGCAGCCGTGATACCTACAGAGATGGCTTCCTGACCAATCCCTGAAAACCATTTGGAAACTTTCCCCTGACGCAACAGGATTAGCATTTTTTCTTCTATGAGCCTGGGCTTAAGCAGTCTTTTATATAAATCTAATAATTGGGTATTAGACAATTCTTTTCTATCGAAATTCATGTTAGTTTGCTGTATTAAAAAGTCGCCCAAAAGTACTAAAAAGTGTTTAGTCTTCAGACAAAGAACTTACAGTTTTTCGTTAAAAGTGATTCTCACCGACAATAAAAAAACCCATAATGAAAAATTCAATATGGGTTGGAATTCTTTAGCGCTGAAAAACACCTAGTGCTTAATAAAGTTTTTATGGTAGTGTACTCCTTCAGATGTGGTCAGGTCCAGTATATAAAAACCGGCAGACAGATTCTCAACATTAATTTGATTTTCATTGAGTTTAACATTCAAACACTGTCCGTTAACATTAATAATGTTTGCATTAATAATGTCAATTTCCGGATAGTCAAGATAAAGAATATTTTTTACCGGATTAGGATAAAGGGTCACATTTTTCGGGCTACTTACCTCATTATTTGACAAAGTAGTGTCTGTAATATTCAACGTATAGGCAATCGTCTGCGGACTTGGCCATGATGAAATTACAATATAATAGGTTTGTCCTGCAGTTACAGCCATATTATTAATGCTTCGGGTTCCGGCTGAGGAACTGCAATTACAAGCATAAGGAGGGGAACCAATGTCCGAACAACTGGTAAAAACAAAAAGACCTGTCCATCCCGGTGAAGAAGGCATCTGTATCGTAACGGTGCCATTGGCTGAGGGAGTATACGAATAAATAACATCATTCCCTCCAAGATAATAATTACCCGAGGTTCCTGCCCCACATGAAATTGGGGTGGCTGTTGGCGGGTCATAATTATCTCCGTAATTGCCCGTATTATCGGTCGTGCTGTAAGGCAATGTTGTAATTACAATAGGGTCGGTACAGAGATTACCCGGCTGTGCCATCATAAAACCGGTGAACAATAAAAAAGTAAAGTAAATTTTTTTCATAGGAATGAGTTTTGGGGGTTAATAGTAATCTCAAAAATACTAAAATCTTATGAATTTCTATTTTTTTTAACGCCCTAAATGCATTATTCTTGCAACTATCACGAAACCGGAAATCCTGCAAATCCGAAAAACACACGCTCCGACAAAAACAAAGCACTGCAATTCAAAAGGCTACACGTCGTTTGCAATGTATAATTCACCATAAAACCTTAGCTGAATCTTGAAATGCCGGTTTTCACCAAACATTTTATGTTATTTCGTAGAAACCATCGCTCAATAAAGAACTTACAAAAAGAGAATACGCAACCTGGGAGCGTGTTGGAGCATCCTGACGGAGTGTTGAACCATGACGATGGAGTGTTAGAGCATGACGACTGAGTGTTGAACCATGACGGCAGAGTGTTGAACCATGACGGTGGAGTGTTGGAACATGACGACTGAGTGTTGAAGCATAACGACTGAGTGTTGGAACATGACGACTGAGTGTTGAAGCATACAGACAGAGTGTTGAAGCATACAGACAGAGTGTTGGAGCATGCACAAAGAGTATTGGAAAAGGATAAAGGAATAAAAACCGTAGAACGCATACTCCACGCAAGACAATGCTCTGGATATTGAATTTAAATCAAAAGCACTCCGAGTGAATGCGATGAAAAAAGAACTTAAAATCCAAAAAGAAAACCGAAGCTTTGTTAATAACTTTGAAAAAATCTAAATAAAAAATCGCTACATTTGTAGTTATGGTTGGCGTTTTTCCAACTTAAGTTATTAACAAAAAGTTTTAGTAGTATGCAACAAATTCCAAGTGTTGACTTACGTGATTTCCTGTCGGATGATCCGGCACGTAAACAAAAATTTGTAAATGAAATCGGAAAAGCTTACGAAGACATCGGCTTCGTGGCACTAAAAGGTCATTTTTTAGATGACAAGTTGGTTGAAGACTTGTACCAAGAGGTACGCAACTTTTTCAACCTCCCATTGGAAACCAAAGCCAAGTATGAAATTCCCGGAATCGGTGGACAGCGCGGTTATGTATCCTTCGGAAAAGAACATGCCAAAGGCCGCTCTGCTGGTGACTTGAAGGAGTTTTGGCATTTCGGACAGTATGTGAGTGAAGGTTCAAAATACGCTCATGAATATCCGGATAATGTAACTGTAACAGAATTACCACACTTCAACGAAGTGGGTAAAGAAGCCTACCGCATGCTGGAGAAAACCGGAGTTTATGTATTAAGAGCGTTAGCGCTTTACATCGGTTTAGATGAATTTTATTTTGATAATTATATCAAAGACGGTAACAGTATCTTAAGACCCATTCACTACCCTCCTATCACTGATGAACCTAAAGATGGCGCAGTTCGTGCGGCAGCTCACGGAGACATCAACTTGATTACATTGTTGATGGGAGCGCAAGGTAAAGGACTGCAAGTACAAAACCACAATGGAGACTGGATTGATGCTATGGCACAACCGGATGAGTTGATGATAAATGTTGGAGATATGTTATCGCGCCATACCAATAATAAATTGAAATCTACTATTCACCAAGTGGTGAATCCGCCAAGAGAATTATGGGGAACTTCCCGTTTTTCTATTCCTTTCTTTATGCATCCCGTAAGCGATATGCCATTGAACTGTTTAGAAAAATGTATCGATGCTGATCATCCGAAAGGATTTGAAGACATTACTGCAGGAGAATATCTTGATGAAAGACTGGTAGAACTGGGACTTAAAAAGTAAAGGTTAATTCAATAATTTTAATAAAGACATTGAGTTTTACACTTGATGTCTTTTTTGATTTTTCAACAATTACAATGGACTTACAGGAACAACTAAAAAAACTTTTTCCGGAGCATCAATCATCAAACGAGCCGGAAGAAAAAGAGGAAGTAAACCATGAACTTTTTATCCAAAAAGAACCCATGATTTGTAAATATGAAAAAAGAAAAGGCAAAGCCACGACCATCATTGAAGGCTATGAAGGTAGTGATGAAGACTTTAAAATATTAGCCAAAGAAATCAAAACAAAACTCAGCGTAGGTGGAACTTTCAAAGAAGGCGCTATCATCATACAAGGGGATTATCGCGACAAAATAATGAAATTGCTTCAGGATAAAGGGTTCAAAACCAAACGGGTTGGCGGTTAATTTCAAACATAAAAAAACAAAACAGAATTCTCATTAAAAAAATACAAGCTCATAAGCATAATATCAAATGATACAATCTTCAGAATTAATCTTAAATCCGGACGGCAGTGTATACCACTTAAACCTAAAACCGGAACATGTTGCTCACGACATTATATTTGTTGGTGACCAAAACAGGGTAGAAAAAATCACGCAATTCTTTGACAGCATTGAATTCTCAACCCAAAAACGCGAATTCAAAACCCAAACCGGATATTTCAAAGGCAAAAAAATGACCGTGATGTCAACCGGTATCGGACCGGATAACATTGACATTGTCATGAACGAATTAGACGCATTGGTGAACATCGATTTAGAAACACGCAAACCAAAACAAAACCTGACATCTCTGAATATTGTCCGCATAGGAACTTCAGGCTCCTTACAAGCCGATATCCCTTGTGACAGTATGGTAATGAGCAAATACGGCTTAGGCTTAGACAATATGCTTCGCTCCTACCTGATTGACGATATTACCGAAACCGCTATGGAGGATGCTTTTATTGCACAAACCAATTGGGATATGAGAAAAGGAAAACCCTATGTGATTTCCTGCTCAGAAACATTAGAAAAAAGGTTGGAGAGCGATAAAATCTTCAAAGGATTTACCGGGACCGCCGGAGGGTTTTACGGACCGCAAGGCCGCGTATTACGACTTGACATTCAGGACCCTGAATTAAACAGCAAAATGGATGCTTTTGAATTTGAAGGCATTAAAATGACCAATCTTGAAATGGAAACAGGAGCCATTTATGGTTTGGGAAAACTATTGGGCCATAACTGTTTGTCGCTAAACGCCATCATTGCCAACCGCGCTACAGGAACCTTCAGCGAAGATCCTTATAAAGCTGTTGACGCCTTGATTGCCTACGCTTTAGACAAATTAGCCGAATAATTTTCAGGAGCTATTTCCCGCTTTTCGTTACAATCTCTTCGAGGATTTTCACTACAATCGGGGCTAAAAAACAACCACATGAAAATACAACTTGAAACCAAAAGACTTCTTTATCGTCCATTGGAACTTTCTGATGCAGACGCCATGTTTGCTATGGACAGCAATCCCAATGTGCACAAATACCTTTGGCAAAAACCATCGTTGGAAATTGAAGAAACGCTAAAAGTAATTGAATACGTGCAAAGCCAATACGAAAGAAACCATATAGGCCGTTTTGCTACCATTCTGAAAGAAACCGGAGAATTCATTGGCTGGACAGGAATTAAGTTTGTACACGATCACACAGAAAACGGAAACACCAATTTCTTTGATTACGGGTATCGTCTGGACGAAAAATTTTGGGGTAAAGGCTATGCAACCGAAGCCACAGCTATGTGGCTTGATTATGGCTTTAACCAAATGAAAATTGAAGTAATGAATGCTTATACACATAGCGAAAACGGAGCGTCCAATCATATCCTGCAAAAATCGGGCATGACTTTTATGGAAAAATATTTAGATCAAGACGGCGCATATTGGCAGTGGTGGCAAATGAACAATCCGAATTTATAATTCATCATGAAAACTATAAAAATTGCCGGAGTGCCGGAACATTTTAACCTCCCTTGGCATTTGTGCATGGAAAACGGAGAGTTTGAATCAGTAGGACTCGACGTTCAGTGGACCGATGTGCCGGAAGGAACCGGAAAAATGTGCCAAATGCTCAAAGAAGGCGAAACAGATTTGGCGGTAATTCTGACCGAAGGAATCGTAAAGGATATTGTCAATGGCAACCCCAGTTCCATACTGCAGGTTTATGTAGAAAGCCCGTTGATATGGGGAATTCACGTAGCTGCCGGTTCAGCTTACAATTCTTTATCTGATTTAGAGCACACCAAAACGGCCATATCCCGTTATGGCTCCGGCTCCCATTTGATGGCCTATGTGAATGCTCAAAATCAAAATTGGAATACCGAAAAACTACAATTTGAAATTGTAAACACTATTGACGGGGCCGTTGACGCTTTGACTAATGGTACAGCCGATTATTTTATGTGGGAACGCTTCATGACTAAACCATTAGTTGATAAAGGAGTTTTTCGGAGAATTGCGGACTGCCCTACTCCGTGGCCTTGTTTTGTAATCGCTGTGCGTAACGAGTTTTTGGAGAACAACAGACAAAGTTTAGCGTTATTATTGGAAATCATCAACAGTACTACAACTGAGTTTAAAGATATTCCAAGTATCGACCGGACTTTAGCCTCCAAGTACTACCAAAAACAGGAAGACATTCGGGAGTGGCTATCCTTGACAAAATGGTCCCAAAAACCCTTGGAAGAAAAAGTGTTAAACAAAATTCAAAATCAATTGTTTGACCTCAAAATTATTGATAAAAAAGGTACTTTTGCTGAACTAGTGAAAGCCGTTTAGCTTTTATTATCAGCACCATGATAAAAATCGGGAATCTTACTTATCAGCAACTTAGAGAAAAGTTCAGGATAAAAAGTCCGTGGGACATGATTATCATTTTTTTGCTGAATATACTGATTACCATCCCCATTTTTATTATTGCACATCACAATTTTATTTCATTCGACTGGCCCATTCACCTCGATCGTATTATTTTATTCGTGATCATTCTCATTGCCATTCAACTCATTTTGAGAGCCATGAGAAGGATAACACTAATTTCGGTAATCCTCTATCTCATTATGCTGGCCTATGGCACACTCTCCGGCAAATACGGATTTGCCAGCGTTTTTGAAGATTATCGCTCAATGATGTATACCATGAATGATGATCCATATCCGCAAGATATTATCATTACGAAATTATTGCCATTCCCGAATAAAGGAAAAATCATCGATGCAGTTGAATATCAAAATCCGAAAATCAGAGACTTTGCCATCATGGCCATCCATAAGCACTTTAAACACATCAAAGGGTTTGATGAAGACTGGACTATACTGCAATCGTTTGCCGTTTTTAAAGAAATTAACAGCCGATGGAATTATGTAAGTGACCCTAAAGGGCATGATTATATTGCTAAAGCCAGTGAATCATTGCGTTATCTCTCGGGCGATTGTGATGATCATTCCGTTTTTATGGCCGCTTGTATTAAGTCCATCGGAGCTACGCCTCGTTTAATTCATACGAAAGGACACATCTATCCGGAAATTTATATAGGGACCAAAAAAGATTTGGAGCGGATGAATTATGTGATAAAGAAAATACTCTTCCCCGAAGAAAGTAAAGGTAAAACCATCCATTATCACATTGACGAACGTGGCAAAATTTGGCTCAACTTAGATTATACAGCCCGTTATCCCGGTGGTCCGTTCATGCATGAGGAAATTCTTGGTGCCTTGACTTTGGATTAATTTCTTCAACCGCATTTCCTTTTCGTAAAAGTTTTATTTAGTATATTCGTTTGAAATTAAAATCTCATTAGATGAAAAAATTATTTAGCCTCATACTGTTCTTTTCATTGGCCTCTCAGGCACAGGAAAACAGCATCATTGCCGGTAAAAAAAATGAATTTCGGGTAGATGTTCTTTCTGCTATCGTTTCGGCAAAGGCCAGTTTGAGTTATGAACGATTTTTAGGCAACGATTTTTCCGCCGGTTTCAACGTAAATTTTTCCAACAGCCAAAAACTAAATGACGATTTTGACAACGGGTATCGTAACAATGTCCCTAAATTCGAATTCAATCCCTATGTCAGATATGCTTTGTCCAAAAGTAAAGCTCGCTATTATTTTGCTGAAATTTTCGGATCCTACAACGGAGGTGACTCTAAAGAAATCATTCGTTTACAAGATGGAAACGGTGTAGGATACTACACCACTTTAAAATCAAAGTATACTGATTTTGCTTTAGGTGGAGCATTAGGTTACAAAATGTATTTTAAAGATTGTATTGCTTTGGAATTCATCGTTGGATTTGGTTCAAACCTGACCAATAAAGACAAAAGCCCGGATGTGATTTCGAGAGTGGGAATTAATTTAGGGTACCGATTTTAATAATTAGACTATGAAAAAACTACAATATATCACGCTAATAGCAATATCGTTATTCATATTCGGTTGCGATACCAATGATGACGGATTTTACAACAACGTATTTGTTGACACAAGTGCCTTGGTTACAATTGACCCTCATTCTTCAAATTATACTGTTAATGAAGATTTGTATGTTACTGTTAATATTCCGCGTTTGATTACTGAGGTGGGACAAACCAACCCTTTAGATGTTTTTCAAACCACGGGCGCAACTGAATTTACCTTTTCTTATGTAATTGAAAAGCAAATTGATGCACTGAATTGGGAAGTGGTTCATGTAAACGACAATCAATTGCATATTGAAAAAGGCAATGCACAAAACGATGGTGTTTACATTTTTGGTGTTTGTGAATACAATACCACAAATGAAACCTATGAATACCGAGTGGGATTCCCTTTGTTGAATGCCGGAACCTACCGAATGAGTTTTGGTTACAACAGTGACTCTGTCAACAGTGTTGAACTACGCTCCGAAAGCCCTAACACCCGATTAGTCCTAAACATCAATTCAGCCATGACGGGACTTGACAACGGCGGATATTATAATTTTGTTGTGAATTAAAAAATCACCTTTGACCAAAAAAACAAAAATCCATTGTACTTGCAATGGATTTTGGTTACCAACTAATCTCTTCTTTACCAATGCTTTTAAGATAAGTATTCGTTTTACTAAAGTGGCGATTCCCAAACCACAATCCCCTATTGGCACTCAACGGAGAAGGATGACCGGTTTCTAAAATATGGTGGTTATTGCGGTCGATTTTAGCACCTTTCTTTTTGGCAAATCCTCCCCAAAGCAAGAAGACTACGTTTTGTTTCTCATTTGATATTTTTTCGATGACTGCATCTGTAAAAGTTTCCCATCCTTGATTTTGATGACTGCCGGCTTCACTTTCTCTGACAGTTAAAGTAGCATTGAGCAATAAAACGCCTTGATCTGCCCAGCGTTCTAAATTTCCGGTTTTTGGAAAAGGTTTATTCAAATCGGTTTCAATTTCTTTAAAAATATTGATTAAAGAAGGCGGAAAAGGAATCCCGTCATTTACCGAAAAACACAATCCGTTGGCTTGTCCGAAACCGTGATATGGATCTTGTCCGATAATCACCACCTTTAGCTTTTCAAACGGACAATGATCAAATGCTGAAAAAATCTGACTCCCTTTTGGATAACATTTTCGGGTGGCATATTCGTTTTTTACAAAGGTGGTCAATCGTTCAAAATAAGGCTTTTCAAATTCAGCAGAAAGCTTGTCATACCAAGAAGGATGTATTTTAATAAGCATAACATAAAATTTTATCAAAAATACTGTTTTCTGTTGCAATATGGATTCTATCCTTTGTAACTTTGAGGCAAAGACAATGATTTAATGATTTCGATTACTGATAAAACCCTACAGGATTTAGAATTTAAGACCGTTTTACAAACCATTTCAGAGCGATGTACCACTGAAATCGGAAAACAAAAAGCGGGAGAAATTGTTCCATTTAAAGACAAGGAAACTTTGATGAAAGCCTTGTTGCAGACCTCTGAATATTTATCTTCTTTCACTAATAATAATGCGTTACCCAATCACGGATTTGACAATCTGACAAATGATTTGAAGTTTCTGGCAATAGAAGACAGTTTTCTGGAGGTGGGAAGTTTCCGGAAAATAGCCACGCTTTCTGAAACAGTAAATGTATTGTTGTTGTTTCTTAAAAAATTTCAAGACTATTATCCCACTTTAAATGAAAGAGCATCACAAGTTGAATACACTAAATTCATCATCCAAAAAATTGATGAAATTGTTGACAAGTATGGTGAAATCAAAGACAATGCATCACCCGAGTTAGCAGATATTCGGCGTGAGATGAACTTGGTTCGAGGGAAAGTCAATCAAAGTTTCGGGCAAGCGTTGAGTCAGTATAACTCGCTTGGCTATTTAGATGAAATCAAAGAGAGTATTGTAGATAACCGAAGGGTTTTAGCTGTATTAGCCATGTACCGCAGAAAAGTAAAAGGTTCCATTTTGGGCAGTTCCAAAACAGGAAGCATTGCCTATATTGAGCCCGAAGCTACCTTGCGTTACTCGAGAGAACTTAGCAATTTGGAATATGAAGAGCGAGAGGAAATCACCAAGATACTCAAAAGATTATCAAATATCATACGTCCTTATTTTGAGCTTTTAATGCAATATCAGGAATTCTTAAGCGATGTGGATGTTATAGCAGCTAAAGCCAAATATGCCTATAAAATCAATGCTGTTTTACCGAATATTACTGAAGAAAAACGACTGTATTTCAGGGAAGCCTTCCATCCTATTTTGTTTCTAAGCAATTTGGAGAAAAAAGAAAAAACCTTTCCGCAAACAATCGAACTACACAATCAAAGTAGAATTATAGTGATTTCGGGACCCAATGCCGGTGGTAAAACCATTTCACTAAAAACGGTCGGACTGTTACAACTCATGTTACAGTGCGGTATTTTAATTCCGGTTCATGAAAGAAGCGAAACGTTTTTATTTGACCGCATCCTAACTGACATTGGCGACAACCAATCGATTGAAAATCATTTGAGCACCTATAGCTACCGTTTGAAGAACATGAATTATTTCTTGAAAAAATGCAATGCCAAAACACTCTTTCTGATTGATGAGTTCGGAACAGGTTCAGACCCTGAACTGGGTGGAGCTTTGGCTGAAACATTTTTAGAAGAATTTTATCATCGGGAAGCTTTTGGGATTATCACAACTCATTATTCCAATTTAAAAATTTTAGCCAATGAACTACCGTTTGCTTCAAATGCAAACATGCTCTTTGATGAAAAATCATTAGAGCCCATGTACAAATTGGTATTAGGTCAAGCGGGAAGTTCTTTTACGTTTGAAGTAGCACAGAAAAACGGAATTCCCTATGGCTTGATTAATCGTGCCAAGAAGAAAATAGAAGGCGGTAAAGTACGTTTTGACAAAACCATTGCCACATTACAAAAAGAGCGCTCCAAACTGGAGAAAACATCCTTAAATCTCAAAGAAGAGGAAAGCAAGGCACGAGAAGAAAGTAAAAAGATGGAAACCATCAATTCTAAAATTCAGGAGAAGCTGGAACGCTATCAGGAGTTGTATGATGCCAATCAGCGTTTAATTTATATCGGACAAAAAATGGACGATCTTTCTGAAAAATATTTTAACAATAAAGACAAGAAAGCTTTAATTGGAGAATTCCTGAAAATGGTTGAAATTGAAAATTCGAAACGTAAAAAAGCAACGGTTAAAGAGAAAAAAGAAAAGAAAATCATTCAAAAGAAAGTGATTGAAGAGGTCAAGGTCAAAGTAGAGGAAATAAGAAAAGTAAAAAAAGAAAAGAAAATAAAAGCACAAAAAGCCGAAGCAGAAAAACCGAAAGTAATTTTGAAAATTGGTGACCGTGTCCGAATGATAGAAGGAAAATCCGTTGGAACCATAGACAAAATCGAGAAAAACAAAGCGATTGTTAACTATGGTGTTTTCACTTCAAAAGTAAATCTGGAAGAGTTGGAATTTGTTCAGGCAAAATAAACAAAATGGAAATTGAAGACATTCCTAAAGACAAAAAAATAATACTGTTTGACGGAGTCTGCAATCTGTGCAATACATCTGTGCAATTGATTATCAAGCGCGACAAAAAAGATATTTTCAGGTTTGTTCCGTTACAATCCGACTTGGGCCATAAAATAACAACTCATATCGGTATTTCTGAACTGAATATTGATTCCTTGGTTCTCTATGAACCCGCAAAAGCCTATTATTTAAAAACAGAAGCTGTAATCCGAATACTAAGTGAATTGCATTATTACTTTAAAATACTAAGAATCCTATTGTTGCTCCCAAAATTTATTTCCAATTGGCTTTATGATTATGTTGCCAAAAACCGTTATAACTGGTATGGGAAAAAAGAGTCTTGCATGATTCCGGCGCCTGACTCGGCAACGAAATTTCTCGCATGACAATTATCATACAAAATGTGGTTTAATCAAAGTAGCTTTGAGTAAACTTTAATATTTTCACTATGACTTTTTTAAACATTGCTGCCTATTCATGGGGGAATGGGGCTTTCATTATGATTGGTGTTTTTGCATTGGTAATTATAGCCCTTGTGAGTACGATTCTTTTAATGATGAATAGTAAGAACAAAAAAAACGACTAAGTTTCCTTAGTCGTTTTTCTATTTTAAAGAATCTTATAAATTATTCTTTAACAATTTTCTTAACTGCTGTTCCTTGGTCTGTTTTGATTTTCATCATGTAGATTCCAGTTGCTAAATCAGCAATAGAAACTTGACCATTAGTAGCATTTACATTAAGAGATTTAACAACTCTTCCGTTCAAATCTGTCATTTCAACTGAGTTAATAGTAGCATTAACATCATTAGAAATATTTACAAGGTTTGAAGATGGGTTAGGATATACTCTTAATTTAGATGAGATAAAGCTGTTAGTAGATAATACAGAAGAAATATCTAAAGTATCTATAAACATGTAGGTTTGAGTAGCACCCGCTACTGAATTATTATGGAAACCAAAATAATAAACTCCATCAGCAGGAGCTGTAAATTCAGCTGTCTGATCAGTATAAGCTGTATCATCACTAGTAGCGATTGAATTTAAAACTGTAGTTTGAGCTGTAGTTGATTGCGCATCACCAACAGTCACATCCAATGTCATTTCAGAAACTGCATCCGGATCCGGAGCCCATAATCTGGTTTTGAAATTAATAGTCACTACTTCACCGGCAGCTAAAGATATTGCTCTTGAATAACCCCATTTGTCTGAGTCAGCAGTTGTACTGTTAAAAGTATACAAAAAGTTACCTGTATCACCATCACCGTAAATTGGAGGTGTAGCAGTATCGTCTGTAGAAGTTCTGGAGAAACCGATAAAACCATCTGTATAGTTATTATCTGCATTTTCGAAATCATTAGAATACGGAAGCGTTACAGCTAAGTACCCATAATAAGGACCTTGCCAAGCACTTTGCGTAGCTCCACAGTTAGATCTAACAAAATATCTGAAGTTTAAAGACTCCGGTAAACCTGAGATATCACCTTGAGTGTAAGTTGTTGTACCGGCAGGTACATTTACAATCGTTCCTGTTCCTTCAGCATCTGTAAAGTTTGTACTCCAATCGATATCGTATGAAGCCGGTGAACCAATTGCATTATTCCAATACAAACTGGCACTTGTAGTTGTGTAACTATCCGGACGATAAAAATCTAAAGCACCCGGTCTGATACATGAAGCTGCTGTAAACGTAAATTGGAATGTAAATGAGGTAGATGCCCAGTAATTATCCCACTCAATAAAATAAGTAGTACCTGCAGCAACAGGAACAGTAACAGTAGATCTGTAGTTGTCAACACCTGGTGTTGCATCAACATCATCATTGTAATCCACACAAGTCATACCAGTACAAGCAGTAGTTGTACCTGCTTTTAAAATTGACAACCTTGTGTCAGTTGTTGCAATAGGGTTAGCCGCTAAATCAGAAGTAACTGTAATTTCTCCATTAGCAGTTGGGGTATATTTCCACCATCTGGCTTTGATTGCTGCTCCAGTAGAAGTAGTAGTACCACCCAAACAAGGATTTGAATAAGTACCATTTACAGTACCAGCAGTAAAAGTTCCATTTGCAGTAATATTAACTGCTGTAGCACAACTACCTTGTGCAAAGGCACCACTGCCTACAGCAAATAATAAACATGAAAGTAAAAGTTTTTTCATAAATTTTCGTTAATTAAAGTTTTTATCGAACAAATTTAAAAAAGTATTTTAAATAACATGCAATTTTAACTATCTTTTTCCCATTTGCCCACCACAGACGTTGCTAAAGCGTTCCCTAAAACATTGGTAGCGCTTCTGAACATATCACAAAAATGGTCAATAGGCAGTATCAAGGCAATACCTTCCACCGGTATCTTAAACATCCCGCAAGTAGCTGCCACTACTACTAAACTAGCTCTGGGCACGCCGGCTATTCCTTTGCTGGTTAACATCAGCACCAACAACATGGTCATTTGTGTGCCGGTATCCAGATACACCCCATAGACCTGAGCAATAAAAATACTGGCAAAAGTCATATACATCATGCTCCCGTCTAAATTGAAAGAATATCCCAATGGTAACATAAATGACACTATCTTGTCTTTGATACCAAATCGCTCTAACTCCTCCGTAAGTTTGGGAAAAACAGCTTCGCTACTGGTCGTTCCAAAAGCAATTACCAATGGACTGACTATTCTTTTGAGTAAAATAAACAAGTGATTTTTGAGGAAGACATATCCTATCAAAAACAAAAACAACCAAAGTGTACTTATTCCCACCAGAAAAGAGCTGAAGAATTTGGCATAGGTTACTAATAAATCGTTTACATCTTTAATTGCAAATACTCCCGCTATAGCACCAAAAACCCCAATAGGAGCAAACTTCATCACATAATTTACCATTTTAAGAATAATGTGAGAGGTTTTGTCCAAAGCATTGACCACCGGTTTGGCATTAGCTCCTATAGACGCAGCAGCTAATCCGAAGAATATAGAAAAAATGACAATCTGTAGTATTTCATTAGAAGCCATGGCTTCCACGATACTTTTGGGAATGATATGTTCAACAAAGTTTTGTGCTGAGAATCCTTCGGTTTTTGTTGTGACTTCGGTTGCTGCGGTCATGTCAACATTTCCCAGTTTTAATCCTACTCCCGGCTGTAATGTATTCACCCAAAACAGTCCTATTAATAAGGACACGAAAGAAGCTGAGAAAAACCAACCCAAAGCTTTCCCTCCTATTCGTCCAACCGCTTTGATATCGCCCAGTTTTGCAATTCCTACCACTAAGGTTGTAAATACCAATGGCGATATAATCATTTGCACTAACCGGATAAAAACAGTTGCCAGCATTTTAATTTTGTCACTGAAACTTTTTGCTTCATCCGGAATATAGTTGTTGTGTATCAAAATACCCAACAACGCTCCGGTAATCATGGCAATTAAAATCTGAACGGTAAGGTTGGAAAAAAAAGATTTCTGTTGAACTTCTGGAGTTGTACTCATTTATTTTTGATAGGTTTTGTTTAGTAAATAAAAATCGGCCAGCACTATGGCTGCCATGGCTTCCACTATAGGGACCGCTCTTGGCACCACACAAGGGTCATGACGCCCTTTACCCTGTTGCTCTATTAAGGTGTTTTGATTGGTCAGTACTTCTTGTTTTTGAATTAAAGTAGCCACGGGTTTGAAAGCTACCCTGAAATAAATATCCATTCCATTGGAAATTCCACCTTGAATTCCTCCCGACAGATTGGTTTTAGTGGTACCATCTTCATTGAATAAGTCATTGTGTTCACTGCCTTTCATCTTGGCCCCGCAAAAACCACTTCCCAATTCAAACCCTTTCACGGCATTGATAGACAGCATGGCTTTCCCTAATTCGGCATGCAATTTATCAAAAACGGGTTCGCCTAAACCTATAGGGACATTTTGGAGGACACAAGTTACTGTACCCCCAACTGTATCACCCTGCTTGCGGATTTCTTTAATATAGTCTTCCATTTTTTCGGCAGTAGCAACATCCGGGCAACGTACTGCATTGGTTTCGGTCAATGAAAAATCTAAAGCCTGGTAAGGTTTATCTATAAATATCTCTCCCACCGAGGAAACAAATGCATTGATTTTAATATCGGATAAGATCTGTTTGGCAATTGCTCCGGCTACTACCCTGCAGGCCGTTTCACGGGCAGAGCTTCGGCCACCTCCCCGATAATCACGAATGCCATACTTTTTTTCATATACATAATCGGCATGACTGGGACGGTAAGAATCCTTGATATGGGAGTAATCGTCTGATTTCTGATTGGTATTGGGGATGATGAAGCCGATTGGGGTACCGGTAGTTTTACCCTCAAAGATTCCGGAAAGGAATTGCACTTCATCCTCTTCTTTGCGCTGGGTTACAATAGCGGACTGGCCCGGTTTGCGACGTTGCATTTCTTTTTGAATTGCCAAAGTATCTAAAAGTATCCCGGGAGGACAGCCATCAATAATACCTCCCAAAGCTTCGCCGTGTGACTCCCCGAAAGTAGTGAGTTTAAAAAGTGTTCCGTAGCTGTTTCCGGCCATAATTTTTGTTTTAAACAAATATAGTTTTTTGAAATTATTTACCGAAATTTGAAACACACTTATTTTTTGGGGCAAAATTGAAACTTTGTAAACTTTAACAAAAATTATATAAATCAGTATTGGGTTAATGGCCTAACTTTGTTTTTATAAAATTGTTACTACAAATTCAATTTTAAAACATTTAAAAACAAAAATTAAAAACAAGAACAATGAAAAAATTAATTCTAAGTGCCTTTATGTTACTGGGAGTAGCAGCGGCAACACAAGCACAAGACATTTCGAAGAATGCATTAGGATTGCGTTTAGGAGACAACGATGGTTTTGGAGGCGAGATCTCTTACCAACGCGGTTTGTCTAAAAACAACCGATTAGAATTTGATTTAGGTTGGCGTAACAGCAAGCATGTGGATGCCATGAAGTTGGTAGGTTTATACCAATGGGTATGGGACATTGACAAAGGCTTTAATTGGTATGCGGGTGTTGGTGCCGGTATCGGGAGCTGGAGATATGATTATGCCGGTGTGAGTGAAAACGGTTCTATCATCTTGGCTGCGGGTGATATAGGGATTGAATATAATTTTGCCGAAGCACCAATACAATTATCGTTAGACTTCAGACCTGAGTTCTACTTAAACAACAGTGGAGATAATCAATTCAGAGAAGATAATTTCGGTCCGGATATTGCCTTAGGGATTCGTTACCGATTTTAATCTGATGACCCTTATAAATGAAAATCCCGTCTTAGTAAGACGGGATTTTTTTATTTGAAGACGATTGGTTTTTTGGAAT
Source organism: Flavobacterium sp. XGLA_31 (assembly GCF_051547105.1). NCBI lineage: Bacteria > Pseudomonadati > Bacteroidota > Flavobacteriia > Flavobacteriales > Flavobacteriaceae > Flavobacterium > Flavobacterium sp. XGLA_31. Next base: position 86,002 of record NZ_JBPTTM010000008.1, on the reverse strand, counting down.
TAATTTTTAAAATAGTATAGGGAAACAAGGTGTTTTCGTCTGAGAGATCTATCGGGGTATTCTTTTGAGTGTCTTTGATGTACACTTCAATTTCAGTAGCGGTTTCGATTACCTTTTCTATCTTAATGCGGTTGTAACTTTCTTTGGTAGGACCGGCATTGAGGATGACAAAGCTGCTCTTGGTGGTATCGTCTTTTTTTATTTTCTTTTTCAGGGTTTCATCGCCCAACAACATCATGATTTCTTTGGGTTCGGTCAGGACTTCATAGAATTTGATGTTGGCTCCCCCATCGTTATTTACGATTAATACTTCGTACAACGGTTTGTTGGCAGCGTTTTTATTTGTAGAACAGGCATATAAAAACAGTACCAGTCCCAGCAGGGCTATTGCTTTTTTTGTCATGACAGTTTCTGAATTTCTTTGGATTCGTTAATGGCCTGAAGATACAACTCTTCGTAAAGCGGCAGAATATTTTTGATATCAAACTGCTTTGCTACGCTCAACGCGCGGGTTCTGAACTCGGCGAGTGTGGCATCATCCGAAAGGATTTTCAGTGCATTGGCCGCCATACTGTCTACATCGCCTACATTGCTCAGGTAACCGGAGACACCGTCAAAGTTTACTTCGGGGAGACCGCCTGAATTACTGGAGATGACCGGTACACTCCACGCCATGGCTTCCAATGCAGCCAAACCAAAGCTCTCTGTTTCGGACGGGAGCAGGAACAAATCAGAATACGAGAGAATTTGGTCAATTTCGTTACTGTTTCCGAAGAAGATGACTTTATCCTGAATGCCAAGCTCGTAGCACAATTGTTCTGCTTTTTCCTTTTCGGGGCCATCGCCTACCATCATGAGTTTGGCCGGGATATTTTGTTGGATTTTATAGAATATCTTGATAATATCGGGGATGCGTTTGACTTTACGGAAGTTACTGATGTGGGTCACGATGCGTTCTTCCTTTTTAGCCATCACAGAGCGCTGGCAAGAAATGAGTTTTTCGTTTCGGATTTTATCTAACTCAATAAAATTGGGAATGACATGGATTTCCTTTTTGATATTGAACAGATTATAGGTATCCTCTTTGAGGCTTTGTGACACTGAAGTGACGATATCGGACTTATTGATGCTGAAATTTACGGCCGGTTTGTAAAACGGATGGTTTCCTACCAAGGTAATATCGGTACCGTGAAGGGTGGTGACCATAGGAATGTAAATCCCTTCGTCTTTGAGCATTTGCTTGGCCATATACCCTGCATAGGCATGAGGAATGGCGTAGTGCACGTGCAACAAATCAATTTTATAGAGCTTAACGGTATCAACTAACTTACTGGACAGTGCCAATTCGTAGGGTTGATAATGAAACAAGGGATATTCGGGAACGTTTACTTCATGATAGTGCACATTCGAGTTGAGCAAGGCCAAGCGCACGGGCTGACGATAGGTAATGAAATGAATTTCGTGGCCGCGGTGGGCCAGTTCCAGTCCTAACTCAGTAGCAACAACACCGCTCCCTCCAAAAGTAGGATAGCAAACAATGGCTATTTTCATATTATTTTTTGTTATTATTAAAAAGCGAGCTGAAGCTCGCGTACCTGAAGCCCACCGGGCTTCCTCCTCTTATTCTCAAATCGCCAAAAGTAGGATAGCAAACAATGGCTATTTTCATAGTATGGTTTTAGTGCAACGAATTTACGGAAATTAAGTAAGTGATTTTATAATTATTCGTTAAATATGGTAGGAGCTCCTTAGGAACGGGAGGTTCTTTCAGGGGTAACTCATGCTTGTTTAGCGGTTACTCATGTAAGTTTAGGCGTTACTCATATCAGTTTAGGCATTACTCATGCAAGTTTAGGCGTTACTCATGCAAGTTTAGGCATTACTCATGTTAGTTTAGTCATTACTCAAACAAGTTTAGCCGTTACTCATACCAGTTTAGCCGTTACTCATGCGAGTTTAGCCGTTGCTCATGTTAGTTTAGGCGTTACTCATGTCGGTTTAGGACTTGCTTTGAGTCACTGCCTGAATATCCATGGGAATTGAGGTGTAAAAGCGATGCTTACTTTTGGATGATTGCTTCCTGAATGACTTTTTGGATGTCTTCGCGTATGTTTTCTTTAGAGAGCTTGTTGGGCAAATTGGAATCCGGATAGGTACGGTTGGATAAAAACACATACACTATATCTGTAGTTGGGTCTGCCCACGCCATGGTTCCGGTGAAACCGGTATGCCCGAAACTGGACATGGAAACACAGCCGCAGGTAGGCCCTTCTTTGCCCAATTGGGGTTTGTCAAAGCCAAGGCCACGACGGTTGCCTTCGGTACAATACCAGCAGGTATTGAAATCGGTAAAGGTGGCTTCAGAGAAATATTGCTGTCCTCCGTAGTTGCCTTTTTGGAGGTAGAGCTGCATTATTTTGGCAATATCCATCGCATTGGAGAAGATCCCGGCGTGTCCTCCTACTCCGTCTTCCATGGCGGCTTCCATATCATGGACATAGCCCTGCACAGTAGTGTGACGGAAATAGGTATCAATCTCGGTAGGGACAATGACCGCTTTATCAAACCTTTTCAACGGATTGTAACCGGTATAGTTCATTCCCAGACTTTTGTAGAAATTATCATAGGCCAACTCGTCTAAGTGTTTGCCGGTAACTTTTTCTAAGTATTGTTTGAGGATGATAAAGGTAAAATCGCTGTAGCGGTATTCTTTTTTATCAATCAACGGGCTGTTGATGATTTTTTTCATGATGGTATCATGGTAATCATCGCGAAGGAAGAGACTGTCAGAGACTCTTTTGGTAAAGCCTTGGGTGTATACTTTTTTATAGTATTTGTCCATCGGCATTCCTGCGGAATCCAAAGTGGCTTTGTAAAACGGAATCCAAGCCTGCATTCTGCCATAATGCGACAAGAGTTCTTTGAAGGTGATTTGTTGTTTGTTGGATCCTTTGAACTGAGGCAGCATTTCGCCTAAAGTCGTTTCCAGGTTTACTTTTTTCTTGTCGTATACCTGCATCACATTGGGCAGGGTCGCTACCATTTTGGTTAACGAAGCCACATCGTACAAATCGGAATTCTTGACTTTATCGTTGCCTCCGTAGGTTTGGTTTCCGAATGATTTTTGGTAAATCACTTTACCTTTACGGGCTACCAAAATCTGCATGCCCGGTGCCATCATGTTGTCGATGGCTTTTTTAGCATAGACTTCGATTTGTTTTAGTTTTTCAGAGCTCATGCCCACATTTTCGGGAGCTGCAAAACCTAAGCGGTTGAGTTTTTCCGTAGATTCTCCGTCACCTACTTTGAAAGTACCGTTAATCGAAACCGGGAGTTTTCCTTTGGCTTCAATTGCCCCAAAGAGCAATTCGGCTGACACTTCCTGAGCCACCTCATTGTTTTGATAAGACACCACCACGGCTTTCATTTTGTCGAAGGTCAGACAGTTGGAAATGGCATACGGTTTGGCAAAACAATCCAGAATCACTTTCTTTTCGGAGGCCAGTTTGTCGATAATCAACAACTCGCCATAGGTAAGTTCGGGAGCTTTCCACCAGGTTTTATCTGATTTGTGGTAGCCGATAATTACGATATCAAAGTCTTTTAGCTTAAGTGCCAGTGAGTCTACATTGGCATCTGCCACTTCGGTAACTTCGGTGTATTTTTTTAAAGTGGTAACGAATGCACTGTTGGAATCATCTCCTAATTTAACATAGGCTATCTTTTGGCTAAGGTCTTTAATCGGGAGAATGTTTTCTTCATTCTTGGCTACGGTCACGGCATTTTCATACAACTCATACTTGAGGGCATCATTGTCAAACGAATTCAAATCGGCTGTCAGGTTATTGCTGTCAACGGGTTTGTATTTGTTGAGTCCCGCTTTGAATTTGTAGCGTAAAATCTTTTTCACGGATTCAGCAATTCGGTCTTCCGTAATCAAGCTGTCCTGATAGGCCACACAGAGTTTTTCAACAGCCAGCGGTACATCTTCAGCAAAAAGCAGGATGTCGTTTCCGGCCAAGAAGGCTTCTAAGTCAATATCGCCCGGCTTTTTAAAATTACTGGCGCCTTTCATATTGAGGGCATCGGTAAAAATAAGGCCGTCAAAACCTAACTCTCCTTTCAACACATCTGTTACTACGTGGTGTGAGATGGAAGTTGGGTAGCCTTCGCGGGGTTCTAAACTCGGCACATTCAAGTGGGCCACCATAACAGAGACCAACCCTTCGTCGAACATGCGTTTGTAAGGATACAATTCTACCTTTTCCAGATGGTCGAGCGAGGCGTTTACCACTGGCAAGGTGCTGTGGGAATCAGTGGCCGTGTCACCATGGCCGGGGAAATGTTTTCCGGTAGAGAAAATGCCTTGTCCTTGCGCTCCATTCATCAAAGCGATGGCATGCTCGGTAACACTCACTTTATTTTCGCCAAAAGAGCGGTAACCGATGATTGGGTTTTTGGGATTGGTATTGATATCTAAAACGGGCGCAAAATTAAAATGCACTCCCATTCTTTTGCTTTCCTTTGCCATGCTGGTTCCCACTTTTTCTATCAATTTCAAATCTTTGATAGCGCCCAGTGTCATGTTGAACGGATAGCGGAAGGTAGAGTCCAAACGCATGCTGAGTCCCCATTCGGCATCAATACCGATAAACAAAGGCACTTTGGACATGGCTTGGTATTTGTTCGTCAGCTTCACCTGACGCATCGGTCCGCCCTGGAAGAAAATCAACCCTCCTATTTTATAATTGCGTACAAGTTTCTCGATGGCATTGGTATGCACGGTATCTTTATTAGAATAGGCGGCCACCATAAAGAGCTGGCCCACTTTTTCATCAAAAGTCATTTTGTTGTAAATGCTGTCTACCCAACGGGTTTCGGCATTGGTATCGGGGAAAAAGTTTTTGCGTTCGGATTTTAAATGCGGGATGTAGATTTCTTCGTCTTCGGCAATTCCGGCCTTACCCAAAGCTATAGGCGTATTGACTGCTTTGTTTTTGGTTGACGCACAATTGGTCACCAAAAACAGCAATGCCGCGCATATACCTATACTGGATAAAAGCCTTTTCATGGACACGGATTAAAAGAAACGACTGTGCCAGCTTTCGCCTGCAGGGACTTCCCAGTTTTCGTTAAATTCTTCGATGGTATTGACCAGATTATTGAAGACAATAGTGTTGGCGGTAACCGCTTTTTCTTTTGCCATGCGTTTGAAATCGAGCAATGATTTGTGCGCGATGTGTTCCCCGTTTTTGAAGGTAACATTCATTTTATCTAACAAATCCACTTGGTATTTTTGTTCCAAACTTTGGATGAAAGACACCGATGTATCAATAGAACAACCGGTGGCCTGCTGCACTTCCTGATTGACTGCCAGGATAATGAAGCGGTTGTATTTTAAGAGATAAGAAGCTTCCAAACCGGTTCCGTGTGCCGACCAGTTTTCGAGGAATGTTTTTAAATCATTCTCAATTTCAGCCATCTCGTCATCCGAAAATTTGCGGTTGGATTGGTAAATCCAAATCCGGGATTCTTCGGGTAAATTTTCAAAGGGAACGTACATGAAACGTGTCGTATTAATGGTGAATTGTAAATTATAAATCTTGGGCGTTGGCAATGAGTTCGGCTACGTCCAATACTTTTATCTGGCCTTCTTTTTCTTTGGCTTTTATTCCGTCGGTCATCATGGTGTTGCAGAACGGACAACCGGCTGCGATGATTTCGGGTTGGGTTTCCAAAGCGTCTTCGGTTCTTTCAACGTTGATGTCTTTGTTTCCGTTTTCAGGTTCTTTGAACATCTGGGCACCACCGGCACCACAGCATAAACCGTTGGCACGGGATCGTTTCATTTCAACCAACTCGGCATCCAATTTTTGGATTAAATCTCTTGGGGCTTCGTACACATTATTGGCACGCCCTAAGTAACAAGGGTCATGAAACGTGATTCGTTTCCCTTTGAATTGTCCTCCTTCGATGGTTAATCTGCCTGAATCTAAAAGTTGTTTCAGGAACTCAGTATGATGCACCACTTCGTACACACCACCCAATTCCGGGTATTCATTTTTTAAAGTATTGAAACAATGCGGACAGGCGGTTACAATTTTCTTGGCTTCATAGGCATTCAACACCTCGATGTTCATCATGGCCTGCATTTGAAACAAGAATTCATTTCCGGCTCTCTTCGCCGGATCGCCTGTACAGCTTTCTTCGGTTCCGAGAACAGCAAACTCCACATTGGCCCGATTTAATATGCGAACAAATGCTTTGGTAATTTTTTTAGCTCTGTCGTCAAAGCTTCCGGCACAACCTACCCAAAACAATACTTCGGGTTGTTTGCCTTGAGCCATCATTTCTGCCATGGTAGGCACATGTAATACTTCTGACATCTTTTTATGTTTATGCGGTTATTTGTTTATCCGGTTATTTGTTTTGAATATTCAAAAAAACAAATAACCAAATCCACAAGTCATCTCTACTCGTGGTGCTCGTCATCGAACACCTGAATCGTTACTTCTTTTTCTACCAAATCCGTGAATTTCCCTCTGTAACGTGTGGCTTTTACCAAGTGGTTGTCAATCCAGTGGTAGTTGCCGCCGCGTGGTTTTCCAAACAGGATTCCGTGGTATTTGAAACCGTGCTTTTTAAGCCAAATCTCCGTATATTCTCTGTGAGCTTCGGTGCGCGAAGTAAAGAAGAATATAATGTGACCCTCGTCATACCATTTGTTCAACGTGGCCAGCGCATCAGGGTACACTTCGGCCGTCAACATTCTTTCAGGTTCTTCGTTAGGAATGTCATCGCAAACTGTTCCATCGATGTCGATAAGATAGTTCTTAATTCCTTCCGGTAAAATCGGGCTTAAATGTTGCCCGTTTTGGGTTACTGTTTGCAAGGTTTTGTCAATGTCTTCCGCTTTCATTTTGTTACTTTTTATCGTTTTTCAAATTCATTCAACAAATTCTCACGCCTCACAAATATGAGAATTCATCTGATTGGTATCTTAATTTTCGTCTTTCCAGTTTAATCGGTCCATTTGGTTGTATTGCCACGGGGCCCCATTGTTTTCAATGTTGGTCATCATGGCATTTAACGACTGAGGTGCGGCACTTTGTTCCATCACCAAATAACGTCTCATGTCCATAATAATCGATAACGGGCTGATGTTTACCGGACACTCTTCCACACAAGCGTTACACGATGTACAGGCCCACAACTCTTCTGCGGTGATGTAATCGTTTAACAAGGATTTATTATCCGGCACAAATACGCCTTTGTTGGCATCGATATTTTTACCTACTTCTTCCAGACGGTCGCGCGTATCCATCATGATTTTACGCGGCGATAATTTTTTGCCTGTTTGATTGGCCGGACAGGACGAAGTACAACGTCCGCACTCGGTACAGGTATAGGCATTTAACAACTGTACCCAATTCAAATCCTGCACATCCGAAGCACCAAACTTAGCCGGGGCTGCATCGGCATCAGCCGGTTGTGCTGCAAACGGATCGGCATTGGGATCCATCATCAGTTTCACTTCTTTGGTCACACTTTCCAAGTTATCGAATTTGCCTTTGGCGTTCAAATCGGCAAAATAGGTATTGGGGAAAGCCAGTAAAATGTGTAAATGTTTGGAATAGTACAAATAGTTCAGGAAGATTAAAATCCCGATGATGTGCAACCACCAGGCTGTTACTTCGATGGCTTCAACTTGAGCCACATCCAATGACGAAAACCATGGATTGATGTATTGTGAAATAACATTGCCGGAATTCATTGCCTGAAAATGCAAATCGGTGGCATTCATGATTAAGAACAAGGACATCAATACCATTTCAAAATACAAAATGGTATCGGCATCTTTTTTCGGAGCGCCTTTTAAATCGGAGCTGGCAAATCGTTTCAGTTTGATGATGTTTCTTCGAATCCAAAACACGACAACAGCCACCAAAACCAAAACCGCTAAGATTTCAAACGAACCAATGAGAAAGCCGTAGAATCCACCCAATCCCGAGAACACGCGATGCGTTCCGAAAATCCCGTCAATGATGATTTCAAGCACTTCCAAATTGATAATGATGAACCCCGCGTACACGATGATGTGCAGGAATCCGGCCACCGGTCTTTTGACCATTTTGGATTGACCTAAGGCAATCATGGCCATGTTTTTCCATCGGGCTGACGGATTATCGGTGCGATTGACATCGTGACCTAAATTGATGTTGCGTTTCAGTTTTTTTACATTGTTAGCAAAATAGCCTATTCCCGCAAGGAGAAGGATAGCAAAGAGTATGTTGTCGATATACATCATGGCTTGTGTTTTACTTTTTGACAGCAGTTCCGGCGGCTTCTGCTTCGGTTGGTGCTTTATAGGGTTTGTTTTTCTTTCCGAACAAGGAAACATTTACATAGCGGGTAGGATTCAAACGCAAATCCTGCAGCAGTAATTCCAGTTCTTTGGAGGTTTTAGCAAAATTATTATAGAGGGTTTCATCTTTGGCCAGTTTGCCTAAAGTTCCTTTTCCTGACTGTACATCATCCATTATTTTATCTACACTGGCTAATGTTTTTTCTAAGCTTTTCACCGTTTTTCCAATATTGATTTTGGCTAAAGAATCGGATACCTTACTAAAGTTGGCCGATGCTTTATCCATATTGGTCATGGTGTTGTTGATTTTGTTTTTATTCTCGGCTAACATTTGATTCGCAGTAGCGGCAGTTACTTTGAATTCAGCCAAAGTAGCATCCAGATTAGCAATACTGCTTTTCAGGTTCTCTTTGGTTTTTGAGTCCAATACCGAATTCACATTTTTCAGAAGTGCATCAGCGGAAACCACCATTTTCTCTACTTTTTCCTGTAAAGGAGTCAATCGTTCTGCTACTAAAGAAGTCAATCCCGGTTTCACATCTCCCTTTAAAATATCTCCGGATGCTGCTACTGATTTATCCTCAAAATTAGGCGTAATCATAATCTGCTTTCCGCCAATTAAGCCCGGCTCGTAGATAGATGCCACGCTGGATTTAGAAAAAGGAAAATCGGATTTAATCTGCAGTTCAACTTGGATTTTTCCGGAATCATTCAAAAAACTGATTTTGGTGATTTTCCCAACAGTCAGTCCGTTTATGGTAATCGGTGCCGAATTTTGGAGTCCCTCTACGTTATCGTATTGCACATAAAACGTTTTGTAGTTGGATAGCAAATCTTTCCCTTTTAAAAAACTATATCCCCAAATGAACAATAAAATCGAAGCAATAACTAATATCGCGGTCTTAATTTCTCTCGTAATTTTCAATGCTGTTTGTTTTTTGGCAAAGTTAAAATAAAATCCTATAACTCCTTATTATTATTGCTTTAATGCTTCCTGAACCGAAACTTTTTTTCCTCCTTTGAAGGCGATGATGAAAGCCGACGGATACCCTTTTGCCTTGGCTTCTGCTAATAATCTTTTGGCTTCCTCATAACTCGGGGTACTGCCATACATGTACTTATACAGTGCGCCTTCTGAGGCAACCGATATATTGCTCAATCCTTTGAAATTAGACGGAGTGGGATCCAACTGTTTGCCACTGGCGGAAAGTTGTACCTTAAAGATAGCCGCTCCTCCGACAGCCTCCGGTTTTGGCACTGCTGCCGGTTCCGGTTTTTTGATTTCCGGCTTTTTCGGCTCGGTGGTTTTAGGAGTCGGTTTTGGTGCTACCGCTACAGTATCTGTTGGCTTATAGCTTTTGTCTTTACCCATCATTTCAGAAGGTTTTTCAGCGGTGTCGTTTTTATCGGTGCCAAAATACTCCTTTTTATAACTCATAATGGCATTGGCAATGGCTTGTGCCACTTCCTGCTGCCCTTCTTCCGAGTCGAGTTTTTCCCCTTCAGCCGGATTGGATATAAAGCCCATTTCAATTAACACTCTGGGCATGTACGCTTTGTGTAATACCATATAAGGTGCTTGCTTTACGCCACGGCTTTTTTTATCTAACTCGTCAATGAAATGATTTTGAATTTTACCGGCTAGGGCAATACTCTGATCCAGATACAGTTCCTGGGCCATCACTAAACCGGCAAGGGATTCAGGTGATTTGGGATCGTATCCTTCATACTTTTGCTTGTAATCTTTTTCGAGGGTAATTACGGCATTCTCTCGTTTGGCCGCTTCGAGGTTGGAAGCGTTTTTCGACATACCCATCACATAGGTTTCAGAACCGTCGGCAGCCGAGTTTTTATTGGCATTGCAGTGAATTGACACGAAAATATCGGAATCCGCCCGATTGGCAATATTGGCTCGTTCCACCAAATCAATAAACTGATCCGTTTTACGGGTGTAAATAACTTCTACCCCGGAGTTCTTTTCCAGTATTCTGCCCACTTTGAGCACTACCGCCAAAGTGATATTCTTTTCAATATGCCCATTGTACACCGCACCATAATCGTGGTCCCCGTGTCCGGCATCTAAGGTTACTTTAAATTTTCCCGACTGCGCCGAGACCGGGCCGGAAATCAAGAATACAATAGCACAAACAGCTACAGCAACTACTCTCATCGGTTTTATGAATTTCAAAATATAATTTTTATTAATTTAGGACAACTTAGCTTTTTCCGGCTGCAAAGGTAACAATAAAGGCGTTGGAAAACCCGCGGTTTTTAGCTTCGTTCTGCATTTTTTTAGCCTCTTCCATATCCGAAGAAGCACCGTAATAGTAACGGTACAAATTATTTTCAAAAGTAAACGAAATCTCTTTGAGTCCTTTAAACTCTTTAGAACTCGGATCTCTTTTCTTTGAACTGGCAAAAAGCTGCACTTTGTATAATTCGGTTTTGGCTTCAACGTTTGAGGCAACGGTTGTTTTGACCACCTTACTGCTGTCGCTGTCTTTGGACTGCGGCTTGTCATTTCTATCCACAGTTTTCTCCGCTACTTTCACCTCTTTTTCAGCTGCTTTAGTTTCCTTGTCCTGGTTTTTGGTTTCCTTTTCTGCAATTCTTTCACTGTCGGGGCCCGATTCGTTGAAATAACTTCTTTTGTAACTGATAATCGCATTGGCAATCTGACGCGCCATTTTGGTTTGTCCTTCGTCGGAATTCAGGAACTCTCCTTCTTCCTTGTTGGATAAAAAACCTAACTCAATGAGCACCCCCGGCATAGAGGCCGCATCCAACACCCAAAGCGGCTGTTGTTTCACTCCTCTGGTTTTTCGGTTCAGGTTGTTGGTAAAATTTTCCTGTACATGAGAGGCCAAATTGATACTGTTGTACAGATTTTCCTCCTGCATGATTTTTAATCCGATTAAAGATTCCGGATTGTTGGGATTAAACCCTTCATAGGTCTTCTTATAGTTATCTTCCAATAAGATTACCGAGTTTTCATTTTTGGCCACTTCCAAATTCATATTGCTTCGGGAAAGTCCCATCACAAAAGTCTCTGTTCCTTCGGGCTCAAAGTTTTTCACCGAATTGCAATGGATGGACACAAACAAATTGGCGTTGATTTTATTCGCCACCTTAGGGCGGTTGACCAACTCAATAAACACATCCGATTTGCGGGTGAACACCACTTCAAAATCCTTTTCTTTCTCTAAAAACTCCCCTACTTTCAGGGTGGTTTTTAACGCGATATCCTTCTCAACGTAACCGTGATAGGAATTTCCGGGGTCTTTTCCGCCGTGACCGGCATCCAAAACAATCGTAAACTTATTGCTCTTGGCCTGACCGGACACCAATAAAACACTCCAAAATGCCAGTGTGGCAAGCCGCCATTTTATATTTTTTGTGAATTCCATTGACTTTAAAAGTTAATTTTAATTAAAACCGCACGGTTATAAATCCAATATTTCTTTATTTTTGACCGAAATAATGTTTAAGTTTGCCACGTCAAAAATCGGGCCATATTTCTACAAAAATAGCATTAAACCTTTGCAAAGAAACTTATTTTATATCGTTTTTTTAACAATTTTCCTAACACTCGGGAACGTCAAAATATATTCACAGGACCTGGCTAAAAAGAAAGAGACTTTCCCGGCTAAGAACCAAACCACCCCTAAGACAACCACCCCCGAAACAGCCGAAAAAAAGCAAGACACCATCAAACTGGACAGCCTCAAAAAAAAGAAAACTTTTTTAGATGGTAAAGTCAAATACAAAGCCGACAAATACGCCAAAATAGACCAAAAGAAAAAGCTGGTCACCCTCTACGACAAAGCGGAACTCTACTATCAGGATATCGAATTGAAATCGGGGATTATTGTTTTTGATTATCAAAAAAACGAAGTCTATGCCGGTAGGATAAAAGACTCTGCCGGAGTGTATACACAGTCACCGGTATTCAAACAAGGAAGTCAGGTGGTAGAACCCGATTCCATCCGGTTCAATTACAAAACCAAAAAAGCATTGGTGTGGAACTCCCGTACCGAACAAGGCGAAATGCACATCAAAGCGGAAGTGACCAAAAAAGAAAACGATTCGGTTTACTTTATGAAAAGAGCCCGTTTCACAACCGCCAAAGACATTGACAATCCCGAATACTACTTTCAGGCGAGCAGAGTGAAACTGGTTCCCGGAAAAAAAGTAGTAGTAGGGCTTACCAATATGGTAATTGCCGATGTGCCTACGCCTATTGCTTTGCCGTTTGCCTTTTTCCCGATGAGTGAAAAGAGCCGTTCCGGTTTGATTATTCCGAGTTATAACGACAGTAACACCCGTGGCTTTTCGTTGCAGAACGGAGGGTATTATTTTGCCCTGAGCGACAACTATGACTTAGCGGTGTTGGGCGATTATTACACTAACGGCAGTTATGCCATGCGTTTCCAATCGTCGTATGCCAAGCGGTATAAGTTCAACGGAAATGTCAATGTTCGTTTTGAAAACCTCATCACCAGTGAGCGCGGCTATCCCGACTACGCGAAAACCAGTATTTACAACATCCAGTGGACCCATACCAAAGACGCAAAATCCAATCCGAATTCCCGATTTTCGGCTTCGGTCAATTTGGGAACGAGTAAATACTACCGGCAATCCATCAATCAGATGAATATAGGGTCTACCCTTAACAACACGCTGAGTTCCTCTATTTCCTATTCCAAAACCTTCAATACGGTGCCGCAGATGAACTTGTCGCTGACGGCCACGCATTCCCAAAACACCAATACCGAAGAAATCAACATGACCCTGCCTACCCTGCAGTTCAGTGTAGACCGCATGTATCCGTTTGCTCCGAAGGATGGGGTTAAAAAAGGACTGGTGAAAAACATCAACCTGCAATACAACTTAAAAGCAGAAAACCGAATAGCAACCAAAGATTCGCTTTTCTTTAAACCGCAAATGTTCCGCGATGCCAAGTTGGGTTTTCAACACAGTATACCGTTGTCGACCAACTTTAAAGTATTTAAGTTTTTCAGTGCCACCAGTTCCATCAACTATAATGAAGTGTGGTATTTCAAAACCATCCGCAAGCAATTCAGCGATTCGCAAAACAAAGTGGTGGATGTGGAAGTGCCCGGTTTTGATGCTTTCCGAACTTATTCCTTCTCTGCCGGTTTGGGTACCACGATTTACGGAACGTTTAATTTTGGTGAAAATAAAAAGATACAGGCCATCCGTCACGTAGTCCGTCCGAATATATCCTACAGCTATACCCCGAGTTTTTCTAAATACTACGACACCTATGATGCTGACGGAAGCGGCACCATGATTAAGGAATACACCCGTTTTGACGGCGGTATTTTCGGGGCACCGGGCAAGAACATGTCCAACAACATCGGGTTTAGCTTGAGCAACACGTTTGAAGCCAAAGTAACCGATAAGGACTCGACGAAAACCGAAGCCAAAAAAGTGATGTTGCTGAACAACCTGAACTTCTCCACCAGTTACGATATTACCGCCGATTCCCTTCGATGGTCACCTATGCGTGTGAGCGGGGGAACACAGCTTTTCAAGCAGAAAATGAATGTGAACTTTGCGGCCACTTTAGACCCGTATGCCATCAACAATGCGGGACAACGCATCAACACCTGGAACATTGACAACGGCGGCAGTCTTTTCAGAATGACCAGTGCCAACATGACGCTGAACTATGCCTTTAAAAGTGGAGAAGGCGACAGCAAAGACAAAGAAAACCAACAAGGCAAGAGAAACGGCGGACGAACCGATGACTTATTCGGGACGAATACCGATCTGAGCAACCGACAGGACAGTCAGTTTAAAGAAGACGAAGAAACGGGCGAAAAAGCGACCGAGTTCTTTAAATACAAGCTGCCTTTTGACATGAATTTGGCCTACTCCCTGACCTACTCCAACAACAAACGGGAAAAGAAAATTACCGGAAACTCGCTGATGATTTCCATGAATACCGACCTGACGCCCAAATGGAAGATAGGCGTATCTACAGGATACGATATGGTACAAAAAGGAGTTACCTTTACCCAGTTTCGTTTTGAGCGCGACTTGGACAGCTGGCGTATGGACTTCAGTTGGGTGCCTTTTGGGACGAATACCTATTGGAGTTTCTTTATCGGAATCAAATCCGGAGTGCTGAGCGATATCAAGTGGGATAAACGCAACCAACCGGATAGAACGTTGAGATAATTGTGATGGGGAATGTTGAATGATGAATGTTGAACAACGAATGTTGAATTTTGAATTTGAATTATTATGAATACAAAGAAAATTATCTTTACAGACAAAGCTCCGGCTCCTATCGGGCCGTACAATCAAGCGGTTTTAATCGGCAACACGCTTTATACCTCAGGGCAAATTGCCTTGGATCCGGTGACGATGGAACTGGTGCTGGACGATATTGAAACCGAGACCCAACAAGTGATGGAAAACATGAAAGCGGTACTGGCCGCGGCGGATATGACTTTTGAACACGTGGTTAAAACAACCATCTTCATCATGGATATGGGGAATTTTGCGCGCATCAACAGTGTGTATGGCCGTTATTTTGACGAGCAAACTGCTCCGGCCCGCGAGACGGTACAAGTAGCCGGTTTGCCTAAAGGAGTGAATGTAGAAATTTCGATGGTAGCGGTAAAGTAAGCCTGCTTCCTTTCTTATAAAAAAACCTCTCGTATTCGAACACGAGAGGTTTTTTGTTATTGGGGTAAGCCCTTCAGTGAATTCCGGTGGGCACTTCTTACGGCTGCGTAATTTGGCAATTGATGGTTGCGGTATACGGGTTCCCATTAAAACTGCCTGAGAACGGTATGCTGCAGAACGCGATACGGATTTTACCGGCTACGTGACTGACGTAAACCGGATAACCCGCTGTGGCATGCCAACTGATGTTTCCGTTCACATCCCAAAGGTAAACCCGGTCAACGGTATCTATATTGGAGCTGTTGTCGTCGGTTGTATAGTAAATTCCGTCTGCCAAAGGATGGGTTTGCCAATACGAAGGGAAATACAGGTACATATCCCCATTAGAGCTGTTGGCTGTCACTTCATAGCCTCCTCCTACTCCGTTGGCATTGTAATAGCTGCCATAGAATGTTTGATTGCCCAAAGTCACATTGGTATTGAAGGTGGCTTTGTTATCGATTAAACTGCAGGTGGGAACCCCCTGATTCAGTTTTACATCAACATACACACTGTCTATACGGTCTTCGCAGCCTTCTACCGAAGCCTGCAAATAGTACCAACCCGAATGTTTTATTTTGGCTTCACCGGTAACCGTAGCCGAAGTATTGATGCCGGGCAAGCCACCGTTATACGCTTCCCAACCTAACGGACCGGTCCAATGGTACACCACATTATCTGAAGGAGTGGCATTGAGGGTGATTTCGGCGCCGATATAGACCGGAGCTAACGGTAAAATGTGGATACCGGCCAACTCATCGCAATTGGCATTGTCGCTACTTCCGCCGTCGCTACTGCTACAGCCGATGATTGTTACGGTAAGCGTTACGGCTGACAGCAACAGGTACATGGATCTGAATTTCATATCTGTAATGGATTAGTTTAGGAACAAACCTACTCATTATTTTAATATCAAAACACGCTTACTGTCGGTAATTCTAATTTCGGGAGGTATTTTCTTTTCGGGAGCCCCGAGGGCAGGCTGCCCGGTTATCGAATGCGGAGGGGGGACTCAGCGGATGAGATGGATGATGCTCTGGAGTTCGACTCCCAAATATTCACAAAGGTCGTATACGGTTAAGAGTTGGTTTTCGTCTTTGTTTTTGAAGCGTCTGATTTGTTTGAGGATTTGCCGGCATACCCGTTCACTTTTACCGGTAATTACCTGAATGTCTTTGGTGTAGATGCAGATTCGATTCATGATGGGTTGATTATTAGTTCGTATTCCTGTTTGCTTACATGATTTTATGCTTTATGGGATTGGTGTTATTGTTCCCTCACAAATTGTGTGCCATTCTTCTTATTTATCTGACTTTTAGTCTAAATCCCTATGCCTTTGTACCCCATCTCTCCCAAAGGGTTTATGGCACTATCTTACTCCCTTATGGCACTCTGAAGGTACCCTTGTGGCACTATGATGGCACTCTAGCGGCAATCTAGCGGCACTCTAGCCGCAATCTAGCCGCAATGAAACTGCCTTCCGGAAGCGGTAAAAACCCAATGGGTCTTCTATTGTTGTTCGCTGCTGTTGGCGAAGGACGTGGTTGCTGCCCGATGGGGGACCGGTAAAAAGTGACGATTTCCGGCAAAAAGCGTCGAAAAGTGACGTTTTGTGACGTTTTGTGACCTTGGCACGAAAATTTGGCTCGGCTCTTGATTTATGGTTTATCAGTATTAATTTAAAATTATAAAACCATGTCAGTAAAATTTAAAGTTGTGTCGAAAAAGAATCCTCAGGATCTTTTGGCACCCGCAAAATTCTATGCCAACGCAGTGGGCTATGGAAAAACCGATTTGAACAAATTAGCCAAAATCATTTCGATTCAGTGTACCGTCACCGAAGCCGATTGCTATGCCGTGTTGGTTTCGTTGGAACTCAACATCATTAGCGAGTTGGAAGAAGGCCGCATCGTGAAATTGGGTCGTTTAGGAAGCTTTCAGGTAGGGCTTAGCTCTGAAGGCATGGCTACGGAAGAAGAAGTAACGAGTCAAGCGATTATCAATAACCGCATCAACTTCCGTCCGGGCGAACGCCTTCGCGATTTCCTACAGACGGCTAAGTACGAGAAATTACCGTAAACTCAAACTCTTCTTCGGCCAGGCCACACTTCCTTGAAGCCCCGGGTTCATCCCGGGGCTTTTTTTTACCTTTTTTTGTTCCAAATGGCTTGCAAAGATGCGGAGCTTTGAACGCAAAGATGCGGAGCTTTGAACACGAAGATGCGGAGCTTTGAACACGAAGATGCGGAGCTTTATCCAAAAAGGCACCGAACGGTCCGTCTGAAGTACCATTTCCGGACTCAAACTGCACTTAATCGCATTTTTTTGACTTTTAACGATTAAAATCAGCCCAAAAATGGTTTTTCTACCATTTTCACCTAACTTCGAAGTAGCTCTTTTTCAGAGTATTAGAAACACCTCCCCATTTACTCCATTTTTATTTCCTCTTTGCCCACAGGGCTTAGCAGGTGCTGCATTGTATTGTCTAATTTTAAATTATATAGGTATGAGAACGCGAGTATTACTTTATTATTTATTCTTTTTATTTTATTTAAATCTCTATGGTCAAAAGAATCAAACTATCACCAGTCCTTTGAGCACCACCGCATTTGATTCCTTGGTGATTGGCAACCTTAATTTTATGGTTTTAGGTGAAGATAACGTAAAACAAGGGCTCAGCTATGAATATAAAGAATCGACTTCAGAGCTCAATCTTAGTGGAAAACTCCTTAGTAAAGAACGTTTCATAATGACCTTGGACGGAAAATTTGCCATTGATAACGGTGCGTTTGTGTTTGATGAGAGTGATGGAAGTAAAAAAGGAAATCTAACACTTAATTTCTTTTTTAATCTTCCATGGAATACTAAATTCTACAAGATATTGAATGCAGACAATCCGGAGGAAATCGATTCAAGACGTGCCATGTTTCAAAATAAAATACAGACCATGGCTTTGGCAGACAGTATTTATTATAAAATAATGGAGTATGAGGTTATCATGAAAAAATTAAAATTCCCATATGTACCCATAAGTGATAAAAAATTTGAAAAACAACGCGCATTACTAGACAAAATCCACACCAGTAACTACGATTACAATCCCGACAACTATGACGTTAAAGAGAATAAAGATAGACTTTTTAAAATGCTGAAACAGTATTATAAAAAAGGAGAACTTGTGGATTTTGATGCTCTTTTAGCTGCATTACAAAAAGAGACTAAAGACACCTATCAGATTTTGGACAACAATAAAAACAATGTGGATACGTATAATGTTTATGATAATTTTAAAATAGAAAAATTCTTAAAGGATTATCAGGCAGCCTACAGCAAACTGGAAAAATACTGTACTGAAAACAACAGTCTTGAAATAGCCACTTTCAAAAAGTACTGGACAGGAGAAAGAAGTAATTATATGGGAATTAGCCCTTATTACGAAAGACAAGGATTTGACATTTACAACTCCAGTCCATTAACAACGATTGGTTTTAAAGATCGCTTTGAGGAAGTGCGAAGTGACCTGTATGGCGTAAATTTTAGTATAAATCATATTCGTTTATTTAAAAGCAGAGCATTTTACATGATAAGATTACTGGGAGCCATTGGAAGAGCTAATAATTTTACCGAATATGACAAAAACGATTACCGTTACACCACATCTACAGAAAATTCAAACGGTATACCAATAGAAGTAGTAAAAACCAAAACTGGGTATCTCAATAAAGAGGGAAGGTCTTACCAGTATGGTTTTTTTAACAGCATCAACCTTGAAACTTATTTCTGCCCTGTTGCAGTGGCCGGATTATACGGAAAGATTGGGTACTCAAAAAATAACGCACTCTTACAAGACGAAGCCTACCCTCTTGAAACAGGCATACTCATCAACTTAAAATCAAAGGATAAAAAGAACATTGTAGCGGTTCAACTGTTTATGAGCCGACAAAACCTAAATGTGCATCCTGATGATGATATGAATTTTGGACTTAAAGTAGGATTACCTATTAATATCTCCAGAGATTAGAAGTCATGAATATTGCTTTTGTAAGAATAAATTAGTATGTTTGACATGAACTAACCCTTATCATGATCAACCAAAACCCTGAACAAATTGCTCGAGACAACATCGACAGGCAGCTTATGGCCTGTGGTTGGGTTATTCAAGATAAGAAGAAATTCAACTTGGCCGCGGGTTTGGGGATTGCCATACGGGAATACCAAACCGATATTGGTCCGGCGGATTATGTGTTGTTTGTGGATAAGAAGCCAGTGGGGATTATTGAGGCCAAACGAGAAGAAGAAGGCGTTCGCCTGACTACCGTTGAAGACCAATCTTCCCAATATGCCAATGCCAAACTGCGGTTGCTCAACAATGACCCACTTCCGTTTGTATATGAAAGCACCGGAGAGGTCACCCGCTTTACTGACTACCGCGACCCGAAACCCCGTTCGCGTAATGTCTTTACCTTTCATCGACCGGAAACCTTTGTGCAATGGTTGAGCCAACCCAAAACCTTGCGGGCGCGTTTGCACGACCTCCCTGCCCTACCCACTGAGGGTTTGCGCGATTGTCAAGTTATCGCCATAACCAATCTGGAGCAATCCTTTAAAGACCAACGTCCCAAAGCCCTAATCCAAATGGCTACGGGTTCGGGGAAAACGTTTACGGCTATCACGTTTGTATACCGATTACTGAAATATGCCAAAGCCAAACGGATTTTGTTTTTGGTGGACACGAAAAACTTAGGCGAACAAGCCGAGGGGGAATTTCGAGCCTATACTGCTCAGGAAGACAATCGTTTGTTTACGGAGTTGTATGGAGTTACCCGATTGAACAGTTCGTTTATTCCGAATGACAGTCAGGTATATATCAGCACTATACAACGGATGTACTCTATATTAAAAGAAACCGAACTGGACGAAAGTCTTGAAGAGGAAAACCCTAATGAGACCCGCTTTGAACCCAAGGAAGCCATACCGGTAGGCTATAATGAAAAGGTGCCGATAGAGTTTTTTGACTTTGTCGTGATTGACGAGTGCCACCGCAGTATTTACAACTTGTGGAAACAAGTATTGGACTATTTTGATGTGTTTCAGATTGGGTTGACTGCCACGCCTGACAACCGCACTTTTGGGTATTTTAACCAAAACTTAGTCTCCGATTACGGTTATGAGAAAGCGGTGATTGACGGTGTATTGGTGCCCTATAATGTGTTTACCATCGAAACCGAGATTACTAAAAACGGCAACATCATTAAGATGGGCGAACAAGTGGACAAACGAGAGCGCCTCACCCGTAAAAAGTTTTGGGAAGCCTTGGATGAAGATGAAGTCTATAGCGGTAAACAATTGGATAAAGACATCGTCAACCCGAGTACGATACGCACCATCATACGAGCAACCAAAGAAAACCTGCCCATGATGTTTCCCGACCGCATGGACAGTCAAGGGAACTTTGAAGTACCCAAACTATTGATATTTGCCAAGACCGACAGCCATGCCGAAGATATTATCGATATTGTACGGGAGGAATTTGGCGAAGAAAACAAGTTTTGCAAAAAGATTACCTACCGTTCCGACGAAGACCCTAAAAGCGTGTTGCAGCAGTTTCGCAACGACTATTACCCGCGTATCGCCGTAACTGTAGACATGATTGCTACGGGTACTGACATACGTCCTTTGGAAGTGTTGCTTTTTATGCGCGATGTGAAAAGCCGTTCCTATTACGAGCAAATGAAAGGGCGTGGTACACGCACCTGCAGCGTAGAGGAACTCAAAGCCAAAGGCACTCCCACCGCGAAGTACAGCAAAGACCATTTTGTGATTATTGACGCCATTGGTGTGGAGCAATCGCAAAAAACAGATAGCCGCCCTTTGGAGAAACTCCCGGGCATTTCGCTGAAAGATGTGCTGAACAGTGTGGCGATGGGCAATACCAGTGAAGACATGCTGACCACTTTGGCGAACCGATTGATACGCTTAGACCAACAACTCAAAGACAAGGACAAGCAACTCTTTAGCGAAAAAGCCAATGGACTGACCATTAATCAGGTGGTGAAACAATTGTTATACGCCTATGACCCGGACGTATTGGAAAGCCAAGCTTCCAATGTTAAAAGAGGCATGGCCGGCCACCCTCCTGTTGCCATAGAGCAAGCCATAACCGAGGCGCATCAAGCTTTAATTGAACAGGCTGTAGCCGTGTTTCACAATCCCGACTTACGAGAGTTTATTGTGGATATCCGCAAAAAGTACGACCAGATTATAGATACCGTCAATATTGATACCGTAACCAAAATAGGCTGGGTAAAAGACCATGCCGAAGCGGCTACGGCACTGATTAGGGAGTTCAAGGATTGGATAGCCCTACACAAAGACGAGATTATCGCGCTGCAAATCTTTTATGCGCAGGACTACCGCCACCGGAGCCTGACCTATACAATGATCAAAGATTTGTACGACTTACTGTTGGCCGAAAAACCAACGCTGCACCTCAGCCAACTTTGGGATGCGTATGCTACCGAGGAAGATACCGCAGCCGAAGGCAAACTGATACAAAGAATGCCCAGAAGTGAAAAACCCAAACAGGAATTGGTGTTGTTAGTGTCTTTATTGCGCAAAGTAGTGGGACTGGACGAATGGCTGACAGGCTATGATAAGACGGTGGATATTAAGTTTCAGGAGTGGGCGTTTAAAAAACAAGCCGGTGCCGGGACTAAGTTTACCGAACCCCAAATGCAATGGCTGCGGATGATGAAAGACTATGTGGCCAACAGTTTTTGTGTGGAGAAAGACGATTTTGATTTACCGCCGTTTAATGCGGAAGGCGGTTTGAGTAAAATGTGGGCCCTGTTTGGCGAGCAAACTGATGCAATTATAAAAGAGTTAAATGAAGTGTTAGCGGCTTAAAAAAGTATAATTTTGTATCAACTTTAAATTTAGAAATGTTCGAAAATCATCTACAGTTGGGCAATGGTATTTTCACTACGCAGGAAATTGCACAAATCCTTCGTGTGCCTTATTATAAGGTAAACCGATGGATTACGAAATATTGGGATGGAGAGCTTGGAAAAGTTTATGAGCAACAATACTCTTGGTCGGTTGGGAATAATCGTGCTGTAGGTTTTCATACATTGATTGAGTTTTATGTGATGATGCAATTTACTGAAGCCGGAGTACCAACCAAAGCAGTATTGAAAGCGCATCAGGAAATGGGAGCACATTTTAAAACGCACTTCCCTTTTGCTAAAAAAGAAGTGCTTGATAATATATCCACAGATGGTTTGCGTATATTTCTGAAAATTGATGGTGTTCATATTACGCTTGATGGTAGTAAACAATTCAATTTAGATGTTATTAAAATGTTCTTTAAGAATTTAGATTTTGATAATGAAATGTTGGCTTCCCGTTTTTGGCCATTAGGAAAAGAACACGTGATTGTTTGTGACCCCCATCGCAAATTTGGTCAACCCGTTTTGGATGGCACTAGTATTCAATCAGAGGCTATCTACCGAATGTATTTGGCTGAAGAACCTATTTCCTTTATTGCCTCCGTCTATGAAATCACGGAAACGGCGGTTAAAGACGCCATATTATTCCATCAAAATGCTGCTTAATGGGAAAGAAGTACACTATTTACATCGATGAAAATATGCCGCGCCAATTGGCTCATGGGTTGCATACTTTGCAGCAGCCTCAAAATGCTAAAGATGGTATAGAAATAGAAGTCCTTGCCATAAAAGATGTTTTTGGTGAAGGTACCCAAGATGAAGATTGGATACCAAAAGTGGGAGCTAAAAAAGGAATTGTTATCACACAAGATTTCAGAATACAATCTCAAAAACACCAACGTGAATTATATCTAGAAAGTGGTGTGGGTATCTTATTTCTTAACCCTCCTTCAACTGGTGGCTTTTCCTATTGGGATTTAGTTAAAAAACTAATTTCTGAATGGGAAGATATTAAAAGAATCATTAAGAAAAACAATACTCCTTTTGCCTTCAGAGGAACCTCCAGAACCAAATTTGAGAAAATGGAATAATTCAAATCCATTTCATTACTAAAATTTTAATTCACTAACCAATTCCATATTCCAATATTAATGACAAAAGAGAATACCAAATTACCAAAGGATTGGAACTGGGTCGAACTTTCCAAAGTAGTAAAGTTCTATCAAGGATATGGCTTCCCAAAAGATTTTCAAGGAAATAAAAATGGTGAGTATCCATTTTATAAAGTAGGAGATATTTCTAAAAATGTAAAAGCAGGAAATAGAAATTTAGTTTCATGTGATAATTTTATTGATGAAACGATATTACTAAAATTAAAAGCAAAGCCTTATCCTACCAATACCGTTGTTTTTGCCAAAATAGGTGAAGGTTTAAAACTCAACAGAAGAGGGATTATCAAAACCTCAGGTATTGTCGATAATAATGCTATGGGATTAAAAGCAATCGAAAATGTTTGTGATGATTTATATTTATATCATTTCTTTAATACAGTTAAATTAGAAGATTATTCAAAAGCAACTACAGTTCCATCTGTCAGAAAATCTGAAATTGAAGAAATTCCATTTCCTCTTCCTCCTCTCGAAACCCAACAAGCCATCGTTACCAAAATAGAAGAACTCTTTAGTGAGTTGGACCAAGGCATCGCCGATTTAAAAACTGCACAGCTACGGCTCAAAACCTACCGACAAAGCGTTTTAAAATGGGCTTTTGAGGGGAAGTTAACGAATGAGCATGTTAAGGATGGTGAGTTGCCGGAGGGGTGGAAAATAGTTGATTTGAAAGAGGTCTGTGAAATAAAAAGAGGCAAGTCAAAGCATCGCCCAAGAAATGCCCCTGAATTATATGGTGGGAATTATCCTTTTATACAAACTGGAGATATTAGAAACGCAAATGGTGGTTACATAAAAAGATACTCTCAAACATATAGCGAAATGGGATTAGCACAAAGTCAACTTTGGCCTAAGGGAACATTATGTATAACAATTGCTGCAAATATCGGAGAAACAGCAATATTAGATTTTGATGCTTGCTTTCCAGATAGCGTTGTGGGGTTGCTTTCAAAAAAAGATGTTTTATTTAATAAATATTTGAATTATTTCTTTATTTCATTTAAACAAAAATTAGAAGAATTAGCACCAGCAACAGCTCAAAAAAATATTAATGTTGACATTTTAGAAAAAGTAAATATTCCATTGGCTCATTTTGAAGAACAACATCTTATCGTCCATGAAATCGAAAGTCGTTTGAGTGTGGCTGATAAAATTGAGGAAAGTATTGCACAAAGCTTGCAACAAGCCGAGGCGTTGCGGCAGAGTATTTTGAAGAAGGCGTTTAGTGGGGAGTTGGTTTAAAAATAAAAGATTATGATAGACCAAATGATTCGATGTAAAAACCTAAACCCATGTGATAAAATAGAGACTATTCATGAATGGTTTTATAAATGCCCACCTAAAGGAAAAGAGAAACAATGGAAAGACGGTCGAAGTGCTAAAGAAACAGCTAAGCATTGGGTACATACTATTCCGCAACCCTTCATAGATATTTTAAAAGATAAACATTTAAATTATGAACTATGCTCACCGGAATATGTTACCAAGTTTGATGCCTATAAAGGTGAAGGAAGAAATCATGATTTGTTGATACTGGCAAAAAATGTGGATAACGATAATGTTGTAATATCAATTGAATCAAAAGCTGATGAGCCTTTTGGAGATAATCTTGAAAAAACAAAAGAAGCGGCTAAGAAAGCAAAAGACAAAAACAACAAGTCAAAAGCATTAGAAAGAATTAAAGAATTACGAGTAGCTCTATTTGGAGAAGAAAATGATAATCAAGATGAATTAATGTATCAATTATTAACCGCAGTTGCCGGAACAATAGCCGAAGCTAAAAAGCAAGATGCCAAAAGCGCTTTTTTCTTGGTGCAAACGTTTGTAGAAAAAGAGAACTCCAAACACATTACAAACAAAGAAGCCTTCAATCGTTTTTTGAAGGTCTTTACCAAATCAGAAGATGCAAAGATTGAAAATAATGAGGTTTTAGGTCCTTTTAGAATAGCAACCAATAATGAGTATTTGTCTAGTGATATTGATTTGTGGATTGGGAAGTATGGGATAAATATTTAACTCATGAAATACATTTTTGAAACATACCATTTGAATATTTTAGATGCTGAGAACGCTGGGTGTAAAACCATTTTATCTCCAAGCACTGGGGCAGCTCTACAAAAAGAAAGACGTAAGTTGTATATTGTTTATCATAACAATGAATTGCTTTATGTTGGTGAGGCGAATACTTCCATCAAAACAAGATTTCAAAGAAGTTGTAGTTCGTTTAATCATTACATTATAAAAGGGAAAGCCAGAGGCGGATATAAAGGGTACAAATGGTTACATAAAATAGATAATCCACAAAGAAGTTTAAACGTTGCAGTGGCTACATTTAGTGCCGAATATGATGATAAGAGAGATTTTATAGAGGCTATTGAAGGAGAGTTGGTGTATTTAATCAGAAACAAGCATGGCTATTGGCCGAAGTTTCAAAATGAGATACATTTTAGTAATTGTGCTGGCGCTAAGGAGATTGCGGAGGGGATATTAGATAAGATATTTAATAAAAAAATAGTTTAAAAGAAATGATATGTTATTGTTACTTAATGATCTTATGAAATTTAATCTTAAAAAAACCGTATTAAAAAAACATCCAATTTTTGGAGAATCATTTGAAGTCAGTTTTACTGATGAAAATGATTTTAAAAATGAGGCGATTGTTAATGCTCCATATACATCCTTAATAATAGGTCCAAATGGAACTGGAAAGAGTTATCTATTAAAAGAAATAGCTGAAATCTTCATTCACCTAAAAGATATCAAAGAAAAAAGTGAACTAGCTAATTATCATAGATTATTTGAAATTACGTTTAACATAAATTCAGCAGATTTTATTGTTAGTAATTTTTTTATAGAAAAAGAAAAAATCAAGAGAACTAAAACAACCGTATACCAAAGCAGTGAAGAAATTTCTCCTGAAAAGTTAATTTTACCAGAAACTATATTAGTTTCTTCGCTCTTAATTAATGATAAATTCACTGTCAAAAACAATTATGAAGACTTTTACAGATATCTCGGTGTTAGAAGTATTAAAACACCTAGTATAGCAGGAACTAAAAGCTATATCAAGAGAACATTAGATTTAATTTTTATGAATTTAAATCATGATGAAGCCATAATTATAAATAAAATCAAATCGTTACTTCAATTTTTAAATTACGAAAATAACTTCAGAATTAATTATAAGTTAAGATATAAGAATTATTTTTTTAATCAACCATTGAATGCCGAAAAATTCGATAGACTATTTAATAATTTTAATGATCCTCAGAAAGGATTCTCAAATAGAAAAGATTCTGAATTTATTCCATTTGGAGTTAGATATTATCACAATCACATAAAGAATAATTCAGAATTAAAACTTCAAATAATTGAATTGATAAATTATATTAGAGAAAACTTCAATGGTAATTTATCATTTGATATTATTAATCAAAATCTACCTAAAAATTATTATATATTATTAAATCATCTGAATTCTTTAGATTTAATATCTTATCCAGAGTTGAGCTTAAGCAAGCAAGGAACTAATTTAGGAGTAAATGATATTAGTTCGGGAGAATATCACATATTAACCAGTTTTATTGGAATCTATGCTTCCATCCAACCAAATAGTTTGATACTAATTGATGAACCAGAGATTAGCCTGCACCCTAATTGGCAAATGAGGTACGTTTCATTTTTAAAAGAGCTCTTTAAAGAATACCAAAATTGCCATTTTCTGATAACTTCACACTCTCACTTTTTTGCATCAGATTTAGATGGTAGACATTCCAAGATTATAGGTTTAAGAAGGGATATTAAAGATAAAATTGAAAAAGTTGATTTACCTAAAGATTTGAATACTTTTGGATGGTCTGCCGAAGAAATATTGCTAAAAGTATTTAAAGTAAATACCTCAAGAAATTATTTTGTGGCTGATAAACTTGGTGAGCTTCTCGATTATATATCTGATCAGGATAGCGATGAAAGAAGTATTCGTGATAAATTTTACGAGTTAGGGATAGACAAATTAAGCAGCCTATCGGACAATGACCCTTTAAAAGTAGTATATAACACAATCGTTAAAGAGTATGTTTCTAATCAATCTGAATAATCGATATCGCTACACACTGATAAATAAGACATATATACCATCCGTTGATGAAATTTTAATAATCAACGATATAACTATTGATGATACTTATTGGACTAAGAGAAACAAAGTTTATGTAGATTATAAAATAAATCTGAAACAAAGTCATTACTTCGGTCAAATAAGGAGATGTGCATATTGTAGAGCAAAGTTAAGGACTGATGCATATTGGGAAGATTTGGACCATGTGGTTTCTCAAAATGAAAAAGTAAAATGGATGTTTATTCCTAAAAATCTAATTGTAACCTGTGAGCCCTGTAATAGATTGAAAAATGCTAATTCAACTTTAACTAACCCGGCAACAAACGTTTTTCCAAATATTTCCGATGACTTTAATATTTTTAATCCTCATTTCGACAATTGGTCTGACCATTTTGAAATATTTAAGGGAATTTTTTTGAGAGGAATACCAGGAACAAAAGGACCTGCAACATACAAGCATTGTCACCTATATAGACACGATGTAATAATTAATAATGTAGAAGAACAAATTTTGTGGGGCTCAAGCACAATGAAAAGATTAACTCAGAGATTGAAAGAAGTAGCAGTAGACTCCGTAGAACATGTTCATATTCAAAGAGCAATAAATCACATGATTCAGCGCAAAAAAAATAATCAATAAAAATGAGCAAAGAAAACACAAATGCATCCTCTATAGTATCTAAAGTCTGGGCCTTTTGCCAAACCCTTAGAGACGATGGTGTGGGTTATGGTGACTACTTAGAACAGTTAACCTATTTGCTGTTCTTGAAAATGGCAGATGAATATACCAAGCCCCCGCATAACAGAAAGATGCCTATCCCAAGTGAATTTGCCTGGGATTCATTACTCAGTAAAAGCGGGAGTGAGTTGGAGTTGCATTACAACAACATGCTTCGCGAGTTGGCCAAAGAAAAAGGTATCTTGGGGCAAATTTTTGTCAAGAGTCAGAACAAAATACAAGATCCTGCCAAGTTGTACAAGCTTATCGCCTTAATCAATGCCGAGAATTGGATATTGATGGGCGTTAAAGACAAAGGGGATATTTACGAAGGCATCTTAGAGAAAAATGCTGAAGACACCAAGAGCGGTGCCGGACAGTACTTTACCCCTCGCCCGCTTATCAAAGCGATGGTAGAGTGCCTTCGCCCCGAGCCCATGAAAACCATTGCCGACCCGGCTTGTGGCACGGGTGGTTTCTTTTTAGCGGCCTACGACTGGATTGTCGCCAACCGAAGTTTAGACAAAGAAGCGGCTAAGTTCCTGAAATATGAAACCTTCTTTGGGAATGAAATCGTTGCGAGTACACGTCGTTTGGCTTTAATGAATTTATTCCTGCACAACATCGGCGATATTGATTCGGATAACTTTATTTCACCGAATGATTCGTTGATTACGGATTCGGGAACTCGCTATGATTATATCTTGGCCAATCCGCCTTTTGGTAAAAAGAGCAGCATGACCTTTACCAATGCCGAAGGCGAACAGGAAAAAGAAGACCTGACCTATAACCGTCAGGACTTTTGGGTGACCACGAGCAACAAGCAGTTGAACTTTGTGCAGCACATCCGCACCATGCTCAAAACCACAGGACAAGCAGCAGTTGTATTACCTGATAATGTATTGTTTGAAGGCGGTGTGGGCGAAACGGTGCGCAAGAAATTATTAGAAACGACTGACCTGCACACCATATTGCGTTTGCCTACCGGTATCTTTTATGCCAACGGAGTGAAAGCGAATGTGCTGTTCTTTGACGGCAAGCCATCGAGCAAAGACCCGTGGACGAAAGAAGTTTGGGTATACGATTACCGTACCAACATACACCATACCTTGAAGAAGAATCCGCTGAAGTTGGAAGACCTTAGGGATTTTATCCAATTGTATAATCCGGAAAACCGTCACAAACGAACAGAAACCTATCATGCGGAAACGAATCCCGAAGGACGTTGGCGCAAGTTTGGCTATGAGGAAATCATCGCACGTGACAAAACGAGTTTAGATATCACTTGGCTAAAAGACAAATCACTGGCAGATTTAGACAACCTCCCCGACCCGGATGAGTTGGCAGAAGATATTATTGAGAATATTGAATCGGGCTTGGAGGCTTTCAGAGCAATTTTATCTGGATTGAAATAATAAAGCTAATCCCTATTGCCACAGCCAAAAGAATTCTAATTTACTATTTATCTCATGGGATGTGATATCTCCATACTCAATCGGCATACCTTAGATCTTTCCAGTTTGGAGCGTCTGGCTATGGATTTGGCAGAGCGGTTGCACATTAATGTAGAGTATGGCTACTATGCTTTTGCAGAGCACAATCAATTGCTGGGGCTGGACATGGAGGAAGGGTATGTCGTGCTCGGTAAGGTGCGAAAAGAAGGTTCGGGTTGGCATTACCAACTTACCGATGAACGATTTCAGGTGAAGGCTTTGTATCAAAAATACGGAGAGGCCCTTTTTGAACGGGAGGACTATTTGTGGTACAACCCCAGTGCCACCCCTGAGCAACAACGAGAGTACATTTTTACCGTAGCATATGAACTCACGGCTGTTATAGGCCTCGAAAGCAGCAGCAGTTTGACCATTTATAAAGAGGTGGTCAGCAATGATTGGTGTTACTATTCCCGATGGTGGGATTTTACCGATGAGATGCAGGGAAATAGCCATCACTATGATGAAGATTATTTGGAAAAATTCCGCAAAAAAATAATGACTGTTACGCTGGCGTTGGGTGGCTCCAAAGCCTATTATGTAAATGACCAATGTACTCACTTGAAAGGCGTTGGTCAAGGAGACGAAATGGAATACACCTGGGATGCGCTGGAAGCGTATCTCTATTCCTGTCCCCCGCTTGAAGTATTGTCCGTTTCCCGAATACTGACGGATATAAGTTATCAAAGAGAGGTGAACACAAAGCATCACCGCAATTTGGCTTTTTATGATGACTTTGCTGATTTGAAAGTTTAGGCGTTTGGGTAATGGGGCCCTTCGACAAGCTCAGGGTGACATTGAATTATTAATCGGGTTTTGTGTTCTAAAAGCAATACCTCATCATTTAAACGACTTACCATTAAGCCTACCCTTGTCCGTCTGAGCCTGTCGAAGACCCATTGTTTGCCGTTTTGTTTAAAGGAGCCCTTCCCTTCGACAAGCTCAGGGTGACAATGAATTATTAATCGGGTTTTATGTTCTAAAAGCAATACCTCATCATGTAAACAACTTACCATTAAACCTGCCCTTGTCAGTCTGAGCCTGTCGAAGACCCTTAGTTTGTCGTTTTGTTTAAAGGAGCCCTTCGACAGGCTCAGGGTGACAATGAATTACTGATTGTATTTTGTAGAAAGAAGCTCAGGGTGACCGTGGCGTTTTGGATTGGATTTATGTTCTAAAAGCAATACCTCATCATGTAAACAACTTACCATTAAACCTGCCCTTGTCAGTCTGAGCCTGTCGAAGACCCTTTGTTTGGCGTTTTGTTTAAAGGAGCTCAGGGTGACCGTGGCGTTTTGGATTGGATTTTGTATTTTAAAGCAATTACCTTACCTCATCCAATCCCAGCAACAACAACTGTGCGGTGGCTTCATTGGTGGCCAGTGGCACATTGTGCACGTCGCAGATGCGGATGAGCATGTTGATATCGGGTTCGTGGGGATGGCTGGAGTTTGGGTCTTTGAAAAACAGCACCATTTTGGTTTTGCCTTCGGCTACCCGAGCGGCTATTTGGGCATCGCCTCCCTGAGGGCCTGAGAGCATCTTTTTGACCTTGATGCCTACCGCTTCTACCTTGCCCCCAGTGGTTCCGGTAGCTATGAGTTTGATGTTTTCTTTTTCGAGGATGTGTTTGTTCTTATTGATGAACTGAACCATGTCGGCTTTTTTGCCGTCATGTGCTATAATTGCTATTTCCATTTACTTGTTATTTTATTTCCTGTAGAACTGTTGCTATTGCCGGACTGCCACCGGCAGTCCTCCTCTTAATCTCAAACATGTGCAATGATTGCTATTTCCATAGTGATGTTTTTACAAATATAATATTGTTTTTAATTCTTTATTGTTCATTTTTTTTGCTTGCCAAAAGAAAACGAACCAAAAGAAAGGGCACTTTTGCAAAGGTGTTCCCGATAAATCGGGACCGCTTTTAAAATCCTAAAACACCTACAAGGATTCGATGTTTCTTAACGGATTTTAAAAGCTACACTGCGCAAAAGGTTGCAAAGCTTCGCTTTGCTAATGTTTTAAAAGAAGTGATTTCAATTTAACGTGTTCGGAAACCCGCCCTAATAGCATTAGCATAGAAAATCCCGAAAAAGCGAAACCAAAGCGACCCTCATAGACGAGCAAAGCGAGCGGCTTGGGTCACAACGTGAGCTTTGAGGATGATTTTCAAGCTAAGACTATAGAGGCTTGATCTTTTTTGGTTCTTTTTTCTATCAAGAGAAAAAAGAACATAATAAAAAAGCCGGCTTATTGCCGGCTTCTTATAAACTATTTATTTAAAACATGGTACGCAATCAAACCGTCTATCGGGCGACGCAATACATTGCCTAAGGTGATGCCGTGTCGGTGGAGCACTTCTCTTAATTCATCCACCAAATAAAAGGCAATAGACCCTATGAAATGCACAGGAACTTCTTTGTAATTGTCAAACTGTTTGATGTAGTTCTCGACAAACTCTTCCATTTCAAAGCGGATGAGTTCGCGGCAGAAGGGATTGTCTTTGTGCTTGATGATGAACTTGGCAAAGGTGGCCAAATAGGCATTCGGATTGGGCTCCTTGTAGAGGTTGTGCTTGATATAATCGGGGTCTACGTTGTACTCTTCCTCAAATTCTTTGGCCAGATCCGCCGGCATTTTGCCAAAGTAATACCCGCGAATCAAATGGCGTCCGAAACGATTTCCGGAACAGTCGTCCATAGCGATATAGCCCAGAGATTGTACTTTTTGATGCAGCACTTTGCCGTCAAAATAACTGCAGTTGGAACCGGTCCCCAGAATGCAGACAATGGCCGCTTCGTCTTTAGGGGTGGTGGCATATACTGCTGCATAGGTATCTTCATGTACCGTAACCACTGCATGGGTAAAGTATTCTTCAAACACCTGTGTCAGGAAGTTTTTCATGCGGTCGGTTCCGCAACCGGCGCCGTAGAAGAACAAATGAGTGGCTTTATCTTTATTATGTTCAATATCAAACTTATCGTCCAAACGGGCAATAATGGTTTCTTTGTCTAAGACTTCGGGGTTTAACCCCAGGGTTTGTGTGGTGAAAAGCACTTTTCCGTTATCATCAATGGCAATCCAATCGGCTTTGGTAGAACCACTATCTACGAGTAATTTCATGTGTAGTGTTGTTATTTTTAGACGGATAGCGAATAGACAAAGAGAGCATTGACCTTAATGGTTAAAACTTGTCTATCGTCTCTTTGTCTATTATCTATTGTCTTTTTTAATTTATTTCAATCCGGCAATATGTACTGACAAATCAATTAATTTGCTGGAATAGCCGTATTCGTTATCGTACCAGGAAACCAATTTGAAGAAGGTGGAGTTCAGTCCGATTCCGGCTTTGGCATCTACAATTGAAGTTCTGGAATCGCCTACGAAATCCTGAGAAACCACATCGTCTTCGGTAAATCCGAGGATGCCTTTCATTTCATTTTCTGAAGCTTTTTTCAATACGGCCATGATTTCATCATAGGTGGTTTCTTTGGCTAATTTCACGGTTAAATCTACTACGGATACATCCACTGTAGGCACACGGAATGACATTCCGGTCAGTTTTCCGTTCAGGCTCGGGATTACTTTGCCTACGGCTTTGGCGGCTCCTGTTGTAGACGGAATGATGTTTACGCTGGCAGCTCGTCCGCCTCTCCAGTCTTTTTTGGAAGGTCCGTCCGCAGTCATTTGCGTAGACGTAGTAGCATGAACAGTGGTCATTAAACCTTCCACAATTCCGAAATGATCATGGATTACTTTGGCCAATGGAGCCAAACAGTTGGTGGTACAAGAGGCATTGGAAACTACCGTATCGGTGGCTTTGGCTTCGTGATGGTTGACCCCCATCACAAACATAGGCGCATCGGCAGAAGGGGCTGAAATGATTACTTTTTTGGCGCCTCCTTCAATATGCGCTTTTGCGGTATCTATAGTGGTAAAAATTCCGGTACATTCTGCCACCACATCAACAGCAACAGCGGCATCGTCCCATTGAATCAGTTTGGGGTCTCTTTCGGCCGTTACTCTGATGTAACGATCGTTTACATATAACTTTCCGTCTTTTACTTCTACTTTTCCGTTGAAACGGCCGTGTACAGAATCATATTTTAATAAGTAAGCCAAATGCTCTACTTCTAATAAATCGTTGATGGCTACTACTTCTACATTATCTCGGTTCATGGTTTCTCTGAATACAATTCTTCCGATTCTTCCGAAACCGTTAATTCCTAATTTTACTTTTGACATTTTCTTTTATTATTAATTTATTATTTGAGGATTCAGTGATGGTTATTGCTACACCCAATATCTTTTTTATGTTGACATGATATCGGATACTCTCAGCAACTCCCTGTCGATTTCGAAGCTTCCTTTGATGGCTTGTTCCAATGGGGTAAGGACTACTTTATCTGCCATCAAGCCGACCATAAAATTGGATTTTCCTTCGAGTAAAGACTCCACGGCTTTGACACCCAAACGGGCTGCCAGTACCCTGTCAAAACAAGAAGGAGCCCCACCGCGCTGCATGTGTCCCAAAACGGAAACCCGCACATCGTATTCCGGTAAATTCTCATCGACATAGTCTTTTAATTCAAAGACATTCTTTCCTATTTTATCGCCTTCGGCTATGACTACGATACTGGATGATTTTCCGGAAGCTTTACTTTTCTTAAGGGATTCCAGGAGTCGTTCCAAACCTAAATCTTCTTCGGGAATTAAAATCTCTTCTGCTCCGGCACCAATTCCGGCATTGAGGGCAATATGACCGGCATCTCTTCCCATCACCTCAACAAAGAACAAACGGTTATGGGAACTGGCAGTATCGCGAATTTTGTCAATGGCGTCCACTACCGTATTCAGGGCAGTATCGTAACCCAACGTATGGCTCGTTCCGAAAATATCGTTATCAATAGTTCCCGGAATACCCATCACCGGGAAATCGTATTCGTTGTTGAAAACCTCGGCACCGGTAAAGGAACCGTCACCTCCGATAACTACCAATGCATCTACACCGGCATTGGTGAGATTTTGGTGGGCTTTTTTACGGCCTTCTGCTGTCATGAACTCTTTAGAGCGGGCCGATTTCAGAATGGTACCGCCTTTGTTTACAATGTTGTTCACACTGCGGGGACCCATTTCTTTAAAATCGCCTTCTATCATTCCCTGGTAACCTCGGTAAATCCCGATGCATTCTATATTGTGATAAGCACATGTCCTTACCACGGCACGAATGGCAGCGTTCATTCCCGGGGAGTCCCCTCCTGAAGTCAGTACGCCTATTTTTTTTATGCTTTTTGACATTTTTTAAGTATTAAAAAGTAAAATTAGCAAAGAAGAAGCATTATTGCACCCGTATTATTAAACTATTAATAAAATAGAGGCAATTCAATCGTTTTCGTTGATAAGTTTTTGATTTACGGAAAGACTGAAGTGGTTTTCAAGGGTTAATCTTCCCCAGGAATGGCTTCTTTATTTGGAGTAGGTTCTGTAGATTCTTTTTTATCGTCGTTTTTATCCGCCTTCTTTTTATCTACAAAATTATAGCCGTCGTCTTTGAACTCAGAATCATGTATATCGGTTGTCTTTTTAGGAGCTCTGTCCAATTTGGCTTTTTTGAAAATTTTATTGACCAGCTCTTTAAAAGTATCAAAATCGACTTCATAGGAAATCCCCAGTCCCTGCGTATACCCGATTCCCTGTCCTATATAGGTGATGTCATTTTCTTTATTGAATACTCTGAGATTGAGTGTTCCGTCCTCATTCACCCGGTATTGCACTTCTACATCACCGACTACGGTTGACTCATTAATACCGCCAACCGGTACGCCCACCTTTCCGTTTACCGTTATGCGGTCGTTGATTTTTGACGTCAGCGATACCCCGAATCGCCCGTCTGTTTGCTGATTAGGCGTTCTGTCGGCTGCGACATACTCAGGAGCCACGGAAATTTTATCGTTATCTCCTGAAAAAATATCCTGAAACAAACTACCGGCTTTTTCAAAAATAAGGTTACTCGGTTGCGAATTGCTAACCCCTTCCGAACTCAGGAAAGTATTGGAAGACAAAAGAGATAAGGCTTGGGTCTGGCGCTTGTCTTTGTCGTCGAGTTTGGTTTGAATTTCCGATTTCAGCGTACTGGCTACTGTTGGGAAATTAATATTGAAGTCGGGTTCAGGGCTGGCTAAATTTCCTTTTACGCCAATGACCACCTCAACATCTACCTTTTTATTAAACGATGCATTGTCAATCAAGACGGCCGGATTAGCCGACGTTTTATACACCGCTTCCAAATTGAGTGTCGCCGACATCGGGTCACCGGTCCATACAATGGAGCCTCCTTTTTTAACGGTGAACTCTTTGTTGATGAGGCCGCCGTATTTGAAATTATAGGTTCCGGAAACTACTGAGAAATCTCCCCACATTTCAAACTTGCCCAGTGTATTGATTTTGAACAACAGCGTTCCGTTTCCTTTCCCACGCATACCGTGCCCGGACTCGCGGTTGAGGATCACTTCTATATTGGCAATCTCGGTGATTTCAAAATTGAAGTCCAGCTCAAGACCGTTGTAATTTTTGGTTTGAACAAAATTCTCTTTGGCTTTTTTCTTTTTTTCTTCCGGAGTCAGAAAGTGTAAATAGCCGCTCTCTTCCACGGCTTCGGCATCATTAATCGGAATCTTGATATCCGTTCCCTTAGCCGATTCTGCGTTAACCCGTATCATCAATCCACTCGTAGGCCCTTTAACAGAAGCCGTACCGTTCATGAAGGCGGTACCGTAATACGCCGCATCTTCCGAATCCTTGGTATTCAACGCCAGGAGTCGTTTGGAATTGACTTCTAAATCCAGCTGCCAATCGCCAAACTGTTTGTGTTTGATGTATCCGGCAAGGGTTCCCTGCGTGTTAAATTTGGTATCGGTAATATTGGTTTCTCTGATGATGAATTTATTTTCGGTGACATCCACTATGGAATTGTTGTCAAATTTATAATCGGCATTGAGGTACGGTATGGTCAAACCGGCATCATTCACAAAAAGTCTTCCGTTGTAATCCAAATCATTGATGTTGCCGTCAATTCTGGCATTCCCGGAGGCAAACCCTCGAATGTTGGTAATAACATCTCCCCCGATTTTACCTAAAACCCCCAGATTGAATCGGTCAAAATTTAAATCGACATCCACAAAAGTTTCATTGGCAACCACTTCTATATCACCTCTGGCATTAAACGCTTCCAGATTTTGATTCTCCAAATTGGAATTCAAATGGAATTTACTGAAGGTTTCATCGCCCTGTATATCGAGATTCATTTTACCCAAAGCGATATCGTTCACTTTCAGGCTGTCAATCCGCAAGGTGGAAGTAGGTTGAAAAATAGAGTTGCTTTGTTTTAAATTGACTTTCCCGTTCAGGTTTCCGTCAAAGCGGAACTTCTCCACATCGGGCGTGACCTTATTCAGGTTGACATTGTCAAAAACAAGTTCCAAATCTTTGTCCCGTTTGCCGTTCCAGGTTCCTATAAAATTCATTTTCTGATTGCCGTGCGAAAGCGTCAGATCATTAAAATTGAAATTGCTGAGCTTTTTATCAAAGACGATTTTATTGTTTTCCGGATTTTCATTTTCATTCAAAAACCACAGGTAATCTTTGAACTGCAGCTCAGACTTATTGAATCCAACTACGTTTTTATTTTCGTTATTAATGGTATGATAGAAATTCAGATTGTAGAAGTCATTCCCGTGTTTACCGCCTTTAA
The DNA here is from genome assembly GCF_051547105.1 of Flavobacterium sp. XGLA_31. Taxonomy (NCBI): domain Bacteria; kingdom Pseudomonadati; phylum Bacteroidota; class Flavobacteriia; order Flavobacteriales; family Flavobacteriaceae; genus Flavobacterium; species Flavobacterium sp. XGLA_31. Next base: position 48,741 of record NZ_JBPTTM010000008.1, on the reverse strand, counting down.
ATTCAGTTCTGAAGTGCAACGTATCATTAGAAAACGTGTTAATCATACTGAAATCACGAACTTTATAATGTTTGGTTTTGATGGAGTCCATTTGTACATAGGCATTATACAATGGATTTTTGTTGTCAATCTGCACCAGAATTTTGTCAAACGTATTCTTATAGGCCGTGACCTGAGGAGAGCTGAAATCAAGACTGAAGTTTTTGGTTTCCGAACTGATGTTCCCTTTTAAAACGGTGTTAGGTGCCAATGAAATATCGGGGTTAAAGATTTCAATAATCTTGCTGTGGAGGGCAAAATCAAATTTGAGATACTGATTGGGCAAGACTTTGTTTTGTCTGTAATTGGCATAAAAACTACCCAAAGAATTCTCAATCATTTTCTGCAACTGGTTGAACTTGTAGCGTCCTACCACCGACCCTTCAATGGCATCGGGCGAACTAATGGTAATCGCACGCTCTCCATTGGCATCAAACCGTGACGTCACATTGAGGTAATCTAAGAAATATTGATCCTTTTTATTTTGGTAGGCTGCGTTGCTCAATACCAAATCGCCCTTTAAATTATCAAACGAATTGCCGTTGGCTTTCACTACAATGTCGCCTCTGAATACGGCTATAGAGTCTTTTATGAAATTCAGTCTTACCAGATTGGCGTAATCAATTTTGGAATGGAAATCGTAGATGTTTTCTTTTTTGGACAAGTCGACCGTTCCGTCAAAATCCATATAAAGATTAGGGTCGTTGATATAAAACTTCCCTTTAAAAATAGGCTCTTTGAAACTACCGTCTACAATAATTTTAGTGTAGTTATAGCCATTGTAATATACTTTGGAAACATCCCCTACGAAAGAGGTATTAAGGTATTTTTGAGTAAATCCTTTACCTTCCACATCGAGATTCAGACTGACTTTTCCGATGGATTTGTCGTTAATCATCGCCCCCACATCAAAGTTGTCAAGGATTACATTTCCGGCGTATTGTGCGTTGTCAATATTGTCGATGTTGGACATTTTCAAATCCGATTCCACAATACCGAGTGCCGTATTCATGACAAAATCGGTGTTGATGTACTTTTGGGTGACTTCTACATTTCCGGTATAATTGAATTGCCCCAGTTTGGCCAAAGAAGTCGGCAGTTTTTTGCCTAAAATGTTTGGCAGTAACTTGGTCAGATTATCATAATTAGAGGATATTTTATTGAAATTTCCTTTCATGTAGAAATCGCCGGGTGCCCGAGGAAAGAGATTTTTAAAATTGACATCACCAATAATCAGGGAGTTTTTACGGTCTTGTAAATACAAATGAGTGGCGTAAAAATTATTGAGTGTTCCTTTGATTTTGGAGTTCAGATAGAATTTTTGATTCTTGCCTAATTCTTTGTAAAAATGACGGATATCGTTGGAAGACAAGGAAGCGCTGTCGAGTTTTACATCAAACTTCACCCTATTGTTAAAATCGCTGAAATCGTGGTTGTCTTTGTTGTAAAGCAAAGTCACGTTTCCTTTCAGGAATGATTCTTTGGTGGTTACTTCCAGTTTATTTAATTTGATATCGTGTTTGGTGTATCCAAAATCAGCCATCAGGTTCTCAATATATACGCCCCGGTGGTCTTTGAAAGCCATCTTGGTAATATTGGCATTTACATTGGGCCCTTTGATTTTGAAGTTTTCCAAATGGGCGTCCAATCGGGTAAAGTCGACATCTTTGGGATTGGCCCTGTTGTAATCCAGCATCACAAAGCGGCTGTCGGTGAGATACACATTTTTGGAAGTCATCAAAAACTTACCGCTGGCCTTCTTTCCGTCGTCAAAAGCGTCTACAAACAAATCCAGATTGGTATGCTTTTCTCCTTTGTAATTTTTGATTTGCAGATAAAATTTATCCAAACGCAAATCACCGAAAAGCAACTTCCCATTGATGAGTTTATCCAAATCCAAAATACTGGTTTTAATGCGCTGGGAGTAAATGAGGGTGTCCTGATGGTGGTCGAGAATCAATACTTTTTTGAGTTTTACTCCTCCGAATAGCGTTACGGCCACCTCGTCGATATTGATATTAACGCCGTATTCCTCATTGATGCTGTCCGTAGCATAACGGGCAATTTTAGTTTGCACTACCGGCAAAGACAAAGCAATGCTGACCAATAATAAAAAGAGAATCAGTCCAATAATAGAACGAAAAAGGATTTTTCGAAATTTTTTAAAACCGCTATTTGTTTTAATTTTTTCCAATTATTCTGTTGACTTGGGAAAGAAAATTACCTTTGCAACTATATTTGCATTTGATTTCCTTTGATGGACTGTCAAATATAAACCAAAAATTGTGCCTTTTATGCATCCGGAAGAAGTTTTTATTTTGGCTATCGAAAGTTCATGTGATGACACTGCTGCTGCGGTATTACGCAATGATAAGGTGCTTTCAAATGTAGTAGCCCGGCAAAACATACACGAAGAATACGGCGGCGTAGTTCCCGAATTGGCTTCGAGAGCACACCAGCAGAACATTGTTCCGGTGATTGATGTGGCCCTGAAGAAAGCCAATGTAACCAAAGAACAGCTGTCCGCTATAGCCTTTACCCAAGGTCCCGGTCTGATGGGATCGCTTTTGGTAGGTTCCTCTTTTGCGAAATCCATGGCAATGGCTCTCGATATTCCTTTGATTGCTGTAAACCATATGCATGCCCACATCCTGGCCCACTTTATTGATGAGGAAGGATATGACAAACCAGTATTTCCTTTCCTGGCATTGACTATTTCGGGAGGACATACCCAGATTGTTAAAGTCAACCATTTTTTCAACATGGAAATCATCGGAGAAACTACCGATGATGCGGTGGGCGAAGCCTTTGACAAAACGGCTAAAATCATGGGACTTCCCTACCCGGGCGGACCGCTGATTGACCAGTTTGCTGCAGCAGGCAACCCTAAAAAATACCCGTTTACCAAACCCAAAGTTGACGGATTGGATTTCAGCTTTTCCGGATTGAAAACCCAGATTTTGTATTTTATTCAGAAAAACACTTTGGAGCATCCCAACTTTGTGGAAGAGAACAAAGCCGACATCTGTGCTTCGGTACAGCATACCATCATTGAAATTTTGATGGATAAATTGAAATTAGCCGTGGCTGAAACCGGCATCACGCAAATTGCTATTGGCGGTGGTGTTTCTGCTAATTCAGGCATACGGCAAACCTTAAAAGAGGCCGAAGGCAAATACGGTTGGAAAACCTTTATCCCAAAATTTGAATACACTACCGATAATGCCGCCATGATAGGAATTGTAGGCTATCAGAAGTTTTTACACGATAAATTTTCGGATACCCATGTGGTTTCCAAGGCCCGAATTGAGTTTTAAGCGATGCAACTATTTTACAACCCAATCATTTCCAAAGATGCGGCTTCCTTTGTGTTTGACAAAGAAGAGAGTAAACACATTATTAAAGTATTGCGCAAAAAAGAAGGCGATGTACTGCACGTGACTAACGGCTTGGGATTTTTATTTACCACCGAAATCACGATTGCTTCGGATACCAAATGCACGGTCAAAATCAATGCTTTTGAAAAACAGGAAGCACCCCGGTTCCGCTTGCATTTGGCAGTCGCGCCTACCAAAATGAACGAGCGGTATGAATGGTTTCTGGAAAAAGCTACCGAAATAGGCATACAGGAAATCACGCCGATTATTTGTGAGCATTCCGAAAGAAAGGTAATCAAAACCGATCGATTTCAGAAAATAATAGAATCGGCCATGAAGCAGTCACTGCATTACTATTTACCCAAATTAAACGAGCCGATTGCCTATAAAGAGTTCATTAAAAAAACAACCTCCGGACAATTGTTCATTGCACATTGTGAGGAAACGGATAAAAAATCATTAAAAAACGAGCTGAAGATCAACGAAGATGTTACTATTCTCATTGGCCCCGAAGGCGATTTTTCGGGAAAAGAAATTCAACTGGCCCTTGAAAATAATTTTATTCCGGTATCTTTGGGCAACACGAGACTGCGCACAGAAACAGCTGCCGTTGTAGCTTGTCACAGTGTGGTATTTATGAATGAAGCGTAACGAGTTCTTTTTATGAAAAAAATAATAGTCCTTTTTTTGTTGACCACATCGCTGGGATTTTCCCAGGAAATAGCTTTGCTGAAATACAATGGTGGTGGTGATTGGTATGCCAATCCGACATCATTACCCAACTTAATCAAATACGCGAATCAAACGATTAATACGAATATCAAACCCAAACCGGCCACGGTAGAACCGGGTAGCCCTGATATTTTTGCCTATCCGTTTGTGCACATGACCGGACACGGTAATGTGGTGTTCAGTGATGCCGAAATTGTCAACCTGAGAAACTATCTGATGTCGGGCGGATTTCTCCATGCAGATGACAATTATGGGATGGATCAATACATCCGCAGAGAAATCAAACGCATTTTTCCCAATAACGATTTGGTTGAAATACCGGCCAATCATCCTATTTTTCAGAAACCCAATGTATTTGCCAACGGATTGCCCAAAATCCATGAACACGATGGTAAACGACCCCAAGCTTTTGGAATCTTTATAGACAACCGTTTGGTGCTGTTGTACACTTACGAATGCGATTTGGGAGATGGCTGGGAAGATCCGGAAGTACACAACGATCCCAAAGATGTGAGAGAAAAAGCGCTAAAAATGGGCGCCAACATTCTGAATTACATCTTTAAGAACTAAGTATTGCTATAGCGCAATTCTCTCTTTTTTAGCCATTTGCTTTTAAAATATCTAAAATCAACTGCTGTTCATCGATTTGTTGAAAAGTAAGGTTGATATTCTTTCAACATAAGACAATATTTCTTAAAATTGCTTTAATTAATTAACCAAAAAAGCAATTTATAATGAAAAAAGTCTGCTTATCATTAGCAACATTGTTAATGCTGTTTTCTTGTCAAAAGGAAGAAAACACTATCGAAAATCAAAATACAACTACAGCTAAAAGAAGTTGTGCTTCGCAAGAAGTTTTAGAAAGACAGCTTCAGGAAAATCCGGGATTGGCAGCAAAAATGGCGCAAATTGAAGATTTTACCGAAAATGCCCGCTTAGCAAATAAGATGGTAAACGGTCACATCGAAATTCCGGTAGTAGTTAATGTATTGTACAGAACTGCGGCAGAAAATATATCGCTAACACAAATACAATCACAAATTGATGTCTTGAACAAAGATTTTAACGCTTTAAACACCGATTTCAATCAGGTTCCGGCATTATTCTCCGGAGTTAAAGCCAATGTGGGAATTTCATTTGTATTGGATCAGGTGATTCGTAAAGCAACTACAAAATCTTCTTGGGGTACTCGCGACGCCATCAAAAAAACAAAACAAGGAGGACTTGATCCTACGAGCCCAACTACTAAGTTGAATCTGTGGGTAGGTACTATCGGTGGCGGAATCTTGGGATATGCTCAATTCCCGGGCGGAGCTGCAGCTACGGATGGTGTCGTAATTGACCCTAAATATTTTGGAGTGACCAGCAATTCAGGTTCAAGTTACCCATACAACTTAGGAAGAACCGCTACTCACGAAGTAGGACACTGGCTTAACCTGCGTCACATTTGGGGCGATGCTACCTGTGGAAATGATTTGGTAGCTGACACTCCGTCGCACAACGCGGCAAACTACGGAGCTCCAACTTACCCTCACTACAGTACTTGTACCGGGACCCCGGTAGAAATGACCATGAATTACATGGATTATACTGATGACAGAGCGATGTACATGTTCTCTTTAGGTCAAAAAGCCAGAATTGATGCCATCTTCCTTTCCGGTGGTCCTCGATTCTCATTTGCACAGCCATAATATCTAATTATATTTTTTTGTTGAAAAACCTGCTCCTTATGGCAGGTTTTTTTTATACTTGCAATTACCAAAAAAACGTTCCATGTCGAAAAAATCTTTACTCGATAAAGACATTCAGGATTTTATCAATGCTAATGTAACGTCAGACGTATCGGCATTGGCTTTGCAAAAAAGCAAATTTCCGGAAGCCGATTGGATTGCAGTACTGAATCAACTGGCAGCCAAGCAAAAGGCAAAATTAAAACTCCCAACCTGGTTTGCTGCCGAAAACATCATATACCCATCAAAAATTTCACTCGAACAAACCTCTTCGGAAAGAACAGCTGCATATAAAGCGCAATTAGTTTCAGGTGACCGACTGATAGACTTAACCGGTGGGTTTGGAGTAGATGATTATTATTTTGCTGAGCAAGTGAAAAAAGTGGTTCATTGTGAAATCAACTCCGAATTATCGGCATTGGTCAAGCAAAATTGGATACCGCTTAAAACAAACAACGTTGAATGCTATACAGGAGACAGCTCTGAAATTCTACAAGAGTTAAACCAAAAATTTGATTGGATTTACATCGATCCCTCCCGCAGAAATGAGGCCAAAGGCAAAGTGTTTATGCTCAAAGACTGCTTGCCAAATGTTCCCGATTTGTTGGATTTTTATTTTGACTTTGCTCCTAATATCATGATTAAAACGGCCCCTATTCTTGACATTGCTGCCGGTTTATCCGAACTCCGAAATGTCACGGCCATTCACATAATTGCTGTTGAGAATGAAGTCAAGGAATTGCTGTGGATTTTAAAACAAAACCACGTCGGGCCTATTCAAATCGTGACGGCTAACTTACAGAAAGAAACTGCTGAACTATTTGGCTTCGAACTAAATCAACCGGTTGTGCCTGCCTATGATTTGCCCCAAAAATATTTATATGAGCCCAATGCCGCTATCATGAAATCGGGAGGATTTGATGTGGTGGCAACACAATTTGGTTTAAACAAACTCCACCAACATTCTCATTTATACACCTCAAACAGTTTGATTGATTTTCCGGGACGTATCTTTGAAATCAGCCAAAACATCGGCTACACAAAAAGCGAAATGAAATCAAAACTCGAAAACCAAAAAGCAAATATAACCACCCGAAACTTCCCGGACTCAGTAGAAACCATTCGCAAAAAATGGAAAATCAAAGACGGCGGCAACTCATATTGTTTTTTTACCACTAACGCAAATAATGAGAAAATAGTTTTACTTTGCACCAAATTAAAATAGACCATGAAGAAACTGTTTTTTGTTTTATGTCTTGCCGCAACAGTCGGTGCATTTGCCCAAAAGCCTTGTGAAATTGACGTCAATGTTTCGGACAGTTTAGGCACGTATAAAACGACCAAACAACAAATGATTTTTGAGCGCAGTTTTGCCGGAAACTCAACCAACATTTTCTTTTCTCTTTCAAATACAAATGGTGTTTTGGCTGTAGAAATGCAATCCTTGCAAAAAAGCAATGATTTTATAAAAGCCAACTGCCTTGATGCCGGCTCCAAAATTTACCTGCAATTGAATAATGGCAAAATCGTGATGCTGATTTATTCTGGAGCGGACACTTGCGGTACTTTAGTGCGTGACGAAAAAAACAGCAACAACCGAATTTTGGTAGGCACCTTTTTATTTACCAAAGAAAACTATGAAGAGTTGAAGCTGTCACCGGTGACTTTTATGCGAATAAAATATTCAGGAGAAACGATTGATTATCCTTTTAAAACAATGTTTGTTTCCGAATTGGATCAAAAACAATACGAGCCCGAAAAGTACTTCATTGAGAATTTAAAGTGCATTGAGAATTAGTTCTGACACTTCCATTTCAAATTAGAAACTTTGTCGCTTTTGCTGTTTTCTAAATTGTAATGCCACCATTCCGAATCAAAGGATTGGAAATGATGTTGCAGCATAATTTCTTTCAGGAATTTCCGATTATTGAGAATTTCTTCGGAAAGGTTTTGGTAATTGTGACTCGCTTCAGGGCCGAAAAAATCAAACGTTGTTCCCATATTCAATTCCACCCCCAGGGAATCTACCAGGGTAATATCAACCGCACCGCCTTTATTGTGAATAGACCCTTTCTTGGGATTGGCCACAAAATTAGCATCAGGTACAATTTTCCACATCTTTTTTTGAATGGCCAAAGGGCGATAGCAATCGTAAAGTTTGATGTGGTATCCCTTTTGCAAAAAGGCCTCATTCGCTTCAAGTAAAGCCTTGATGGTTTTCACCCGCAGAAAACACTCGTCACAAGGATATACTTTCTCTTTCAGAAAATTGTCCGCTGTGGCATATTTCATATCAAATCCAAAACCAGAACTGTAATTCTTGAGGTTGACAAATGCATTTTCGTCTTTCTCTTTAGAAATATCAAGCAGCACCGGAGATTTTTTCGAATCCAGATAAGTAGACTTGCAGGAAAATAAAGTGAACAACACTAAAAGTGAAAATATTTTTTTCATGGTTTTAAATCTCATCACTGGTAAAAGTAATAAAACTTTTCTTCTTGTAGGGACGCACTATGAGTCTGCCCTCACGATCAAACCGAATGTAATTGTAAACCCAATTAAGAAAAACTACCGCTTTATTTTTAAAACCTATAAGCGAAAACAAGTGCACAAACATCCAGACAAACCAAGCAAAAACACCATTAAAATGATAATGCGGCAAGTCTACCACCGCCAGATTCCTACCTATGGTTGCCATCGAACCCTTATCATTGTATTCAAAAGGTTTCATGGGGCGTCCGTTAATTAATTTTACCAAATTATCACCCAGTAAAGCACCTTGTTGCAGGGCTGGTTGTGCCATCATAGGGTGTCCGTGCGGATACTTTTCGGTTTCCATAGAAGCAATATCGCCTATCGCAAAAATATTGTGGTACCCTTTCACCTGATTGAATTCATTTACCCGAATTCGGGCCACTCTTTCTACCAACGCATCGGCTTTCAGTCCTGCTATTCCCGCGCCTTGAACACCGGCGGTCCAAATAACCGTAGCTGTTTCAAAGGTTAAATCAGAATCAGTCGTAACGGTTCTTCCGTCGTAATTGGTCACCCGCACATTCTTCCACACCTGCACACCCAAACTCAACAGAAAACGCTCTGCAGCAATTGATGATTGCGTACTCATAGTGTCCAAAACCCGGTCGCCGCTTTGAATCAAATTGATTTGCATTTTGGAGATATCCAAATCGGGATAATCTTTCTGAAGGATGGCTTTTTTCATTTCGGCCAAAGCGCCCGCCAGCTCAACTCCGGTTGGCCCTGCTCCTACCAAAACAAAATTGGTCAGCGCATTGCTTTCATTTACATCCTTTGTCAATACCGCCTGCTCAAAGTTTTCCAAAATCAAACTGCGGATGTTGAGCGACTGCGGAATGGTTTTCATCGACATGGAATTCCGTTCGATTTCCTTATTGCCGAAATAGTTGGTTTTAGAGCCGGTGGCAATGACCAAATAATCATAATACAAATCCCCTATTTCAGAAATGACTTTCTGAGCCTCAGTGTCAATTTCTTTCACAGAAGTGAGCCGAAAGTAAAAATCTTTGTATTCTTGAATGACTTTACGGATGGGGTAAGCGATAGAGCCCGCTTCCAATCCACCCGTTGCCACCTGATAGAGTAACGGTTGAAAAGTATGGTAATTGTGCTTGTCAATAAGCACTACCTGAAGGTTTTTATTTCTGAGTTTTTTGGCTAAAGCAATGCCGGCAAATCCACCACCGATAATGACCACTCTTTTCAGAGGACTGTTGGGAATATTCATTTGGGAAATTTGTTAATTCCCACAAAGTTACAAAGCCTTACGCCAAAATGTTCTATTCTTTAGGAAAATCAACCTCGCCTTTCCATTGCATAAAACCTCCTTCAAGGTTATACGTATGATCAAATCCCAATTGATTCATGATGTGACAGGCCTGAGCGCTGCGACTTCCGGCCCGGCAATACACATAATAATTCTTGGCCTTGTCTAATTCCTCTACGGCATAAATAAAACCCTGCCCTTTATAAATGTCAATGTTAATAGCATTGGGTATCATCCCTTCACTGCATTCATCTTCCGTTCTGACGTCCAGTACAACGGCATTGGTATCGGCTTTCAATTGGTCAGCCCAATCTTGTTGTGATAAATCCATAGTATAATTTTAAAAAACAAATGTATTTCATTTACAGGAAAGAGAAAAACAAAATGACCGACTTCATTGGTCGCATCTTCATTCTGTCCCGCCTATACTTGCATCATTAAAATAAAATTAACAAAAAAATAACACAACGTTTGTATATACAAATAAAAAATTCACTACATTTGTACCTACAAATATTGTACAGGTAATTATGAAAATTGAAGACGTAATAAAATCGAATGTACCCATGGATGACGCTAAAAAAGTAATCCTGAACATCATGTACACGCAAAATGTCATTGGTGATAAATTCAATGAATTGATAAAACCTTACGACTTATCCGGAGAACAATACAATGTTTTAAGAATTCTGCGCGGCCAAAAAGGAAATCCTGCCAATATGTGCGTCATACAGGAAAGAATGTTAGCCAAAAACAGCAACACTACCCGATTGATTGACAAATTGCTGCTTAAAGATTTGGTAACCCGAAAAGTATGCCCGGATAACCGTCGCAAAATCGAAGTTTTAATTACTCCTAAAGGTTTAGATATTTTAAACGAATTGGATCCCAAAGTGACGGAGCACGAACAGTTTTTTGCGGCCAATTTAAGCCCGGAAGAATTACAACATTTGAACACACTATTAGAAAAATACAGAAACATTAATTAATTTAAATACTACGCTATGAGCAATTTTATAAAAAACGCCAATTGGCGTTATGCCACAAAAAAATTTGATGCTACCAAAAAAGTATCCGATGAAGATATGCAGATCCTGAAAGAAGCCATTCGCTTGAGTGCCTCTTCTTATGGTTTACAACCCTACAAAGTGCTATTTGTAGAAAACCCCGAATTAAGAGCCCAATTACAACCGGCAGCTTGGGGTCAGTCACAAATAGTAGAGGCGTCACACCTGCTGGTATTCGCCAACATTACCAATTTTGGAGATACTCAAATTGATAATCACATCAACAATGTGGCAGCAACCCGAGGATTACCAACCGATTCCCTACAAGGATACAGTGATTTTATGAAATCAAAAATTTCAACACTACCGGTAGAAAACAGAAACATCTGGACTTCAAAACAAACCTATTTAGCATTGGGCAACTTGCTGAATGCAGCGGCCGAACTAAACATAGACGTAACGCCTATGGAAGGTTTTGAACCTGAAAAATTCAATGAAATTCTGGGACTTACCGAACTCGGTTTGAACGCCTCCTTAGTAGCAACCATAGGGTACAGACACAAAGAAGATGCTACCCAACACTATGTTAAAGTACGTAAATCAGAAGAAGAATTATTTATAAATTTATAATCAATAACTAAAACAATTAACAAAAATGAAGACTTTAAAAACAATGGCCGTGGCCTTATTAGTAGCTTTCGGAACAACAGTAGCTACCGCACAAACCAAGAAAATCAACGCTGAAAAAAGCACCATTACCTGGGTGGGTAAAAAAGTAACTGGTGAGCACACCGGAACTGTTGACTTTCAGGAAGGTGTTTTAATATTCAAAAACAAAAAAGTGGCCGGAGGTAACTTTACCGTAAACATGACTACCATGACCAGCACTGATTTAACAGGGGATTGGAAAGGAAAATTAGACGGGCACTTGAAATCTGACGATTTCTTCGGAACCGAAAAATTCAAAACTTCCACTTTGGTATTCAAAAAAATTGCCGACAAAGGAAACGGTGTATACACAGTAACCGGTGATTTAACCATCAAAGGAATTACCAATCCGGTAACTTTTGATTTAACTGTAAAAGGAAACACAGCTACTGCCAATGATATCAAAATCAACAGAACCAAATACGGTATCAAATACGGTTCAGGAAGCTTTTTTGACAACTTAGGCGACAAAACCATCAACGATGATTTCACTCTAAACGTAGCATTACAATTCTAATTTGGGAATAATTGCTATGAACATACGAACCTCGGAAGTCAAATTCCGGGGTTTTTTTGTGTCAAAAATTTAGCTCATCTTTGTACCTCACAAACCGTCATCCGCATGAAAAAAATAGCCGTCATTGACAACTACGACAGCTTTACATTCAACCTCGTTCATTACCTCGAAGCGTTAAATATACACGTTACGGTATATCGAAATGACGAATTGGAACTGGAGGATTTAGCCGCTTTTGACAAAATTTTACTCTCTCCCGGCCCTGGAATACCCGACGAAGCCGGTCTGCTCAAACAAGTAATCAAAACCTATGCACCTACCAAAAGCATACTGGGCATCTGTTTAGGGCATCAGGCCATAGCTGAAGTTTTTAATTCTTATTTAATAAACTTAAAATCACCACTTCACGGAATAACATCTAAAGTTACAATAACAGACAACTCAGAACCTTTATACCACAATATCCCGGCAGAATTCGAAGCCGGACACTACCATTCCTGGATAATTGACAAAGAATCCCTTTCTCCCGATTTACGCATCACCGCTGTAAACGAAAACGGCTATATCATGTCCGTTCGACACCAAATCTTCGATGTCAAAGGCATCCAATTTCACCCCGAAAGCATCTTAACACCCTTCGGAAAAGCCATTTTAAAAAATTGGCTCGACAATTAAAAAATCGATAAATTACTTTACATAAAACAAATCAAATAATTGATTTAAAATAATCTAACAAAACACAATAGAAATTATCTATACTGCCTTTTTACATTAAATAAATGTTAAATTCAATTTAAACAAACGTTTAATTTAAACAAACGTTTAACTTTGTACCCGATTTACAAAGAATACCATCATGACTGAATTTAACGAAAAACAAATAGAAATTCTTCAGGTAGCCGAACAGCTATTCGCCGAAGAAGGTTTTGACGGAACATCGGTTAGGGACATTGCCAAAAAAGCCAACATCAACATTGCCATGATATCCTATTATTTTGGTTCTAAAGAAAAAATGTTGGAGAGTCTGGTAGTGAATCGAATTGCCGACATGCGTCTGCAATTGGAAAGTTTATACAACGAAAACATCCCCCCTTTCGAAAAGGTTGACAAACTGATAGAATTATACATCAGCCGCATCAACAAAAACCGCTGCATCTATCAAATTCTTCACTTTGAGTTTTCAACCAAAAAAAGAGAACTCAACTTTGACAGCTTCACCGAAATGAAAAAAAGCAACTTGGAAACCTTCAAAAACATCATCAAAGAAGGTCAGGACAGCGGCGACTTTCAAAAGGACATCAATGTCGACCTGCTTCCGCCCATCATTATGGGGACCTATTTCCAGTTCCACATGAACAAACCGTTGTATCTGAAAATCCTCGGGATAAACTCCGAAGAAGAATACAACCATTACATTGCTACAACACTCACTCAGCATATCCAGAAGACGATAAAAGCACTCTTAGTCTATGACCCGGGCACTTAACCTCAAACCGGAAGACACATGCAATTTGACGAAGTAATGACAAATGACAAACAAAAAACAACATATAAAACAGATGAAAATTAACAAAATGGTACTCCTCGCCTTCTTCCTTTTGGCCTTTGCCAAAAACGAGGCACAAGTAACAAAACGGCTCACCCTCAAAGAAGCGGTGGCTATTGCAGTAGCCAACAGTGATGCGGCGTCTTTGGCCAAAACCAAAGTCGAAACTTCCAAACTGGAACTAGACAATATGAAAAACAATCAGTACCCGAGTTTAAAAGCGTCCGGACAGTACATGCGCCTCTCAAGCGCCCATGTCGACTCTAACCTGAAGTCAAATTCAGACAGCGGCTCGTCCTCCGGCTCCTCTGCTCCGCTTAAGGTTGATCAGTTGATGCTCGGACAGGTCAACGCCTCTATGCCGGTTTTTAACGGTTTTAAGCTCACCAATAGCATTAAAGCATCTAAGAGCCTATACGAAGCGGAAACCTTCTCTGAGAAGCACGCTAAAGAGCAAATCGGGCTTGAAGTCGTAGAACTGTTTGCCAATCTTTTCAAAGCACAGCAAATGACGGCACTCATTGAGGACAACCTCAAAACAGCTGACCAACGCGTAAAGGACTTCACCGCCATGGAAGAAAACGGCCTCATCGCCCGCAACGATTTACTCAAAGCGCAACTCCAGCAATCCAACGTACAATTGTCGTTAGATAATGCCAAAAAGAACACCGCCATTGCCAACTACAAACTGACTACCTTGTTAAAGCTCCCTGAAAACACGCAGATTGAAATTGACATCGAAGCGGTAAAAAGAGACATGCTCGCTAACAGCAATTTGAATGCCTCAGGTGAAAGAAATGATTTAAAGTCTTTAGAGTTCAAAAAACAGGCAGCAGAAACCGGAATCAAAATCGCCAAAGCAGGCTACTACCCTTCGCTTTCGCTTTCCGGCGGCTACATTGCCTTCGATTTGAATAATGTTTTAACCGTAACCAATGCCATGAATGTAGGTGTAGGCGTATCATACGACCTCTCCAACATCTTCAAAAACGGCAAACAGGTAAAACTGGCGCAAAGCCGTGCCAAAGAAACCGAAATCGAGTTGTCCGATAGGAACGACCAAATCAAAGAAGAAGTATTTCAGGCCAAACAAAACTATGAACTGTCGCTCAAACAAAGCGCCGTTTACGAAAAAGCCGTAGAGCAGGCCACTGAAAACTACCGCATCGTAAAAGACAAATACGACAACAGCCTCGCCGATACCAACGATTTATTGGAAGCTGACTACCAACAGTTACAATCCAAAATCAATCAGGCGCTTGCTAAAGCCGATGTCGCTCAAAAATACTACGAATTACAATTTGCCACCGGAACACTAACCTCATCCTTAAACATCACTCAAAACTAAATTGTCAACATCATGGAAAATAAAAGAACAAATAAAAAATTCACCCTCATATTCATCGCTTTCGCTGTAGTGGGCTTAAGCTACGGCGGATACAAATACATCCACTCCCTTTCTCACGAAACAACCGATGACGCACAGGTGGCCAAAAAAATGAATCCCATCATCCCTCGTGTAGGCGGATACATTACCAAGGTTTTAGTCAAAGACAACGACCGGGTTAAAAAAGGCGACACCCTTTTCGTCATTGACAACAGCGATTACATCGTGAAAGTCGAAGAAGCCAAAGCCAATTTAGCCGCTGCCGAAAACAGCCTCGAAGTAGCCAAAGCCGATATCGGAACCTCACAAGCTAACGTTTCTGTATCAGATGCCAACGTGCAGTCAGCTAAAGGAAGCATTGAAACAGCTAAAATCCGTTTGCGAAGAGCCTCCAATGACTTTGAACGCTACAGCAACCTCTATAAAAACCATTCCATTACCAAGCAACAATACGAGCAGGCAGAAGCCGCCAAGCAGGAAGCCCAAAGCCAGTTAGCCATTTTACAAGACCAGCAAAAAGCCTCTGCATTCCAAAAAAATGTAGCGGCAGCACGCACCACCGTAAGCAGCAAACAAGTACAGGTAGCCGCCGCCAATGTCAAAAAAGCACAAGCCGCTCTTGACGCCGCCAATCTCAATTTGAGCTACACCGTCGTAACCGCTTCGGTTGACGGACAGGTTTCTGCCGTTGACATCCAACCGGGTCAATTGGTACAACCGGGACAATCCTTGTTTTACATCGTAAACAACAACGAGACTTGGGTCATTGCCAACTTCAAAGAAACCCAGTTAGACAAAATGCGCGAAGGCCAAAAAGTAAAACTGAAAATTGATGCCTTTCCCGGCACCGAGTTCGAAGGCGAAGTAACCTCGTTCTCCCCTGCCACAGGTTCTAAATTCTCCCTTTTGCCTCCCGATAATGCCAGCGGAAACTTTGTAAAAACCGTACAACGGCTACCGGTGAAAATCAGTTTCACCCAAAACAACGCAGCCGATAAATTGCAACTCCTACGTTCAGGAATGAACGTTGACGTTGATGTGATTTTGAAATAATACAAACCAAAATGAACTTTAATACAAACCAAAATGGCTAAAGCACCCGTAGTTCAGGAAGACTTAGTAGAATACGGCTTTCGCAGGGTCATCATCACGATTACCGCCGTGCTTTGTGCCCTGCTCGAAATAGTCGATACAACCATCGTCAACGTAGCCCTCAATGACATGAAGGGAAGCCTTGGTGCCACCCTTACAGATGTGGCTTGGGTCATCACCGCTTACGCCATTGCCAACGTAATCGTCATCCCCATGACCAGCTGGTTATCGCAGCAGTTTGGACGTCGCAACTACTTTGCCGCTTCCATCGTCATCTTTACCGTATCCTCGTTCATGTGTGGTAACGCCAATGGAATCTGGGAACTGGTAGTCTTCCGGTTCATTCAGGGGCTCGGCGGCGGAGCATTATTAGTAACCGCTCAAACCATCATCACCGAAAGCTATCCGCTCGAAAAACGCGGAATGGCTCAGGCCATCTACGGTATGGGAGTTATCGTTGGACCTACCCTTGGGCCGCCTCTGGGAGGCTACCTGGTAGACAACTTCTCCTGGCCCTACATTTTTTACATCAACATCCCTATCGGTATCATCGCCACCATGCTCACCCTGTCTTTTGTGCGTAGCCCTAAATACGGCGAAAAACTAAAAGCCAATCAGGTCGACTGGCTCGGCATCGTACTCCTCACCGCCTTCATCGGCTCCCTGCAGTACGTACTCGAACACGGCCAACAGGACGACTGGTTCAATGACGATGTCATCACAGGGCTCTCCATTCTCAGTTTCGTAGGATTGTTTTTCTTCGTTTGGCGACAACTCACCTACAAGCACCCCATTGTCAACCTCAAAGTACTCAAAGACACTAATCTGCGAATCGGAGTCGTACTCAGCTTCATCATGGGATTCGGGTTATATGGCACCACCTTCATCATCCCCATCTACACCCAGTCCATTCTGGGTTGGACGGCTACTGATGCCGGTTTGCTGCTCATCCCCAGCTCCCTCACCGTGGCGGTAATGATGCCCATCATCGGGCGAATGATTCAAAGAGGAGTCCCGCAAACCTATCTCGTTTCGGGCGGATTCCTCATGTTCTTCATCTTCACCTACTGGATGCACAACATCATGACCCCCGATACCGGAACCGAACACATGTTCTGGCCGCTCATCGTCCGTGGGTTGGGCTTAGGACTACTCTTCGTACCCATCACCACCCTGTCACTGTCGGCCCTCAAAGGAAAAAGCATTGGCGAAGGAGCAGCCTTCACCGGTATGATGCGTCAGTTAGGAGGTTCCTTCGGAATCGCCATCATCACCACCTTCATTGCCCGTTTTGGGCAGGAGCACCGCGTCAACCTTATTGCCAATCTTGATGCCACTAAGGTCAACGTACAGCAGCGCCTCAACGCCCTGCAGCACGGCTTCATGAACAAAGGTTTCAGCGCCGACGTCGCCCTGCAAAAAGCCTACAAAGTACTCGACTACGGCGTAAGCAAGCAAAGCACCGTCCTGTCCTACATGGATATCTTTCTCAGCTTAGGCATCCTGTTCCTCGTCTGCATACCGTTTATCCTGCTCATCAAAAAAGGAAAAAACAAAGTCGACGTCAGCGAAGCCATGCATTAACGTGCTAACATACAAGTTATTAACAATTTACACCAAGATTAGAAACAATTTCTTAAATTTGATTTAACCCCGTCAAAACAAAACAACTTTAAATCAAATTATCATGGGACTTTTTGGTAGTAATGAGAAGAAAATCATCGAAGAGCTTCACAAGAAAAGCGAAGACCATTGCAAAGAAATCAGCAAAGAAATCGATGAACTGTTAGACGAATTAAAAACCGATTACGACGAAAACCGAGAGGTCGTCCGCGAGTTCTCCACCTTTGTCGATGAAATCAAAACCAAGCTCAGCCCCGAGGATGCCAGGAAACTGGCCGATTTCTCCTCCCGCCTCAGCAAAATAAAACGCTGTGCCAAAAAAGGCGTCGAAGCCATGCGAGAGCTCGCCAGAGACCAACGCAAACTCACGCGCGAAACCAATATGGAATACGAAGAATACATTTATATGAAATAAAGAAAGCGCCGCTCAAGGCGCTTTTTTTGTCCCCCGCTAATCCCTCGCCACCACATGAAAACACTCCTTCTCCTCGCACTCCTCACCGCCACCCTCAGCTGCACCAGCAAAAAAGACACCAAGAAACTCCTCCTCCCCGCCGGCATCAAAGCCACTACCGAGATAGCCTACCGCATTACCAACAACCACAGAACATTCCTCTATAAAAAACAACAGGTCTTCACCGCAAACGGCCGCATCAAGTATTCCAAAACCGTCGACTCCCTCGGCAACATCCTGCAGGAAACCGAAAAGAAAATGTGGTTCATCAAAGAAACCACCCCTAATAGCGAACCCCTCTATTACAAAAACCGCTGGAAAACCCACCAACGCGAGCGCATCAGTGGCTACACCCAAAAACAACACAAGCAAAACGAAGCCATTTACCACTACAACCCCGATGGCACCATTGCCAAAATAGTCGACAACTTCACCACCTTCCACACGCAATACTTCTATTACACCAACGGCGACCTCACCAAAATCATTACCAAAGACAAAAACAACACCCTCCTGGATGACGTCACCGTCTCCTGCCTCGCCAAAGACCAAAAAGGAACCTGCCTCAAACAAATCCGCACCTCCACCCTCACCCATCAAACAACCGAAATCAACCTCATCCCAACCTACTAAGGAGCCTCCCTGTGCTGAGCTTACCCTGAGCCCACTCATCGTGTCACCCTGAGCCTGTCGAAGGGCTAAGCTGAGCCTGACCTGAGTTTGACGAAGGGCATTTCCAAGTTACCGCGCAAAACCCAAAGTTCAAAAAAGTCAATCTTATCGCGTGGTAAGTAAGTATCAAATCACACATTATCTCCGTTCGGCCTGTGCCTTGAGGCCTGTAACAGAAAAATTTATTTATATTTACAACAAAACGTGACGCGACACCACCATTGAGGCTAGCCGCGACCCGTAAGTCCTAATTTTGAGACCACACCCTATGCCTACCGACCTATCTGAAATAGCTGTTCACCGTATTGACCATTATCCCGGAAGACCTACCCTTATTTTTTTACACGACTCATTGGGGTGTATTGCTTTGTGGCGGGATTTTCCGGAGAAGCTTGGGGAAATGACCCGTTGCAATGTCCTCATTTATGACCGCCAGGGCTACGGAAAATCCTGTGAATTCTCTACTAGCGAACGTGACAACTATTACATCGAACATGAAGCCGACATGTTAAACGAACTGCTCACTGCTTGGCGTGTAGAGCAAGCCATACTGTTTGGCCATAGTGACGGCGGTTCTATTGCTTTAATTGCGGCAGCAAAATACCCTGAGCGGATTCTGGGAATCCTAACCGAAGGGGCACACATTTTTGTAGAAGACCTAACCGTCAACGGAATAAAGGATGCCATAGCACTTTACCAAACTACCGACCTTAAAAAGAAATTAGAAAAATACCACGGTGAAAAGACCGAAGCACTATTTTGGGCTTGGGCTAAAACCTGGACCACCGCATCGTTTAGCCATTGGAATATAGAACACTTTTTACCGGCCATTCACTGCCCGGCGCTTATTATTCAGGGAGAATCGGACGAATATGGGAGTATGCGGCAAGTGGAAGGTATTCTCAACAAAGTTCAAGGCAGAGCAGCAACGCTGATGCTTCCCGGAATTGGCCATACACCACACAAGGAAAGCCCGGAAGCGGTTTTGGAACAAGCCGCCACGTTTATTCTTCAAATTACAGCTCATTCCTAAAACAAAAAAGGCTAACCTTGCGGTTAGCCTTTTCTTCAGAATTAATTATAGAATAATGTTTAACCCCACTTTGAAATTTCTGCCTCGGGCGGAATACCCAATGTTTTCGGTAAAGTCTTTGTTAAAAATATTAGTAGCCGCACCGAAAACAGTGAGTCGGTTTTTGATTAGGGTATATTTTACCAAGGCGTTCACCAATTGGTAAGAGTCTAATTTGGCCTGAGTAGTTCCAAAGGTGTTGCCGTCAAAGAAAGCATCGTTGCGGGCATCAAAATATTGGTAACTCAGATTGAAAAAAGTTCTGTTCGTGGGTTGATACTCCAAACCGGCATTGACTTTATGTTTCGGAATCAAGCGGTCTAAGGCTTCGTCTACCTGTGTAAAGGTATAGTTCCCGTTTAGTTTCAGCTTTGTTGACAGTTGCAGGGTTACCTCTGTTTCTACCCCTTTGGCTTTGTTCTTCCCATCAATATTGATGTAATAGCCCTGAAAGGTGGTGCTGTCCCAGTAAAAATCAAAAGAATCTTTTTGGTCCCGATAGAACCCAACGGCATTGATTGTTAATTTTTTATCCCACAATGCTGTTTCAAAACCAGCCTCAATGGTCGTGTTTTCCTCAGGAGTCAGTTTGGTGTTGCCATACTCCGAATACAATTGGTACAAACTCGGCGTAATGTAAGCCGTACTATAGGAAGCCAAGACTTTCAACGGAAAAGTTGTTGCAAAGTTGTACGACGGATTGATGTTGTACACCGTATGGTTTCCATATTCACTATGGATATTGAGACGCGAACCCAAATTAATATTGAGCCCGAAAGGCGTGTCATAAACCAAAGTCAGGTAAGGGTCAACCATGTTAAAGCGGGTACTTTCGCGATTGATGGTACTGTAAGGCGTTTGACTTTCCATGTCGTGAAACTGGAAATTGATTCCGGTTACGATAAAAAACGCCTTGCTGAATTTGTATTTATTGAAAGCATCCACTGTGGCACTGCGGGAATCGTACACCGAATAATCGGTGCCCGAAGTATAGGAGTTGAACTCGCTGTAATCGCGCTTAATTTTGGTAAACCCCGAATTGATGTTGAGCTCCCCTTTATTGTACTTGAATTTTGGAGCAAAACCAAAGCGAAACTGTTCAGAAGCCGTTTTATTTAAAGTTACATCGTTAAAACCGGTATTGTCAAAAGGCTGATCGTAATTGTTGCTGATTTTGTCGTAGTTTCCAAAAAAATCCAAGGAAAGTTTATCGGTCACATTATAGCCCAATCGGGTTAAAATATTTTGTCTGGAGAAACTATCGGGTTCGTAGTTTTCGCCGGCTATCTGTGACATTCCTTTGGTCTCCGTGCTGTTCAGTCCGGCAAAGAAGTTGACTTTTTGGTACCTGCCGTTGACTGAAAATCCTTGATTGAAATCGTGCCCGTTGTATTTGTGATTGTCTGCGGTATTGTTTGAACCTATGTTGACATAAGCGTTGCCCTGCAGAGTTTGTTTACCGGCTTTCTTTAGCGTGATGTTGATGACACCGGTAGCGGCTCCGGTACCATAGAGTGTACTGGCAGCGCCTTTCATGACTTCAATTCTTTCAATTTGCTCTACCGGTAATAAACGTAAATCGTATTCCAAACTGATGCCGGACGCATCGGTTACCGGGATTCCGTCTATCAGGATGAGCACCTGACGGTTTTTGCCTCCGCGGATGTAGTAGCCCAGGTTTTTACCGTTGGCTGATTGGTTGCCGTTGATTTCAACTCCGGCTACCTGCGATAAGACGTTGGCTAAGTTTTGGCCGACTTTATTTGCTAAGTCTTTGGCGGTAATGACTTCGATTACTTTTCCGGATTTTTCTTTGCTTTGGGCAAATTTGGTATCGGAAATAACCACTTCGTTCAATTGATTCACTGCAACGGAATCTTTTACCTGTGCATAGGCACAAGTATTCAGCAAGGCCAATACAGCCGCTGCTCTTACTGTTTTTTTCATTTTTTAGTTCAACACTAATTTAATAATCCTGGGAGAAAAGCATAGAATTTACCCATACCCAAACCTTTTTTCCCGAAAGTTTGTTACTCAATGAATGAGGCAGGTCTCCTGGCTTGCGTCCTGTTGTTGACCTTCTCATCCCGTCTTGTGACGAGACAATGGTATTGGAGTTAACAACAAGCTTGATAGCTTACAGTTGCGGGAACAGCTTTGGTTTTGCACCAAATTCCCTTTTAATGCGATGTTGAAAAAACAAAATCACAACCTTAATTCGGGTGCAAAGGTAATGCAATAATTGACGCTTCAAAAGGATGTTTGAAAAATCATTTTTCTTTTTTCTTGGAGAACTTGATAATCAACCAAATGAATCCGACTAAAAAATGCAGTAGTATGATGCCTCCCACGAGGTATATGAAAGTATTGGAATTGTCCCTCATCTTTTTTTATGTAAAAATACAACAACTGAAAAGCGGGTTTTGCATCAAATGTTACCGAAACGGTAATTTTAAATAACAATCTCCTACTTTTGCAAAAACTTTTTAATGAAAACCTACAGTAACGTCATAGCGGTTGTTTTGTTATCCTTATTCTTAAGCGGATGCAAAAAGGAAGTGTCCCAAAAAACCGTTGCCTCGTATCAAAACACCATCACCTATGCCAAGGGATTTTCTTTGGTACACTATGAAGGATACTCGGTAGTGACCGTTAAAAATCCGTGGCCCAAGGCTACTAAAACCTACACTTACATTCTGAAAGAAAAAAACGGAATCGTCCCTGACAGTTTAAAACAAAACCTGACGATACCGGTTCCTATACAATCCATAGTGGTCACTTCGACCACACATATTCCTTCATTGGAAATGCTGCGGGTGACCCAAACTTTGGTGGGGTTTCCGCATTTAGACTACATTTCATCGGAAAAAGTGCGTGCCCGGATTGAGGCCGGGAAAGTAAAAGAACTGGGGATGAATCAGAGTTTAAATACGGAAGTCCTTTTGGATTTGCAACCCGATGTAATTATCGGTTACGGTATTGACAACAACAATCCGACTTTGGACAATTTACAAAAAAGCGGTTTAAAGGTGATGCTTAACGGGGACTGGAATGAAGAAACTCCGCTGGGAAAGGCCGAATGGATTAAGTTTTTCGGGGCTTTGTACGACAAGCAATCACAAGCCAACGAGCTGTTTGACAAAATTGCCCGAGACTATATGAAAACCATTACTATTGCCAAACAAGCCACCTCAACTCCTACTATACTTGCGGGCGACATGTTTGAAGACCGCTGGTATTTGCCCCGCGGCACGAGCTGGGGGAGTTTATTGTTGAAAGAAGCCAATGCCCGTTATCTGTGGCAGGAGACTACCGGTACAGGGAGTTTGTCATTGTCGTTTGAAACCGTATTTGAGAAAGCCTCTTTTGCAGATGTTTGGATTACTTCGGGACAATTTTCTTCTCTGAAGGAAATGACCGATGCAAATCCGCATTACAGCCAATTCAAAGCTTTTCAAAATAAAAATGTATATTCGTTCAGTGGCAGAAAAGGAAAAACCGGTGGCATTTTATATTATGAATTGGCTCCCAACCGTCCGGATATTGTGTTGAAAGATTTGGTAAAAATTCTGCATCCCGAGTTGCTACCCAGTTACAAACCTTTTTTCTTTGAAAAATTACGCTAGTTGAAAACCCAAAACCGAAATACTTTTCTTTTTGTGATGCTGTCATTCACCTTGTTGGCAGCCATGCTGTTGAATATTGCCGAAGGACAGGTAGCCATACCCATTAAAGAAGTTTTTAAAAGTTTGTTTGGAGGAGAGGCTTCAAAAGACACTTGGGAATACATCATCGTAAATTTCAGATTACCCAAAGCTATTACCGCCATATTAGTAGGCATAGGCCTCTCGGTAAGTGGCTTATTAATGCAAACGCTTTTCAGAAATCCGCTGGCCGGACCTTATGTGTTGGGACTAAGTTCGGGTTCCAGTTTGGGAGTCGCCTTTGTGATTTTGGGAGCAGGCATGCTGCCCGCTTTTTTTTCGCAATTTTTGTTGTCTTCCTATGGCGTCATACTGGCTTCGTGTCTGGGAAGTTTATTGGTTTTACTTCTGATTTTGATTGTATCACAACGACTGCGCGACACCATGTCGATATTGATTGTAGGATTGATGTTCAGCAGTTTTACCGGAGCTATCGTGAGCGTGTTTACCTATTTCAGTTCGGCTGAACAGTTACAGAAATATACTTTTTGGTCGATGGGAAGCATTGGTAATTTATCGTGGCAAAATATTATCATACTGACCGTTTGTGTTGTCCTTGGATTGTTGATAAGCCTTACATCGTTAAAACCTTTAGATGCTTTATTGATCGGAGAAAACTACGCCAAAAGCATGGGGTTGAACATACAGCGAACACGGTATATCATTATTTTGGCCACCAGTATTTTGGCCGGAAGCATCACCGCTTTTGCAGGCCCCATAGCATTTGTGGGGTTGGCCGTTCCGCATTTGTCCAAATTGTTATTCCATACGAGTAATCACAAACTATTGTTTTTTGGCACAGTGATTATAGGTGCTGTTATTATGCTTTTTTGCGACACGGTTTCACAAATGCCGGGATTTGATTTCACTTTGCCCATTAATGCCATTACATCAATCATAGGAGCACCAGTAGTCATTTGGTTAATTGTTAAAAAGAAAAGTATTCAGTAAAAGATGAGCACTCAAACCAACGTACTGCAGGCTTTAAATTTAACCATTGGATATGACTCCAAAAAGGGTAAAAACACCATAGCTGAAAATTTGAATTTAAAATTAGAGCAAGGACAATTAATTTCATTGGTGGGCGGAAACGGCATTGGAAAGTCGACTTTGCTTCGCACCTTAACCGGCATACAGAAACCCCTGGCCGGCAAGGTCATGCTGAACGAAAAAGAAATACATTCGTATGAAGGCACTGCTTTGGCGCAGCATTTAAGTTTGGTTTTAACCGAAAAACTGCCTCCGAGTAACTTGACTGTTTTTGAACTGATTGCTCTGGGCAGACAACCCTACACCAATTGGCTGGGAAAACTCTCGGGAATTGATTATGAAAAAATCACACAAGCCGTTGAACTAACCCATATTGAGCATTTGCTCAACAAAAAACACCACGAAATAAGCGACGGACAGCTTCAAATTGTACTGATAGCAAGAGCTTTGGCTCAAGACACCCCCTTGATTATATTGGATGAACCCACAACGCATTTGGACTTATTACACAAGGTTTCGGTGTTTAAGCTCCTGAAAAAGCTATCCATGGAAACGGGAAAATGCATTTTATTTTCAACACACGATATCGATTTGGCAATACAACTCTCTGACGAAATGATTGTGATGACCGAAACAGAAGTTGTTCAGGACCAACCTTGCAATTTAATTTCGAAGGGTATTTTTTCTACTCTTTTCAAAGATGCCTCAATCGTTTTTGACGGAGAGAAAGGGAAGTTTATCATCCGCTAAACAGGATGGTTCCTTTCGAAGCGTATCCGATACACCCGCAATAGATTTTCAATCTCATTCGGCTGAAGTTCCAAACCGGAAATGAGCAATTCTACCGGTTTATCTTTGTAATCAAAAATCAAATAATGCTTTATAGTATCCATTTTTAGTCGGGGCACTACAAAATCGTTAGTGATATGGTGCCATTCCATCAAGTTCTTTTTGGCCAACTTTATGCCCTCAGCATTCAATACAAGGCGAGGCTCTTTACTGAGTAATTCTTTTACTCCAAAAAACGACAGCAAACCTCCCAGCAGTAATGGAACCAAAAGCCTATAGTCCATTTTATTGGCGCTTGCCAGTAAAAGACGAGTAATCATCACAAACATTAAAAAGCCTGTACCGGCTACTATACCATTGCCTATATAACCTGATTTGATCCGAGTTTCTTTAGGTATATTAAAATCATCGCGATAGATATCTTTAACCGAAAATTTTCTTTCGAGATCCTGAAGTTTTTGTTTTTGTGCCCGACTGCGAATTTCAGTTCGATTTGAAAAGGTTCCGTCTTCTTTGATTATGTTGTATAAAATAGCTTTGCGTTTCAGTTCTTGCACATTCCTCACATTTTCAAAAGCCCAAATGCGCCAGTGCGTAATAGCAAAACTCCAATACACCCATGAGGTCACAAAACCTACAACAAAGCCGATGGCAATAATCCATGTAGTAATATGATATTGAGCCACCAAAATGATAGCCCCAACAATAGCTCCCAAAAAAATCAGCAGCATTGGATAGAAAATGGTTCTTCTTGCTTTTGAAATAGCTTCCTCTACGGTAACCATCATTCTCATATCAGCTCTTTTTATAGTACAACTGTCGCTTAGCTTCACCTACCACAAACGCAACCGAATTCGCAATATTATAACTGCGGATTAAGTTGGACATGGGAATCGTGAGGTGATTTTCAAATTGGTCTAACACTTCTTTGTTCAATCCTACGCTTTCTTTGCCAAAAACCAGCCAATCTTCGTCTTGAAAATCCGCTTCATAAATTGATTTTTCTGCATGAGAGCTCATCAGAAATACTCTTGACTTATCGCTGAGTTGAGCTATCCATTGTGCTACATTGTCGTATTCTTTCCAGTCGAGGTGTACCCAATAATCGAGTCCGGAACGCTTGAGATTTTTGTCGGTAATTTCAAATCCATAGGGTTTGATGAGATGCAATCTGTTCTCGGTTCCTACACATAAGCGACCAATATTGCCGGTATTATTGGGGATTTCGGGCTCTACTAAAACGATGTTAAGCATGTTGGATTTAGGAATTGTGATTTTATTTGTTAAAAAAGCTTTCGACTTCTGCCACTTCGCCGGCTTTAAGCTGCAAAGATAGTGTACCTACCCTGATTCTGATTAATCTCAGCGTGGGGAATCCAACAGCTGCCGTCATTTTTCGCACTTGACGAAATTTGCCTTCGGTTAAAGTAATGGAAATCCAACTGGTGGGTCCGTGGCGTTCATCGCGGATTCTTCTGCCCTCGCCTATGCATTCAGGAAGTTCGGTTATGATGTGGGCTTCGCAGGGTTTGGTGGTATAGCGTATGCCTTTGAACCCGATTTCGACACCTTGTTTTACTTGTTCTACCGCTTCCTGAGTAATGATGCCGTCAACCTGGGCGTAGTACTCTTTTTCGACGGTTTGACTTCGCACCATTTCGCTCATCATACCGTCGGTAGTCAGTAAGAGTAAGCCTTCCGAATCCTCATCCAAGCGACCTATAGCCATCGTTCCTTCGGGAAAGGCATACAGTTCTCCAAGCAACTTTTTGTGTCGCTTTTTTTCATAAATGAATTGGCTTAAATAGCCATGCGGTTTATGAATCATGAAATGGCTGTGTGAATCTGTCATTGGGCAAAAATAAAAAAGACCATCCGATTAGGACAGTCTTTTGTTTTTATTATTTGAGTGTTTTTTTACTGACGGCTTTGTACGTAATCAGACAACGCATCCACATTGCTGCTGAATGAAAAAATACCGTTCAATTTAAAATAATTTCTTGGTTCCGTACAGTAATCATAGGCAAACTTGGCAAACTCCAATTTGTTGTCTTCAAAACTGAACGTATTGGCAATCTGCATGATTTGATCTA
Organism: Flavobacterium sp. XGLA_31; assembly: GCF_051547105.1. NCBI lineage: Bacteria > Pseudomonadati > Bacteroidota > Flavobacteriia > Flavobacteriales > Flavobacteriaceae > Flavobacterium > Flavobacterium sp. XGLA_31. The sequence goes on along the minus strand of NZ_JBPTTM010000008.1, from coordinate 21,407 downwards.
CATTCAAGCAATTGGCTGTTACCACTTGCATGGCTGTTTTGAGTTGAGTTTCTTCAAAACTTTGTTTTTTAATGGTCGCCAAGGCTGCGCTGAAATTCCCGGGAGACATGCAGTATTTCCCTCCACAACCTCTTACCGGTTCTTCCTCATGATGATGACCTGAAGAAGAGGAAGAAGAATGGGTGGTTGTAGTGGTGGTCGTTTGCGTAACGGCTCCTACGCCTCCCATATTGTCATTGATGGTTACACCCATATTCACCCCTCCGACATTTACGCCAACCCCAACGTTTACCCCATTCATTTGTGTGGTTGTCGTTGTAGTAGTTTGCGAAACTCCACCAGACACCGGTGGCGGTGCCGGCTGGCCGTAATGAATCACGTGAACATTAGAAGCCGGGATAAAATTAGGCTGTACCGGTATCGACGAATAATAATTCAGTTTCATTTTAGTTTTATTATTCTTGTCTCTTTTAATCTTATACGTTACATCTGAAAACACCCCATCGACATCGGTTAACATCAAATTGTTTTTAGAAATGTCCTGTAAGGATTGGTCTGCAAATTTGATTTTGGCATTGTAATACGGTTGGTTTAAATCTTCTACTCTCAGATTGGTCTGAGGTGTATCGTTGATTACTTCACCATTCAAAATCAAGGTGAATTTATCTCCGTCTTCCGAAAAAATGGTTAAATGTCCCACCGGGCCAATTTGTGCGAAAGAAAAAGCAGCTATAAATAGGAAAGCTGAAAGGGTAATTTTTTTAATCATAATTAATGGTATTAAATAGTTTAACAGCAAGTTTACTCTGCTGTGTTTTCAAAAACGATGCCAAATTAAAAAACATTTTGACATGACCATTCATTTTAGGACAAATCTGTGTATATTTAGACTCTGCATATTTAAAAATTTATGAACGATAATTTACTCATTATACTTGCCTTTATTATCGCTTTACCCATTGGAATTTATATTGGTAAAACCCTATTGGCAGCAAATTCCAAATCGGATAAAGCCTCACTGGAAGAAAAAATAAACGGTTTGCTGCAACAAATTGAGCAACTCAAACTTCAAATCAGTCAAACGGTACAGGAACGCGAAACGATTCGTGCCGAGAAGGAAGCTTTGGCGATTCAATTGTCCAAAAAAGAGACTGATTTTGAGAATTTGTGGGAGCGCAATAAAGAACAAAAAGCAGAAGTGGAACAACTTCAGGAAAAGTTCACTAAGGAATTTGAAAATCTGGCGAACAAAATCCTTGAAGAAAAAACCACCAAGTTTACCGAGCAAAACAAAGAAAATCTAAAAAACATCCTGACTCCTTTACAGGATAAGATTCAGCTTTTTGAAAAGAAAGTTGAAGACACACACAAGGAAAGTATTGATTACCACGCTGCCTTACGCCAGCAAATATTAGGCTTACGGGAGATGAACGAGCAAATGAGTAAAGAAACCCTGAACCTGACCAAAGCATTAAAAGGCGACAGTAAAATGCAAGGCAATTGGGGCGAATTGGTTTTGGAACGGGTATTGGAAAAATCCGGTTTGGAAAAAGGCCGCGAATACGAAGTGCAACAGAGTTTTGTGACTGAAGAAGGCAACCGCGTGTTTCCCGATGTGGTGATTAATCTGCCCGACGGCAAGAAAATGATTGTCGATTCCAAAGTAACACTAACCGCCTATGAACGCTACATCAATGAAGAGGACGATGAGATCAAGGCTCAGCATCTGAAAGAACATGTAATGGCTTTGAAGCGTCATGTGGACCAGTTGAGCGAAAAGAATTATCACGACTTGTATCAAATGGAAAGCCCTGATTTTGTCTTGTTGTTTGTGCCAATTGAATCGGCTTTTGCCTTGGCCCTGAATGAAGACACCTCACTTTATAACAAAGCCTTTGAAAAAAATATTGTAATTGTGACACCTTCTACCCTTTTGGCCACACTGAGAACGATAGACAGCATGTGGACCAATCAAAAACAGCAGGAGAATGCTTTGGAAATTGCCCGTCAGGCCGGAGCGCTTTATGACAAATTTGAAGGTTTTGTATCAGATTTAGTCAAAATCGGCAAAAAAATGGATGAGGCTAAAACAGAGTACCAAGGTGCTATGAACAAGTTGATTGACGGAAAAGGCAACCTCATCACCAGTGTGGAAAAATTGAAAAAAATGGGCGCTAAAGCCAAGAAAGCTTTGCCTGATAATATCTTAACCCGAGCCGAGAAAGATGAGTGATTTGTTTAAACCCGTAAACTCTTCCCAAATTACGATTTCGCAGTTGATGTTGCCCTCACACACCAATTTCAGCGGTAAAATTCACGGTGGTTATATCTTGTCACTGCTGGACCAAATTGCTTTTGCCTGTGCTTCTAAATTCTCGGGACATTACTGTGTGACCGCCTCAGTGGATACTGTTGATTTTTTGAATCCCATAGAAGTTGGTGAACTCGTTACCATGAAAGCCAGTGTAAACTATGTGGGCAAAAGTTCAATGATTGTTGGTATTCGTGTGGAATCTGAGAATATTCAAACCGGTAAGATAAAACACTGCAATTCCAGCTATTTTACGATGGTTGCAAAAGATGATCAAGGAAATAACATTGAGGTTCCGGGATTGATCTTATCAGACGATGAGGAAATCAGACGTTTTTGTAACGGCATCAAACAAATCAGTTTAAAGAAAGAACGCAACCAACACGAAGAAATTTTTGATTACAAATCAAAAGAAGCCATTGCAAAACTGAAAACCTACCGCATTCGATTGGCGGACTGATACTTTTTCAGGTCTTCAAAACAGGATTTTATTTGAAGTAGGGTCAACTGATTTTCAGTTGTCTCAGAGCAGTTATGCTACATATCCTGAAACCGAATTATAGCCGAATTTATAGGTCGCTTGGTATTTAAGATTTTTTTGATTAATTTCTAGCATCCTCTTTTTATGAGACTTAGCAAATCCGCAATAAATTTGGGAATTCAACCTGATAATTCACATTTTTTATCAACAAAAACCAATAGTAACATTATAATTAATAGGATATTATAAAAATTTTATTATTTTTGGTTGCGATTAATAAAACTATGAAAAAACATTACCTACTGCTTACAGCTTCCGCTCTTTTTTTAAGTTTCATCATAGCTTGTTCCGACAACGATGATGACTATGTACCCATTGACAATTTACCGGTAGCGACTGATGACACCGTGAACAGTACCTTAACAGCTCCTGTAACTATCGCTGTTTTAGACAATGATACTGCGGGTGATGCCGTAGTAGCCACTACCGTAAGTATTACTACTGCAAATGCCACAGACACCGATGGCAACGGAACATTGGACCAATTAATCGTAGCAGGTGAAGGAAGCTGGACCGTAAATGCCACTACCGGAGTCGTGACGTTCACTCCGGAAGTTAATTTCGTGGGCAACCCTTCGCAAATTACCTATACCGTGAAAGATGCTGAAGGAAACACTTCAAATGAAGCCCATGTAACCATCAATGCTGATCCCATAGCTACAGTGGATTTAACACAAGTACCTTATCCAAAATTATCCGATTATCACTTTTTTGTGGGAGATCTCAAAAATCAAATTCCATCTTTAAACGTTTTGCCTTATGCACCGGCCTCGGCGTTGTTTACGGACTATGCCCACAAAAAAAGATTTGTCTGGATGCCACCCGGAACAAAAGGCACTTATACAGCTGATGGAAAGATATTTGATTTACCGGTGGGAGCTGCCCTGATTAAAACTTTTTATTACGACAATGTACAGCCCAACAATACCACCCGTATTATTGAAACCCGAATCATGATTCGAAGAGCTGACCGTTGGATTTTTGCCGATTATGTATGGAATACCGATCAGACAGAAGCCTTCTTTGACTTGGCCGGAAGTTATACAGACATTAGCTGGAGAGATGAAAACAATGTCATTAAAAGCACTACATACCGCATTCCAACCGAAGTACAATGTGCCATTTGTCACAAAAGCAAAGATGTCTCATCAGGGACAGAAGTTGATACCTACATCCCTATCGGTATCAAACCGCAAAACCTTAATTTTGATTATACCTACAGTAGTACAGAAACTAAAAACCAGATTCTGAAATGGATTGAAAAAGGGTATTTGGAAAACAATTTCAGTCTGCCTAGTGAAGACAACAGTACCGTAAATTACAATGATGCCGCCAAACCTTTAGAAAAAAGAGTTCGTTCCTATTTAGACATTAACTGTTCTCATTGTCACGCCGCCAACGGGCATTGTGATTACAGACCTATGCGTTTTGCTTTCAGTGAAACCGGTCTTCCGAACGGTCAGGGATTAACCAATATGGGGGTTTGTGTCAGTACTGCCGATATGCAGGATTTTCCGCCTGCCCTGAGTACGATAGTGAAACCTGGAAACATCAACCGTTCTATGCTGTACTATCGTATTAATACCACGAATGAAGCTTACCGAATGCCGCTGCACGGCAGAACTGTGATTCATGAAGAAGGAGTGGCCTTAATAGCACAATGGATTAACTCGTTACAAAGTTGTCCGTAACCATTTTAATATCAAACCAATAAACTATAAAAAATGAAAAAAATTACTATGATTATTGCATTGCTCCTGGTAATGCAATTGGCAAAAGCACAAGACAGTTGTGCTGCTGCTGTGCCAATAACTACAGCAGGTTTGTATGTTGTTGGTCCCATTAACGGTGCCGAGCCCGGTGTTATGTGTGCTCCCAACGGTTCAGGAACCAATACCGGGGACCCAGCTGCAGGAGAATGGTATGCCTATACCCCAACAGCCAACCACACGGTGACCATTACTACTGATATTTCACAGAATACCCCGAGAGTAGACACTCGTTTTCATGTGTATACCGGTGCCTGCGATGTGTTGGCTTGTTTGGCCGGAGATGATGATTCCGGATCGAATTTTTCTTCTGTGGCTACTTTTGACGTGCAGGCTAATATGACCTACATTATTGCTTTTGATAACAAATGGTCTTCAGACGGCTTTACTTTTCAATTAATTGAAAATGCTGTAGTGGTTCCACCGGTAACCCCTATCAACTATACTACTCAGACGATTTCGACCATCAACAGCACTTACAACATTTGTTCTGTTGACATGAATGGTGACCATCTTGATGATATTGTAGGAGTTAGCGGCAATAATTTAAGAATTCATTATCAGGGTGCAGGAGGTACTTTTACCGTAGCCGATTACGCAATAGCCGGGACAAGCAAAATGCCCGGATGGAGTATGGCAGCCGGAGATTATAACAGAGACGGTTATAACGATTTGGTTTTAGGAAGTGGTTCCGGTCTTTCGGTTTGGTCATCTAATGCCGGCGGAACAGCTTATTCCAATTTTTCACCAACAGATTATATTTTTTGCCAAAGAACCAACTTTGCCGACTTGAATAAGGATGGTAATTTAGACGTTTTCTCTTGCCACGATATTGATGCTAACGTATACTATTTGAACGACGGTGCCGGTAATTTAACGTATTACCAATCAAACACGACTCCCGGAGCAATGAATTTAAGTTCTGTTGCCAATAAGGGAGGAAACTACTCAACCTTGTTTACAGATTTTGACAATGACGGAGATACAGACGTTTTCATTTCAAAATGTTCAGGACCTCCTTGTCAATTATTCAGATACGACGGGGGTAATGTATACACCAATGTTTCTGCCACTGCAGGAATTGACGTTACTCCGGTTCAAACATGGTCTTCAGCTATTGCTGATTTCGACAACGATGGCGACATGGATATTATCATTACTGCCAGCGCGGGTACTCATAAATTCTTCAGAAACAATTTTGACACCAGCAATACCCTAGCCTTTACAAACATCACTTCAGGATCAGGCTGGGACACGAATTCATCCACCAATATTGACAATGTAGCTTATGACTTTGATAACGATGGTCTGGTTGACGTACTTGGCGGTGGGTCAAAAATTATGTTTAACCAGGGGAACAATACTTTTGCTCCGATTGTATATTCGGGTATGAGCATTGGAGCCGTAGCCGATTTAAACAATGACGGATTTTTAGACATTCAAAACAACAATGTGGTTCGTTATGCGGTTCCCAATGGAAATCATTGGTTAACTGTTGCTCTTACCGGAATCCAAAGCAACAGCAACGGAATTGGTGCCCGCATTGAGATTTATGGTAGCTGGGGTAAACAAATCCGTGATATCCGAAGCGGAGAAGGATTTAAATATATGGGATCACTAAACGCACATTTTGGTTTGGGTCAGGCAACTACAATTGACGAAGTAGTGATTAAATGGCCTTCGGGAGTGGTTGATACTCTGCACAATGTTTCTCCGAATCAAATGCTTGCTGTAATAGAAGGCTCCACTTTGGGCACCAACTCTTACAACACGACTGCATTTACCATTTATCCGAATCCGGTTAAAAACACTATCAACCTTACTATGAATAGTAGTGCTGAATTACTTACTGCTGAGATATTCGATTTGAACGGCAGAAGAGTATCGGAATCTAAAATTGTAAACAATACAGTAGCGGTGGATCATTTGGCTACCGGAAGCTACATCCTAGTATTGAGAGATGCCTCAAACAAAGGATACAGTCAAAAATTCATAAAAGAATAATACCTTATTTTATCTTAATAAAAAAGTCTCGATTTCTTCGGGACTTTTTTTTTATAGACTAACCTTATCAAAGGTGTTCAGCTTATCAATATGAAGCAGGGTTTTATTATTACTCCGCGAAAACATCGGAACGAATTTGGCCCCGTAAACCACTTCAGAAAACGCATAGGATGTACGCTTAGCGACCGTAGTACTAAACATATCATCAAATACCTTGAGGAACACCAAAATCTCACCGTCAATATTTTCAAAATCTTCCCTGGTAAAATTATACAACGGACTGTTTTCTGTAATCGGGTGCACCAAGGTCCAACTGAGTGTTAAAGCATTGACTTTGGCCAATTCCAAATCCAAACTGTAAAACTTGTTGACCAGCTTCCCGTTTTCTTCCAATACCATCCCCAGTGTCATTTTGGCTTCCGCATCAGTAAGATTGGTGTTTTTATATGGGGTGAGCCGCAACATCAGGGCAGTACCTTTACCATAAGGAGCTATGAGCGCATTTTCCGAAAAACGAATAAAGGCTTTTGGTTTGCTGAATCTTCCGTAAAACAAACCGGTTGCAATAGCAAAACTCAACAAACCGAACAAAGCTTCTACCGCTGCTACAAAGCTGGTCAAAAATCCGCTCGGACTCACATGTCCGTATCCAACAGTTGTAAATGTTTGAATACTGAAAAAGAAAGCCTGTCCGAACTTATCCATTGCGGTTTGGGCCACAACTCCGTTGAGATTTTCAACTCCGATACCAAAATAAATGGTGGCAAAGATAAAATTGACCAAAAAATAAAATCCAATAATGATGACCATGAACTTCCAGCGCGGAATATTGAGCATGGTATGGTACCAGCTGATGCTGTCCAGCAGTCCGATACCGGTTGTTTTTACATTTCCGTTACCACTTTTGGTGATAAACCGTCCGCCATAACTGGTTGCATTGGTTCCAAAACCTGTATTGGCATCTGCCTTGGCTCTACTGTTTATTTTTTTGAGAAATTGCATCTGCATTTGGTGGTTTTAAATTGGTTTTTCCATGACAAAATCGTCCATCACGTATCCCTGCCCAATGTTGATTACTTCTTCATAAGCTATTGTAAAACCAATTTTCCGATAGAAATCCTGAGCCTTATTGTATTTGTTGACATTCAAAAATAAGGCTTCCTGATGTTGCAACCGGGCCTCTTTTTCAATGTAATCCATGAGCATTTTTCCTATTCCTTTTCCTTGGGTCGTTGTTAAAACATACAACTTATGAATCTTTGTTTTGACTGTTCCTTCACAATTCAATTCATAAGAGGCAAAACCAAGCACTTCCTCCTCTTCCTGAGCCAAAATAAAATGTTTCTGATTGGCGGCTTGCTGTTGCAACGAAGTAATACTGTACATCATTTCCATCATGTACTCCAATTGTGCCTTACTCAAAATAGCTCCGTAGGCTACCGGCCAAACTTCCTGAGCAATTTTTCGAACAGCAATAAACTGAGTGTCGGTATTGGGTGTAATCGAAATCATTTGCGTTGAAAAGCTTTTTCATATAAGGTAATCCAATCCTGAACCGTAATTTTTCGGGTCAGTTCCGCAATCAAGTCATACGGGATATCGTCTAATTTTTTGAAACGAATACATCCCTTACCCATATCTAATTTGTATTTCGCATGCTTCGGATACTCGGCTACAAACCAATCGAGCAACTCTTTACTGGCATAAATCCCCATATGGTGCAAAGCCAAAAAGTTTTTTTGCGATGCCAAACTCATAAAAGGCAGCGGCAGTTTCGGATCACAGTGGTATCCGTTGGGATAAATACTATGGGGTACCGAAAAACACAGCATACCATATCCCATCCCTTCTTTGAAACCTTCGGGCAAATTGGACAAAATCGTATCCCGCAATTGGTGCATCGCTTTTTTTCGGTCTTCGGGTAATTCGGCTAAGTAATTTTCGGGCGTTGAAGCTTTAGATTGCATAGTGTATATTATTTGTTCTTCAAAAGTAGAAATAATTTTATAGATTTACATGTCGAATTTTATTACAAGCTTATGTCCAAAAGTCCTTTAAGAGAAGATAAAACCTGTCTGAATTGCAGGCATGTGGTGCAGGAACGGTTTTGCCCTCACTGCGGTCAGGAAAATACCGATACCCGCAAAACCTTTCACCATCTTTTCATCCATTTTTTTGAAGACTTAACGCATTATGAAAATGCCTTTTGGAAAACGATTAAAAACCTGTATTTAAAACCGGCTTCCCTTACCAAAGAATACCTGTCAGGAAAACGTCTTTCCTATTTGGCTCCGGTACGACTGTACATTTTTATCAGTTTTGTCACCTTCTTTTTAATAACAACTGTACCAAATAAGGAAGAGGGGTTTATCAACGAGAAAGAAACAGTTGTTATGCCGGTAAAAGACAAAAACGGCATACTCAAAGACAGCCTTATCGCCAACAAAAAGAGGAGACTGGATGACCTCATGAAAGTCCAAGAGCAGCAACAAAAACAAAAGCATCTCACCAATGCCGAAACCAATGAAGGATTGCTGAATTTTGGTTATAAAAATGTGAGAGCTTTAGATTCCATTCAAAAGTATGGCTCGGCCAATGAAAAACTTGACGATTGGGAATACCGCCTTATTAAAAAGACACTGATTGTAAAAGCCAAATACTCCCGACGGGAATTAATGGAAAAATTCGTAGAGCAGCTATTGCATGACTTCCCCAAAGCCTTGTTCATTTACATGCCACTCTTTGCTTTTATGCTGTGGCTCTTTCACGGCAAAAAACGCTGGTATTATTTTGACCATGGCATTTTTACCCTGCATTATTTTTCGTTCTTACTGCTATCCTCTCTACTGCTCTTTTTCTTTACAAAGCTAATGAACTGTTTACCAGACAATAGCTTAACCACTGCTATTTCCTATATCGGTAATGGAGCTGTTTGGGGATGGATGCTGTATTATTTTTTTCCGGCGCACCATCGTTTTTACGGAGAAACCCGTTTTATATCTTTCTTAAAAAGTATTGCTTTGTTTACTATCAACAGTGTGCTTATGCTTGTATTACTTTTAGTTTTTATGTTTTACACCTTCATCAACTTACACTAATTATGAAGTCAAACAATATCAAAATAACAACGCTCTTACTGGTATCTTTACTAACCATTCATTGTGCGCCTCCAAAATCGAAACCCACAGTACAGCCGGTTGACATCAACAATTACATCGGAGCAATTTCACAGGAAAGTCTAAAAGCCAACTTAACGGTTATCGCTTCCGATGAAATGGAAGGACGAGATACCGGAAGCCCCGGACAGAAAAAAGCGGGACGCTACCTGATTGAGCAATATAAAAAATATGGCATCAGCTATCCTACAGGAGCAACAGATTATTACCAGCACATCCCGGCGGCCTATCTGAATGCCAAATACAATGAAAATTTGGCCGATTCTGAAAATATCTGGGCCTTTATTGAAGGAACAGATAAGAAGGATGAAATCGTGGTCATCTCTGCCCATTACGATCATGTAGGCATTAAAAAAGGAGAAGTTTATAACGGTGCTGATGACGACGGTTCAGGCACAGTAGCCATACTGGAAATTGCCAAAGCCTTCCAAAAAGCAAAAAACGAAGGACACGGGCCGAGACGCTCGATTCTCATTCTGCACATGACCGGAGAAGAACACGGCCTACACGGCTCACGCTTCTATTCGGAAAACCCGTTGTTCCCATTGAAAAATACTGTGGCTGATGTGAATATTGACATGATTGGACGACGCGACAATTTCCACAATGACAATAACAATTATGTATATGTCATTGGCTCCGATTATCTGTCAACCGATTTGTACACCATTTGTGAAAACGTAAATCAAAAGTACACTCACCTCACTCTGGATTACAAATACAACGACAAGAAAGACCCCAATCGCTTTTACTACCGTTCCGACCATTACAATTTCGGAAAAAACGGTATCCCTGCCGTATTTTTGTTTAACGGAACCCACGCTGATTACCACAAAGCAACAGACGAAGTCAGCAAAATAGAATTTGATGCCTTAACCAAACGAACCCAATACGGTTTTGCCATTGCCTGGGAGATTGCCAATCGGGAAAACAAATTAGTGGTTGATAAGAGTGATTAATAAAACAAAAAAAGCCTCCGGAAATGGAGGCTTTTGCTTTCTGGGTGAATGAGGGGTCTCGAACCCCCGACCTTCGGAACCACAATCCGACGCTCTAACCAACTGAGCTACAATCACCATTTGTTGTACAAGTGAAGCCGCAGCTTCATTTGCGAGTGCAAATATAATGCAAAAGTTATCTTTTGCAAAGATTTTTTTCTTTTTTTAAATCAAATCTCCTAAGCTCCTGACGGCCACGTATCTCTCTACCGTAAAGCCTTCGGCATATTCCACTCCTACTAATCTTCCAAAGTCCTGCGTACGGTAATGAATGCTGTCCAAAAAGTTTTTGGTAGCAATTGGAGTCATTGGTTCTTTGGAGTTTTCAGAATAAAACTGTGAGCCATAGGCCAAAATCGATTCCTTTTTCTTGTCAATGAATGCCGAAATATCTACCACAAAATCAGGTTCTATGTTTTTCCACTGCAAATAATGATATACCACTTTAGGTCTCCAGGCTTCTTGGGCTTCCCCATCCAAAGAAGTTTCAATGCGTCGTAATCCCGAAAGGAAACAGGCATCCGAAACCAGTTTGCTGCCCTTACCATGGTCAATGTGACGGTCGTCAATGGCATTACACAATACAATTTCCGGACGGTATTTACGCACCATTTGTATTACTTTCATTTGGTGTGCCTCATCATTTACAAAAAAACCATCGCGCATGTTCAGGTTTTCACGCACGCTGATGCCTAAAACTGCCGCTGCAAGTGCAGCTTCTGAATCGCGAATTTCCGCCGAACCTCGGGTTCCCAATTCTCCACGGGTCAAATCAATAATCCCTACTTTTTTGCCTAAAGAAATTTCTTTGGCAATGGTACCGCTGCAACCCAATTCCACATCATCGGGATGGGCGCCAAAGGCTAATATATCCAGTTTCATATTCTTCATTTTAAAGGTGCAAAAATACGCTTATTTACTGAATTATCTTTTTCATCGTCATCGATTTGTTGACGGTCTCAATATATTCAGCTCTGGGATTACTATCTTTGGTAATGCCGCCACCTACAAAGATTTCAGCCGTAGCTGATTTGATTTTCATGCAGCGTAAATTCACAAACAAATCGGATTGCTGTGTTCGGAATGAGGCCAAATCAATATTCAGTTCGCCTAAAAAACCGGAATAATATTCCCGCTTATATCCTTCGTTTTGCAGAATAAACTCTTTGGCCTTCTGTTTGGGCAAACCACACACAGCCGGAGTGGGATGCAGTGTTTCAATGATGTTTTTCAACAGTTTTTTTGACTTCAATTTAGCCGAAATATCCGTTTTTATGTGTACCAAATTGCCGGCTTTTACAGTATAAGGGCTGCTGATGGTAATTTCCTTTACCAAATCAGAAAGGCTTTCCATTATAAAATCGGTTACAAATTGCTGTTCCTCTTTTTCTTTGTTCTCCCAGACTACCGTATTGACATGTGCAGCAACTTGCGTACCGGCTAATGCCACCGTTTTAATATCGTTCCCGTTGATTTGCAAAAACTGTTCGGGTGTAGCGCCCAGCCAAAGTCCAATCTTAGGATGGTAAAAACAATATTTAAAGGCGGAAGGATAATTGGAAATCATTCTTTTAAAAATGAATTCAATATCAAAAAGAGTCATCTCAACTTCTTCCTTACGTGAAAGAACCACCTTGGAGAAGTTGCCTTGCTGTATTGCTTCTACCCCTTTCTCTACCAAAGTTTCAAAGAAATCATTGCCTACCAATACATCCTTTATTTTTTTCTCCTCTAAAACAAAATCCCGGAAATGTGTTTTTTCGACCAACACATCCGAAAATTCCACCGGAAGAAACGGAATCGTATCGGCTTCAAAAGGAGCAAAAACAAAACCTTTCTCTTCGAAGCTTTCCAGAAAATACAAATGGTCGTTCTTTTGAAACTGACCGACAACCCGATCCGAATCGGGTTTACAGAACAAAACAAAGGGTAAATCCTGTTCGCGGTGGGTTCTAACTTTTAGAAATAAATCAGTCATTTAACGTCGTGGTAAAACCATATTAGACATTTTACAAAGAGAAACGAGCTTATCATTCTCGTCGGTAATCCTGATTTCCCAAAGGTGGATACTTCTCCCCTGGTGAATAATTTTAGCCGTGCAATACACAAAACCTTCACGCTTACTCCTCAAATGGTTGGCTGAAATTTCAATTCCCCGTACTTCCTGTTTTTCGGGATTGATAAACATCAGCGAAGCCGCACTTCCCACACTCTCCGCCAACGCCACCGATGCACCACCGTGTAACAAGCCCATTGGCTGATGGACCCGGGGATTGACCGGCATTTTGGCTTTTAGAAAGTCTTCTCCCGCATCAATATATTCAATTTCCAAGGTTTCCATTAAGGTATTTTTACTCCAGTCGTTACAGAGTTGGAGCATTTTTTCTTTATCAAATGACATAGCTTTTTTTTTACTTCATACTGTTTGCCTGCTCTACAGGACGAAACTCGGATGTAAAAATAGCACTTATTTGGAAGTACTAAAAACAAAACAGCAGTCCTTACCCGAAATAGTGGATACTAAAACCAACTTTTTTACGTTATAGATAAAGATCATTTTCAAAACAACGTATTTCCAAATTTTCAAATTAATACCTACATTTACCACCCAAGACCTTTAGGTCGAACTGTACAACGTAAAAAATCATAACATCGATGCGAAATTTTATTATTCTTTTTCTGGTTGGTTTAGCCCTCACCGTAAGTTCTTGCCGTCAGGATTTTGTGTTTGTGAACAGTCAGAAAGGCGATTTGTCTTTTTCCAAAGACACAGTGTATCTGGATACCGTGTTTACCAATATAGGTTCCAGTACTTACACATTGAAAGTGTATAATAAAACCGATACCGATATTAAAATTCCAACGATACAATTGGGTAAAGGGGCTAACTCCAAATACCGTATGACTGTGGACGGTATGATGGGAGACAACAATCGTATTTTCCACGATGTGGAGCTTTTGGCCAAAGACAGTTTGTTTATTTTTATAGAAGTAACCAGCGATGTGGCCGATGCCAATCCAACCGATTTTTTATATACCGATCAAATTAAATTTGGGACCGAAACGGATTATCAAAAAGTGGAATTAGTTACCCTGATTCAGGATGCTTATTTCTTATTCCCTAAAAAATTTGACGATGGAACTACCGAAACACTGCCGATAGGCGACCAGAATATTTACGGTTTTTATCTGGATGAAAACGACCCCATAAACGGGAACGAATACGAATGGAATAATACCAAACCTTATGTCATATACGGTTATGCGGCTGTCCCCAACGGCAAGACGCTCAACATACATGCCGGAGCACGTATCCATTTTCACGCTGATTCCGGTTTGATTGTCGGCACCGGTGGTAGCTTGAGAATAAACGGAGCTCCTTCCACAACAGCGGCTTTGGAACACGAGGTAATTATTGAAGGTGATCGTTTGGAACCTGATTTCTCTGACGTCCCGGGACAATGGGGCACCATTTGGCTCACTGATGGCAGTACCAATAATAGCATTACCAACTGTACCATCAAAAACGCTACTGTAGGTTTGTTGATTGACCACAACGACGGCAATTATATGACCATTAATAACACCCAAATTTATAATGCGGCCAATATGGGAATTTATGCTAAAACCGCTATGATTAAAGGAGAAAACTTGGTTATTAACTCAGCCGGCCAGTTCAGTTTGGCTTGTACTTTAGGAGGTGCCTATGACTTCAGACAATGTACTTTTAATAACAATTGGTCGAGCTCCACACAATTAGCGGTATTAGTTGATAATTATTACAAGGATGATGCCGGTAATCCCGTTCCTTTTCCTCTGACACAGGCCGATTTTAAAAACTGTATTATTTCGGGATCCAACCAAATTGAGCTCCGCCTCAACAGAGATACCGGAGCTGCATTCAACACTTCGTTCTCAAAATGCTACATCAAGTTTAATTCGAATAGTTTCACTGATTTGACACAATATGCTTTCTTATATGATACAACCAGTGGGGAAATTATAAAAACCGGAAATTTAGATTATAAGGACATTTACAACAATAAATTAATGATTGGTGATGATTCGGTAGCCAAAGGGTTTGGAAATGATTTGGGAATCACCAAAGACATCATCAATGCCGACCGCACGGTTGACGGCAATGGCAAAGTCGATATCGGGGCTTACCAACATATTATTTTCCCACCGGCTAATTAATTTGAAAAGGGATTTTTGTTTTCGTTTTTTTAGCCTAAATTTGCAACTACAACAACAACTAAAAATAACACAATGATTCATTTCTTCGGAAACGAAAGTTCCACTGTTTTTGCCGTACAAGCGCAAAGCGAACTTTCGGCAGAAACCATCTCAAAATTAAACTGGCTTTTTGGCAACGCACATAAAATAGAAAAATCCGTCCTGACGGATTTTTTTATTGGTCCACGCGCCGCTATGATTACCCCTTGGAGTACTAATGCTGTAGAAATCACCCAAAACATGGGGATAGAAGGCATCGTCAGAATAGAGGAATTTCAGAAAGTTCCAGCTGACTTTACCGATTTTGACCCTATGCTTTCGCAAAAGTACACGGAGTTAAATCAAGATATTTACGCTATTCATATCCAACCCGAACCGATACTGGAAATCGAAGATATTGCCGCTTACAATCAACAGGAAGGTTTGGCACTCAGCGCAGAAGAAGTTGATTACTTGAATGGTGTGGCGCTGAAAATAGGCCGAAAACTTACCGATTCAGAAGTATTTGGTTTCTCCCAAGTCAACTCAGAACACTGCCGCCATAAAATCTTCAACGGTACGTTTGTGATTGATGGTGAAGAGAAACCTACTTCCCTATTCAAACTCATCAAAAAAACATCCGCCGAAAACCCAAACGATATCGTTTCGGCGTATAAAGATAATGTGGCCTTTATAAAAGGGCCTCGTGTGACGCAATTTGCCCCAAAAAGCGCCGACAAACCCGATTTTTACGAAACCCAAGAATTTGATTCGGTTATTTCACTAAAAGCCGAAACCCACAATTTCCCCACTACGGTAGAGCCTTTTAATGGTGCTGCAACCGGTTCGGGTGGTGAAATTCGAGATAGGCTGGCCGGCGGACAAGGTTCCTTGCCTCTGGCCGGAACTGCCGTTTACATGACGGCCTATTCCCGTCTGAATCAAAACAGAAACTGGGAAAAAGGGGTGGCCGAACGTAAATGGCTGTACCAAACGCCGATGGATATTTTAATCAAAGCCTCAAATGGGGCTTCCGATTTCGGAAACAAATTTGGCCAACCGCTAATCACCGGTTCAGTTCTTACCTTTGAACACCAAGAAGAATCAGAATTTGAGAATGAGCCCAATACTAATAGAAAGCTAGGTTACGACAAAGTCATCATGCAAGCCGGTGGAATCGGTTATGGCAAGCTTGACCAATCGATCAAAAAGAAACCGACAGCCGGAGATAAAATCGTTATCCTTGGTGGTGAAAATTATAGAATCGGAATGGGCGGTGCTGCAGTTTCTTCAGCCGACACCGGTGCTTTTGGTTCCGGAATAGAGCTAAACGCCATACAACGTTCCAACCCCGAAATGCAAAAAAGAGCTGCTAATGCCATTCGCGGTTTGGTGGAAAGTGATACTAATCCAATAGTTTCCATACACGACCACGGCGCAGGCGGGCATTTGAACTGTCTTTCCGAATTGGTAGAAGAAACCGGCGGTTTGATTGATTTAGACAAATTACCTGTGGGCGACCCTACCCTTTCGGCTAAGGAAATCATCGGTAACGAATCACAAGAACGAATGGGATTGGTCATCGGTCAAAATGATATTGACACCTTACAACGTATTGCAGACAGAGAGCGTTCTCCGATGTATCAAGTAGGAGATGTAACCGCCAACAAACGGTTTACTTTTGAAAGCCAAACTACCGGTGCTAAGCCTATGGATTTCGCTTTGGAAGATATGTTCGGCAGTTCGCCCAAAACCATTATGGCGGATAAAACCATTGATATAAATTATGCTGATTTAGAGTATTCCGCTATATACATACAAGACTATTTAAAAGACGTCTTAAAACTGGAAGCTGTAGCCTGCAAAGACTGGTTAACCAATAAAGTCGACCGTTGTGTGGGTGGAAGAGTCGCCAAGCAGCAATGCGTTGGTCCGCTACAATTACCGCTAAACAATGTGGGAGTTATGGCGTTGGATTATAATGGAAAAGAAGGTATTGCCACCTCTATAGGTCACGCGCCGATTTCCGCTTTAATCGACCCGAAAGCCGGTAGTCGAAATGCCATTGCCGAAGCCTTATCCAATATTGTTTTTGCACCGTTAAAAGACAATCTGAAAAGTGTTTCTTTATCAGCCAACTGGATGTGGCCTTGTAAAAATGAAGGCGAAGATGCGCGTTTGTACGAAGCCGTTCAGGCTTGTTCTGATTTTGCTATCGAATTAGGCATCAACATTCCGACCGGAAAAGATTCCCTTTCGATGAAGCAAAAATACCCGAATGAGGAAGTCATTGCTCCCGGAACGGTAATTATATCAGCAGCCGGAAATTGTTCCAATATTACTAAAGTGGTCGAACCGGTGCTGCAAAAAAATGGTGGTTCTATTTATTATATCAATTTGTCACAAGACGATTTCAAACTGGGCGGGAGCTCGTTTGCCCAAGTGTTGAACAAAATCGGAAATGACACACCAACCATTAAAGATGCCACTTTCTTTAAAAAAGCGTTCAATGCTGTTCAGGATTTAATCAAGAATCGTCAAATCCTGGCCGGACATGACATCGGAAGCGGTGGTTTGATTACTACCCTATTGGAGATGTGTTTTGCCGACAACCACTTGGGAGCAGAAATCAATTTTCATGCCTTGCCGGAAAAAGATTTAGTAAAGATTTTATTTGCGGAGAACATTGGACTGGTGCTTCAGGCAAAAGACGATGCAACATTTGAAAAAGCCTTAGCCGGTATTGAATATTTCAAAATTGGAAAAGTAGTCAATTCAGCAACAGTAAGCATTCAGGATGTAGTTCTGGATATCCCAACATTAAGAGACGACTGGTTTGAAACTTCGTTCTTATTAGATCAAAAACAAACCAAAAACGATAAAGCCCGAGAGCGTTTTAACAATTACAGCCATCAGGCATTACAGTATCAATTTCCTAACCATTTTACCGGTGTAAAACCAATTATCGACCATAGTCTACCGCGTCCGAAGGCAGCCATCATTCGTGAAAAGGGAAGTAATTCCGAACGTGAAATGGCCAACGCCATGTACTTGGCCGGTTTTGATGTCAAAGACGTACACATGACCGATTTGATTTCAGGTCGCGAAACCTTAGAAGACATCCAGTTCATCGGAGCCGTGGGTGGTTTCTCTAATTCAGATGTATTGGGTTCTGCTAAAGGTTGGGCCGGCGCTTTCAAATACAATGAAAAAGCCAACCAAGCCCTAAAGAATTTCTTCCTGAGAGAAGATACTTTGTCGGTCGGAATTTGCAACGGTTGTCAATTGTTCATGGAATTAGAAGTCATCAATCCGGAACACGAAGTGCATGGTAAAATGCATCACAACGACAGCCACAAACACGAAAGTATATTCACTTCGGTAACCGTTCAAGAAAATCATTCGGTCATGCTGAAAACCTTAGCCGGAGCCACACTTGGTGTATGGGTTTCGCATGGTGAAGGCAAGTTCAAATTGCCTTATGAAGAACATCACTATAACATCGTCGCCAAATATGCCTACGAAGGCTATCCGGCCAATCCAAATGGTTCTGATTACAATACCGCCATGCTTTGTGACAAAACCGGACGCCATTTAGTTATGATGCCGCACATTGAGCGTTCTACTTTTCCTTGGAACTGGGCACATTACCCGGACAGAGGACAAAAAGACGAAGTATCCCCATGGATAGAAGCCTTTGTCAATGCCCGGGAATGGATAGAAAACCAAGCAAAATAAGTAAGAAGCTCCTCTTTTGAGGAGTTTTTTATTGGTGAGCGTCTCGTCTCCCGTATCCCGTCCCTCACGCAAAGAAAAATTGTCCATTACAAAGCGTAAATCGTCCATTTTTTGACAAAACAAAACAGCCCAACTTTGTACCGTCAATAAGACATAACTTTAAAATACAAAAAAATGACACGTTTACAAGCTTTAAACCCGGAAACCACTACAGGAAAAACCAAAGAATTATTCAACGCTGTACAAAGCAAACTAGGTATTGTGCCTAACATGATGCGTACCATGGGAAATTCAGATGCCGTACTCGAAGGCTACCTGAATTTAAGCGGTGCTTTGTCCAAAGGAAAATTAAACAACCGCACTGGTGAGCTGATTGCTTTAGCTGTGGCAGAAAGCAACAACTGTTTGTATTGTACAGCAGCCCACACGTTTATCGGAGAAAATTTATTAAAAACTGACTTGTCCGTTTTAGAAGCGGCCCGTGCCGGTGAATCGGCAGACAGCAAAACAAAAGCCATTTTAAAATTGGCTAAAACCTTGGTCTCAAAAAATGGTCAGGTAAATGACGAAGATGTTACTACTGCTAAAAATGCCGGAATCACTGATGGAGAAATTGCCGAAGTGGTGGCTCACGTGGCATTGAATATTTTGACCAACTACTTCAACAATACGGCCAATACAGAAGTTGATTTTCCGGCTGTTGCAACTTTATAAGCCTTAGTAAAACCAATCAAGGGCAGTTACGAACGCTTCCTAACTGCCTTTTTTAGTACATTTGATTTATGGAACCACAAAGACATCCGCTTCCTCCGTTTACTATGGAGACGGCACTGCAAAAAGTACAAGCTGCCGAAGACGCTTGGAATACCAAAGACCCTGAAAAAGTAGCCCTAGCCTACACCGTCGATACCGAATGGCGCAACCGCACCGAATTTATCAATGGCCGCGAAGCCGTCAAACAATTCCTTACACAAAAATGGAAAAAAGAACTCGCGTACAAACTCAAAAAAGAACTTTGGGGATTTCGGGAAAATCGCATGGCGGTTCGTTTTGAATACGAATGGCATGATGCCGCCGGGCAATGGTACCGAAGTTACGGCAATGAACTCTGGGAATTTGATGCCAACGGCTATATGCAAAAACGGTATGCCAGCATCAACGATTTGGAAATAGAAGAAAAAGACAGAAGACTATGAGCTCCACGCAAGCCCTGACACTAACTAATCCTCAAAACGGAAACCTTGCCTTCAAGGTTTTCAGTTTTGAAGACAACAATCATTTTGACCATTTGCAGCGTAATAATTATTATTCTCTCATTTGGGTAACCAAAGGAACGGGAAAAATAAAAGCTGATTTTTCAGAGTATGACTTTGACGAAAATGTATTGTTGGCTTTTTCGCCTTATCAGCCTTTTATGATTTGCGCTGCCCAACCGCTTGAAGGAATAGCCATTCATTTTCATCCTGATTTTTATTGCATTCACATGCATCAAAAAGAAGTGTCCTGCAACGGGGTTTTGTTTAACAACATCTATCAGCCTCCCTACACTCATATCGATGAAACGGCCTCAGCAACCTTTGATTTAATCATAACCCAAATCAAAAACGAGATGCAACGCCACGAGCTGGCTCAGTACGAACTGTTGGTTTCCTATCTTAAAGTCATACTGATAACGGCTTCCCGACTTAAAACAGAGCAATTACAAGAGCAGACTTCCGCTATACCTAATACCAAAGAACCCATCATTTTGCAAAACCTGAAAGAAGCAATAGAAGAACATTTTAAAACCAAGCATTCTCCCAGCCATTATGCCGAACACTTGAATATTTCGGCTAAGGCTCTGGCCAAGCTGACCAAAACCCACTTCAACAAAACACTGACTGATTTAATTGCAGAGCGCATTATCATTGAGGCCAAAAGGGAATTATACCTGACCAACAAGGCCGTTAAAGAAATTGCTTATGAATTGGGCTATGATGACGAACATTACTTCAGTCGTTTTTTCAAAACCAATGCCGATGTTTCTCCGCAATTGTATCGGGAAACGGTAGGTTTCGCCAAACAAACCCCGCTTACCGGAATATAATTTATATTTTGGGCGTGCCCTCGTTCCAAAAAACGAGGCCGGACTGTCCGGGCTACACGCCTGCCGGCAGGCAGGGTAACCTCTCCCATCCCTCACGCAATTAACCTTAAAGAGCATGGCTGTTCCATAAAACCAACCTGCATCCAAACTTAGATTCACCCTAGCAAAACTAAAAGTCTTCCCTATTAATTTTTTCTCCTTTCCTGATGCGTAAATCAATTTACCGCGGTAAAACAGTTAAATTACCGCGGTAACTTTATTATTTCACCGCGGTAATTTAGACAACCGGTCCTGACGGGATTTCCATTCCATCTTGATCAAGCGGATAAAAAAAACCAACATTTTATTGAATTTGCTGATACGTCCCAAAACATTCCTTAAGTATGCCGCCAATGTGCTTCGGATTTGATAGTAGGAGGAGACCCGAGACCGAAGGTAGAACGGTATGGAGTACAGCGGAATAAAAGCCCGGTGGGCTTCAGGCCTTCCTGCCGGCTGGCAGGTACGCGAGCTTCAGCTCGCAAATAAACATAAACAAAAAACCCCTCATCGTTAGATGAAGGGTTTTA
>NZ_JBPTTM010000007.1:0-142862 GCF_051547105.1 Flavobacterium sp. XGLA_31 | reverse complement strand
GCGTCTATATAGCCCCGATAGGAGCCGGCTATCCCGCCTGTCGGCAGGCAGGCGTGTAGCGCGGATAGCGGGAGGGAGCGTGAACCGTTGCAGGGAGTGCCGCTGCCAAAAACAAAAAACGCCCCATACATGGAGCGTTTTTATTAGAGCCTTTATGGGAATCAATTAAAGTGTTGTTTGTGTTTTATAGTCTCACTTTGGAACGTGGGTCTACAGCATGTCTTTAATCTCTTTGGTGTTTTGTACAATCTCATTAATGATGATATCCAATTCTTTAGAGGCAATCTCAAGTTTTGGAATCAGTTCTAAGTTGGTTGGGTCGTTAGGATTTTGCAGGTCAAGCAAGTGTATGATTCCCAGTACATTTGCGACCGGTTTTCTGACGATATGAGATTGAAGATGGGCTACTCGCATCAACTTTTCATTTTGGGCTTTTAAAAGATTTTCATCTTTTTTGCGTTGGGTGATATCGTGCAGTGACCCTTCTATAGCAATTGGGTTGCCGTTGCTGTTGTAGATGATATGGCTGGAGGCCAGTACGTTCATAATTTTTCCTTCCTTAGTCAGTAATTCTAACTCGTGATTATAAACAGACCCGTTGTCTAAAATGAGATTTATAAAGTCAGCCTGTCTTTCCGATTTAAAATAAAATTCACGGATATTTTTGCCTATAACCTCGGTCGGATGATACCCCATTCGTTTTTGTAAAGAAGGGGTAATCAAAATAATATTACCCGTCATATCGGTTTGGTAAAAGATATCCTGAAATGATTCGAAAATGACCCGATACTTTTCTTCTGACTGATTTCGCAAATTAAGTTCCTGCTCCAGTCGGTCTACCGTTTTGTTAAAACGTCCCACGGACAAATGTTCCATATAGGACAGTAGAAAAATACCCGAAACAGAATAAATCCAAAAACTCAAAGGGGCCTGACTAATAGGTTCATTACTAGGGAGTAGCTCAAAGTAACCGGCCGCCACCAATAATAGTCCTCCAACGGAAGTTGCTATGGCAAATAACCACATGGGTTTTCGACCTAAAGTTAAGCCCGAAAGCAATACGATCATTGGCAGTAATCGAATCCCATGCCCTTTTATACCTCCGCCACTGTAGGCAAAAGCAAGAATCATCAACAATAAAAAAGAGATATAAACTACCGAAATAGTTCTTGCATTTTGCTCTTTCAAAACCAAAAGAAAAGCCAAACTGGCAACCCATAGTAAAGCAATTGCCGTAAGAAATCGAACAGCATGTCCAGGCTGTTGTATAAGGGCTATAAAAGTGGTGACAGTCATAATTAACAGCACCCCGCAAATGATTTTAAACAGTATGTTACTGTTTTCCTCAGACTCCGCCCGATATAATTTTGAGAATAAAAATTTTAAGAACATCTGGTGTAGGTTAAAGTTTTAAGATAACAGTTAATTAAAATTGAATAAGTTGTTTTTTCATAAGTATTACAGTGTAGTTTGGGGTTCAACTACCCTAGGTCAACCGTCGGCCAATTTAATAAAAAAAAACGTCGACATAGCATTCTGCGCTCTGATGTTGTGGTAGTTTTTTCAGATTAAAGTAAACTAATGCCAAAATGATGTTGACTTATGTGAAAGTTAAGAAGTGTATTGAAAAATGTCTTGTAAAATGACGCTATTACTGAAATAGTTATAAAAGTTTAACGGCTTACAAATTTTTTTCTGTGAATGTATCAAGTAAATCAGTCAGAGAAAATAATTTGTACTATAAAACATATTTTTTGGTTTGTAGTTGTTTAAGATGCAATCAAAATCATCATTAAACTTAGAAACAAAATCGAATGATTGTAGAAATATTTGAAAAAGATAGAATGTGAAGTTAAGTTTTAAGGGGCTTCAGTTGTTTTGTGGGTGATGAGGATTACCTTCGTTGAGCCCTTTTGAGAGGTTCTGAACAAAGAAAGCCTTTAGCTGTGTTTTTTTTATTTTTATGCTACTTATAAAAGCCAGCTTTTGACGCATCCTAAAAATAAAAAAACCTCACCATTTCTGATGAGGTTTTGAAAGTTGTGGGCGATGAGGGATTCGAACCCCCGACCCTCTCGGTGTAAACGAGATGCTCTGAACCAACTGAGCTAATCGCCCTAATGCTTTAAGTCATTACTTCCTTATTGCGAGTGCAAAGATACACTAGTTTTTTACTTCTGCAAGGATTTTTTAAAAAAAATTACAAAATTTCTGCAACGACGAAAGTACTTCCGCCAACATAAATAAAGTCGTCAGGGGTTGCGTTTTTCATGGCGTCCTGATAAGCATTTGATACTGAAACATATGTTTCTCCGAGAAGTCCAAATTGGGCAGCTTCTTTTTTTAGAATTTCAGTTTCAAGACCTCGGGGAATATTTGGTTTGCAAAAATAATATTTTGCCTTTTTGGGAAATAAAGGTAAAATGTCATCCAGATTTTTATCATTTACCACGCCCAAAACAATATGCAATTGATTGAAATTTTCGTTTTGGATTTGGTTGAGTACAATTTTCAACCCATGTGCGTTGTGTGCCGTATCACAAATAATTTTCGGATTGGTACCCAATTGCTGCCATCTTCCGAGCAATCCGGTATTTTGAATCACATTTAGGAAACCGGTTTTGATATCGGTTTCTGAGACAGAAATAAGATTTTTGGCTGTCAATACGTTCAAGGTCTGTACGACTGTTTTTTTATTCTGAACCTGATAATCACCAAGCAAGGCGGAAGGGTAAGTTGCTCCAACCAAATCGGAGGCAAAATAAATTTCGGAATTCGTTTCCTTTGCTTTGGATAAAAATACCGGCTTTGTTTCGGGAATATATTCGCCGATCACCACCGGAATATTCGGTTTGATGATACCGGCCTTTTCAAAAGCTATGCTTTCCGGCGTGTTTCCCAAAAAGGCAGTGTGGTCTAATCCTATATTGGTAATGACCGAAATCAGTGGAGTGATAATATTGGTAGAGTCCAATCGACCACCCATGCCTACTTCTATAATGTTGATGTCTGTTTTTGCAGCGGCAAAATATTCGAAAGCCAACCCGACGCTCATCTCAAAAAAACTCAAAGCATTCGTTTCAAAAAATGATTTGTTGCGTGTTATGAATTCACAAACATAGGCTTCAGGAATAGGAGTCCCGTTTACTTTAATGCGTTCGCGATAGTCTTTTAAGTGTGGTGAAGTATACAATCCCACCCGGTAACCCGCTTCCTGTAAAACCGAAGCAAGCAGGTGGGAAGTAGAGCCTTTTCCATTGGTGCCGGCCACGTGGATGCATCGTAATCGCTGTTCCGGATTTCCTAAATGATTGGCTAACAAAACCGTATTGGTGATGTCTTCTTTGTACGCCGTTGCGCCTTGAGTTTGGTACATTGGGAGTTGCGTAAACATCCAATCCAGCGTTTCTTTGTAGTTCATAATTTTAGGAAAAATTAACTTCACGATATACTTTTATAAGTATTTTTTCGTTTATATTGTGAAGCGTATTCGACAACTACAAAATTGGAATTATTTTCAGAATTAATAGTCAAAAAATAGATAAATATGATAAGCACGTTTTTACAGTTACAAGTTGACACCTTAGCCAATGCAGTTCCTGCAGTCACAACGCCAGCCAATTCCGCTTTAACCAACGAAGTTTCCGTTTTAGAATTTATTTTGAAAGGAGGGATTTTCCTAATCCCGATTGCGATTTTGTTGTTTTACACTTTATATGTGATTTTCGAACGCTACCTTTATATACACAAAGCCGCTAAAATTGACAATCACCTGATGTCTGATGTGCGCAATCATTTGAATAATGCCAATATTGAACAGGCTGTTTCTGCTGCAGAACGCAGTGGTAATGCCCAAGGAACGATTATCAAAGAAGGCGTGTTGACCATAGGAAGACACATCAATGAAATTGAATCAAATATGGAACGTGCGGCCAATATTGAAATTGGGTATATGGAGAAGAAATTGGGCCAACTGGGGTTGATTGCCGGTATTGCGCCAACATTGGGATTCATTGGAACTATTTCCGGGGTAATTAAAATTTTCTATAGCATTTCGGTAACCGAAGATATCAGTATCGGAAATATTTCCGGAGGATTGTATGAAAAGATGATCAGTAGTGGTGCCGGTTTGATTGTAGGGATTATTGCTTACAGCGCTTACCACTTATTCAACGGAAAGATTGATAATTTTTCGTTGGCTATTCAAAAACAAGTGTTAGAATTTATCAATATAATTCAAAGACCAAATGCCAATAAAACGAAATAAACGATTTCATGCAGAAGTCGCCACGTCTTCGTTGAGCGACATTATGTTCTTCTTGTTGTTGTTTTTCTTAATCATTTCTACTTTGGCCAACCCGAATGTGATTCGGATGACGTTGCCCAAATCAAAAACCAATGAAAAAACCAACAAGCAACTCATTACCTTATCGGTGACCGAAGAAAAAAGGTTTTTTGTGGATAAGGAAGAAGTGGCTTTTGAACAATTAGAAGCCAAGTTATTGTCTAAAATGGATCCGGCCAAGCAGCAAACGGTGGTTATTCGGATTCCCGCCACGATGCAGGTGCAAGACTTGGTGGATGTTTTGCAGATAGGAGTGAAGAACAAACTCAAGTTTGTCATTGCGACCAGTCCTAAATAAATACAATGAACTAATATATATTACTATGAAATTAAAAGCATGTCTGTTGTTGGTTTTCATAACCACAGCAACTTTTGCCCAAGACACCGAATTTAAATTTTCAAAAGACGGATTGACCGACTTTATCGTAACTTCTTTTGATAGTCCGGCCAAAACTTTATATACTAATGCTTTGGCTTGGGTTAAAGAAAATAATAAGGCTCCGGATGCGGTCAAAATGACGGTGGAAAACGAAAAAATTACCTTTCAAGGGATTAAAGACAATTTCTTCTGCAACAAAGCGGGCGGAACCACTGTTTGTTCCAAAGCCATTTATACTATTGAGATGACTTTTAAAGACGGAAAATACAAATTTGATATTACTGAAATTGTTTTAAAAGACATCAATGGGAAAATTTCAAGACCCAACATGAACGACTTTTCAGAATACTATGATAAAGACGGAAACCTGAAAAAATACATGACCGATTTACCGGCAACGTACGAAACCTATTTCAACGGTTTGAACAAAAGCTTTGTTTCCTATATGGAAAAAAAGAAGAAAGCCGAAAACTGGTAAGCCACTCAATAAGTACAGAAACAAAAATCCCGATGAGTATCATCGGGATTTTTTATTTTAATAATTTCTGGAATATTGCTCTTTTTCAACCAACAATCGGGTTTCTTTACCGTCGTTAACCTTAAATTTTGTCTTCAGTGTTTCAATGCTTCCGATACGTTGTAAGTATACCATGAAGTGGAGGTGTGGTCCGTTTGACCAACCAACATTGCCGCTGTAGCCAATGAGGTCGTTCTCTTTTACAGTATCACCTTCTTTTACCACAACGCCATTGCGTTTCAGATGAACATATTTTGAAAATGTACCGTCATTGTGGTATATCATAACATAATTATTGAATTCAGCACAACTTTTCTCAGGACAGTTTTGGTTGAAAACCTGAACTACTTTTACAACGATTCCTTCTCTCGCTGCCAAAATTTCGGTTCCGATGGGCATGGTGAAATCTAAGGAGTTTTCATTTTGGTGGGAAAAACTGCCGTTATATCCCTGATGAACAGTAAACGATTTCCCGGATTGAAAGGGCAGGGAATAATCGTAGTCTGTGTACTCTTTTAAATTACTATCCCCATAATTGAAGGTGCTTTTGATTTTAAAAGTAGAAGACCCTTCCTTTTTTACAGTTTGAAGTTTTGTGATGCTGAAACCTTTTGTCTTTGCCGGAATAACATAAATTTTAGTCATGTCATTTGAGGAAGATAAATTGGTCAGGTCAAGTTCTATTTTTACAGAGACCGGACAGAATTCATCATTCGTGACTAAAATATTGAAGCCGTTTTCAATTCTTTCATTGTATACCGTTACTTTGGGTTGAGAATAAGAAATCAGGCTGATACATAAAACTAAAAAGGTAATAACGGTCTTCATATATGATTTAATTCAAACTAAATACATAAATAATTTTCCCAACCTGTTTTTCAGGAGCATTGCTATCGGCTTGCCATTTTGTTTCCTGAGCTGCTCTTTTGGCTTGTTGCAGCAAACAATTGTCGGTATTTGTTGTGCCTTGTACTCCCGGGGTAACGCTGATCGCATTTCCGTTTCGGTCAACAGTTACCTGTACCGCCACTCTACCATATTCGTTTCCGCAGACATTGTCAGGTTTTGGTTTGTTTAGTGCTTTTCTGTTGCCTAAAAAATAACCACCTCCGGTACCGCCACCGCTACCAGGACCGTTCCCCGGACCACTGCCCGGACCATTTCCGGGTCCGTTGCCACCGCCGGTTCCGCCACCACTTCCTGTGCCATTGCCATAATACCCGCTGGAGTTTAAGTTGCCGTTCGCGCTGCCTTTGTTTCCGCTTTTACCGTCATTACCATCACCTCCTTTGTTGCCCAAAATGCTGGACAAAGCGTCATTCGCGTTTTTGGAAACTTTAGGTTTTTCGGGTGCCGGTTTTGGAAGGTCTTTTTTAACGACTACCGGTGTTTTCTTTACATTTTCATGCTTCGGAATTACGGCATCGTTAGTTTCAGAGTTGTCATCGGCAATCACATCTTCTTCGGGAGTCGGTGCTGCCGGAGTGGCTTTTGCCTGATCTTTTACATTCAGTACTTCGCTTTTATAATTGTCTCCCAAGCCATAATCGCTGTCGCCAAAGTTCATTTCAATGCCGCCACCGCCACCGCCGCCCATGAGCTTCATGTTGGCAGGAGGCCAAAAGCGCAAAAAGAACAACAACAACAGCAATAAGCTGTAAACCAAGGTTGTCAGTACTAATGACTTCTTTTGATTTTGGGATGATTCTGCATTCATAGGAACTAATTATAGGTTAGCCATGTCATCATATAACGCCTAAAAATACAAATTATTGTGTAATTCAGGCTGTTAATTTTTTGCTAAACCAATTGTTTTAGGGCTATTTCAAAAGCGGTAGCACTGATGTTCGTTTTGTCAGCGTTTAAATCATGCGCTTTTTCCAAAGCTTTTTTGATTCGTTCTGAGATGTCGTAAAAAATCGCTTCATCCGTCATTTGTACTTTTTTCTCCATGAAATAGGCAAAAACCCTTGCCATACCACAGTTCGAAATAAAATCGGGAATCAAACTTACTTTGCTGTCCGTTTCTTCCATTATGCTGCCGAAGAAAATTTCTTTATCAGCAAACGGGACATTGGCACCGCATGAAATGACTTCCAGACCATGGTCGATTAAGTTATCGATTTGTTCTTTGGTAACCAATCTTGATGCGGCGCAAGGAGCAAAAATATCAGCTCCCAATTTCCATATCTTTTCATTGATTTCAGCAAACGGAATCATGTTCTGGGCTACCAGTTTGTTCCCGTCTTTATTTAAAAATAACCTTCTGATTTCTTCAAAAGAGAATCCGTCTTCCTTGATTACTCCACCATCACGGTCAATAATTCCGATTACTTTGGCACCCATTTCGGCTAAGTAAAAAGCAGCAGCCGAACCCACATTACCAAATCCTTGTACTATGGCTTTTTTACCTTGAACATCACCACCGTAAATGTGATAATAATGGCGAACAGCCTCGGCTACACCATAACCGGTAATCATATCCGCTACTGTGTATTTGCGCAATACATCGGGAGAGAATTTAGGGTTTTCAATGACTTTGATAACCCCCTGACGCAATTGTCCGATGCGGTTAATCTTATCAGCTTCGGTAGGTTTGAAATGACCGTTGAACACGCCTTCCTGCGGGTGCCACACGCCACATTCTTCCGTAAACGGAATTACTTCGTGGATTTCGTCTACATTCAAATCACCTCCGGTACCGTAATAACTTTTTAATAAAGGCGAAACCGCTTTGTACCAACGTTGCAAGACTCCTTTTTTGCGGGGGTCATTCGGATCAAAGTTGATCCCCGATTTTGCACCACCGATTGCGGGTCCCGAAACCGAGAATTTCACTTCCATCGTTTTGGCCAAAGACAATACTTCATTCATGTCTAATCCTTTACGCATACGGGTTCCTCCACCGGCTGCACCTCCGCGCAGGCTGTTGATTACGGTCCATCCTTCCGCTTCTGTTTCGCTGTCTTTCCAGTGAAAAACTATTTCGGGTTGCTTGTTTTCAAATTGTTGTAGTAACGCTTTCATTGGGTTTAGTTTGTTTTGAGGCGCAAATATACTAATTCAAAACCGTGAATGGAACATAAAAAAAGCCACTCTTAGAGTGGCTGTGAAATTATTTTTTCTTTTTGTTTTCTTTGAAACGTTTATCCGGTGTGCCGTCTTTTTTCAATGGCCCTTTAGCCTCTTTATTTTCTTTAAAGCGCTTGTCCGGAGTGCCGTCTTTTTTTAACGGTCCTTTGGCTTCTTCTTTTTTGGCGGCCGGAGCTTTCGTTTCTTTTTGGGTCGGTGCTGCTTTTTTAGGATTTGCCTGAGCATTTGCTCCAAACGTAAATCCTATCAATGCCAGTAAGGCTAACAATACTTTTCTCATGGTAAACTGATTTTTTGGTTTGTATCGCTAAGGTAAAAAGAAAAAAAGACGAACTAACTTAAATTAACCTTAAAAATCTTTCCTGAGGAATGGTCGTGTTGGGCTCCTGTTACACTGCTCAACACATTAATTTGTTTGCGGAGTTTCAGTACGCCTAACAATGCAAAGATTAAAGCTTCTTTGTATTCTATCGTTTTTGAATCGGGGACTACCAGCGTCATGGACGGTAAGTAATCCTTCAGGCAATCCAATAAAAAAGTATTGTAGGCACCCCCGCCGGTAATCAATAGTTTTCCGCTTCTGTCCGGAAGCGCCAGGGCGGTTTGCTTGGCAATATGCCGCACAAACGTGTGCATTTTGTCCTCTCTGCTCAGCGGATAGCTTTCAATTAAGGGTAATATGCGGGTTTTAACAAATTCAAATCCCAATGATTTCGGATAAGGTTTTTGATAATAGGAAAGCGCATCCAATTCTTCCAGTAGGTTAAGGTCTGTTTTGCCGCTTCGGGCCATTTGCCCTTTGTCATCATAAGGCAAGCCTGCCTCATGGGCATAATAATTCAATACGGTGTTCACCGGCGATATGTCAAAGGCGATGCGCTGTCCGTTTTGTTCAAACGAAATGTTCGAAAAGCCGCCCAGATTCAGACAATAGTTGTACTCAGCAAACAAGATGCGGTCTCCTATGGGAACCAAAGGCGCGCCCTGTCCCCCGAGTTTTACATCCTGTACTCTGAAATCACAAACCACTTTTTCGCCTACCAGTGTCGCAATATTTCTCAGGTTGCCTATTTGTAAGGTCAGACCGTTTTGAGGTTGGTGTAAAATGGTATGCCCGTGGGAGCAAACGGCATCCAAATTTTTAATTCGGTGTTTGTGGATGAAAGACCGAATAGTGTTTCCCAACAGTTGGGTGTAATCCTTATTGAGCTGTTTCAGTTGGGCCGGCGAAAAATCTACCGCGGTTTTGAGTTGCTGTACCCATTTATCGTCATAAGGAACCGTGGCACAATGCCCCATGGTAAACTGCCATTTGCCGCTATTGACCGAAAAATGAATCTCTGCTAAATCAATGCCGTCCAGGGAAGTTCCCGACATTACTCCGATAACATGGTAGGATGCTGTTGCCATTGGCTAAATTTACGAAAACGTTTGAAATTTTAACTTTATTATCATACTTTTGGACACCAAAATTAAAGAAACAAAAAACATAATCTTTTATAAATATGGATTTTAATTTAACCGAAGAACACTTAATGATTCAACAAGCCGCACGCGATTTTGCACAGGCAGAATTGTTACCCGGTGTAATAGAGCGCGATGAGCATTCCAAGTTCCCGACAGAACAAGTAAAAATGATGGGAGAACTGGGATTTATGGGAATGATGGTGGATCCAAAATACGGGGGTGCCGGTCTGGACAGTGTGTCGTATGTGTTGGCCATGACCGAAATTGCCAAAGTGGATGCTTCGGCGGCGGTAATCATGTCGGTGAACAATTCCCTGGTATGTGCCGGAATGGAAAAATACTGTTCAGAAGAACAAAAAATGAAATACCTGGTGCCGTTGGCCAAAGGAGAAGTTATCGGAGCGTTCTGTTTGTCTGAGCCGGAAGCCGGAAGTGATGCCACTTCGCAAAAAACGACTGCGGTAGATATGGGTGACTACTATTTGCTTAACGGAACTAAAAACTGGATTACCAATGGTTCTACGGCTTCGACTTATTTGGTCATTGCCCAAACCGATGTAGAGAAAAAACACAAAGGAATCAACGCTTTCATCGTAGAAAGAGGATGGGAAGGATTTGAAATTGGTCCCAAAGAAAAGAAAATGGGAATCAGAGGGAGTGATACCCACTCTTTGATGTTTACCGATGTAAAGGTTCCGAAAGAAAACCGTATCGGTGCTGACGGTTTCGGTTTTGCTTTTGCGATGAACGTATTGAACGGCGGACGTATCGGAATTGCTTCGCAAGCCTTGGGGATTGCAACAGGAGCCTACGAGTTGGCTTTAAAATATTCACACGAGCGCAAAGCATTCGGAAAAGAAATTTTCCAACACCAAGCCATAGCGTTTAAATTGGCGGACATGTATGTGAAAGTTACGGCAGCCAAATTATTAGTGATGAAAGCCGCTTGCGAAAAAGACGAAGGAAAAGACATTGCCCATTCGGGTGCGATGGCCAAATTATATGCTTCAGAAGTGGCTTTAGAAGTAGCCAATGATGCGGTACAAATTCACGGAGGTAACGGGTATGTAGCTGAATATCACGTGGAGCGTATGATGCGTGATTCGAAAATCACACAGATATACGAAGGAACTTCTGAAATTCAAAGAATTGTAATATCAAGAGGATTGGTTTCCTAATTTTTATTATCTTTGGAATAACATAATATTAAATTTTTTAGATTAGTAATCACTAAACCCTTTCAGTATTTGAAAGGGTTTTTTGTTTCAAAAAATCAGTACATTTACTTTATGTATGACGAATTAAAATACTGGTACCTTCGCGACCACAAGTTGTTTTGGACTCTCAGCATGTCCCAAATTAAACAACTGTGTATTATTACCGGTTTCAAAAAAGCCAAGAAAGGAGATATCATCTACTTTTCTTCTTCGGATGTGCCTCGGGTTTTTTTGCTCAAAAAAGGGAATATTAAAATCGTCTCGGTTGACGAAGACGGTAACGAAACCATCAAAGACATTATTCAGAAAGGTGATTTATTCGGGGAATTGGAACTCGACAGCGACCGCAATTCTAACGAATACGCCAAAGCCTTAACGGATGACATCATCATCTGCAGTTTCCTGCTGTCGGATTTTGAAAATCTTTTGTTGCAAAATCCCAGCCTGGCCTTGTCCTATACGAAGTTTGTCGGGCTCAAAATGAAACGCATCAAAAATAATTATGCCAACCTGATTTCCAAAGATGCGAAAACCCGCTTGCTCACTTTCCTCAAAGACTGGGCAGAGCGAGACGGTAAACAAGACGGTAACAGGATAACCATAGAAAATTACCTCACCCAAAACGACATCGCCCAAATCATTTGTACTTCGCGCCAAACGGCTACTTCACTCTTAAATGAACTCGAAGAAAGCGGACTGCTGCACTACGGGCGCAAAGCAATTATTATTGAAGATGTTTCTAAATTAGGGTAAAAAGGAGTAGTGGAAGTCGCGGTGTGCTCACACCCGGTGTTGGTTTTACCGCAAACGCTTTGCCAAACAAACAAGCTGATGTTTCGTTCCAATGGATGACACTAACCGTATGAACGTATGATAATTCTTTTTATTTTTAAGGATTATTTGTAGTGCTGTCATCCTAATTTTAAATCGTAGTCGTTATGCCGGTTAAATACTATTTACACCCCAACGCCCTTGTGCAAGTCCCCGAAAGCTATCGCGCCATAGTAGAACCGCATCAGGTATATGGCATTTCCGATATCATTGCCCAAATGCTTCAAAGAGGAACCACACTCTCCGAAGCCGATATATTGGCTTCCCTCCATCTTTTTTTTGAAGTGGTCGCACAGCAAGTACAGGAAGGCAATCATGTCAACTTGCCGATAGTGAATATAAAACCCAGCATTTTGGGACGTTTTACAGAGGCAACCGATAGTTTTGACGCGACACGTCATGCGCTGAAAGCTGCCACATCGGCCGGAATTTTAATAAAAAAGAACATTAAAAAAGCAGCGGTTGTAAAGTTCAGTAAGCCATTGACGGTGCCTATATTAAGTGCTTTTACAGATGTGTTGACCCAAACCGATAATGACCTGCTGTCACCCGGAGGGATAGGGACGATAGTAGGCAATCATTTAAAATTTGACAAAAACAACCCATCAGAGGGGCTGTTCTTTGTTTCAGCTGCTCAAGAACAGTATGCGGTCACGGTTTTTGCCACCCTGCACCCCCGAAAATTGCTTTTCAGCATCCCGAATCATTTGCCACAGGGACAGTATAGCCTGGTTGTAAAAAAGGCTTTCGGTAAAAACAATACTTCCCTGAGAGAAGGCAAGCTTGCAACGGTTTTACGGGTACTCTAATGCCTTATGAAACAAAAACTGTGTTAGTTTTTGATAAAAACTGTACTTGTATTTAATAAAAACTGCCTTAGTTTTTATAATGCTCTTGACTGCTATTAGCATAAAATTAATTTTTCTGTTTTTTACGCTCCAATGTAAACTACCCGACATTTCGCTTTTTCAGCCGATACTACTTTTGCTTTATCAAAACAGTAAAACTAAAATAACGTATCATGAAAAAACAACTGATTATTGTATGGATAGCCTTTTTTGCCGCAACAGGTTGGGCTCAAAACAATCGTGGCGCACAATTCAATTTAGATCACAAACTGGCTTTGCAGGGATATGACCCGGTGGCGTATTTTACCCAAAAGAAAGCCATTAAGGGACAAAAGGAACTAGCGACCACCTATGAAGGGATTACGTATTATTTTTCATCGGAAGCCAATAAGGCTGCTTTTGTCAAAAACCCGGCTGGTTACGAACCGCAGTATGGTGGCTGGTGTGCTTTTGCCATGGGCGACTATGGGAAAAAGGTGGAAGTGAATCCGGAGACTTTTAAAATTTTGGACGGAAAGCTCTATTTGTTCTACAATGCGTATTTCAACAACACGCTCAAAGATTGGAACAAAGACGAAACCAACCTGAAGAAAAAAGCTGATGCCAACTGGAAAAAACTAAATACTCAGAACTGATGAAAAGCCCAATATTCCTTTGGATTGTAAAACTCACCGCAGTAGTCATCCTGATTCAGACATTATTTTTTAAATTTACGGGAGCGGAAGAAAGTGTGTATATTTTTTCCAAACTGGGAATAGAACCTTTCGGGAGGATAGGCTCGGGGGTAGTGGAACTGATTGCCTCGGTACTGATTTTAATTCCTAGAACAACACTGCTGGGTGCTTTGCTGGGTCTTGGCACTATGACCGGAGCGATTGTATCGCACTTGTTCGTGTTGGGTATTATTGTACAACATGACGGCGGCACCTTGTTTGCTTTGGCACTGATTACGTTTGGCTGTTGCCTGATTTTAGTATACCGTCAACGAGATAAAATACCGGATGTATTGCGATTCAAATGGTAATCCTCTTTTTCCGGACAGAAATTGCAGTTAACACACTAATCTTTAAAAAAACAAAGTATGCTCACTCCCGCTATTCATAAAACACTAAACGAGTTGACGGATATGCTCGTGCAACTTTCGGATGCAGACTATTGCTATCCTTGCCCCGATTTGAGTAATGCTACCATCGGGGCGCATACCCGACATATTATTGAACTTTTTCAATGTTTGGTTCAACAATACGCCGGTGGAGTAGTTAATTATGACAGCCGCCAACGGGACTTTCGTGTCCAAACCGATCGGATTTTTGCCCAAAAAAGCATCAGTGCTGTCCTCAAGACTCTGGATAAACCGAATAAAGACCTGCAATTGCAACAGGAAATAGACGGTGAAGCACTTTGTATCGCTACCAATTACCACCGCGAATTGTTGTATAATTTAGAACATTGCATCCACCACCAGGCGCTGATAAAAGTGGCCATTCTGCAATTGCAGACCGTTGAGGTTGACGAAAATTTCGGTGTAGCGCGTTCCACTATTGAATACCGAAAACAATGTGCACAGTAAGTTTTGTAAACGCCAACGGCAAGTTTGTCATCACGTCCAACCGCGATGAAAAAACGGTGCGGCCCCATGCGGTAGCACCCAAAAACTATTGCCTCAACAACAAACAGGTAATTTTTCCCAAAGACAGCCAAGCCGGAGGTACCTGGTACGCCATTGATGAACGTTCCAATGTAGTGGTTCTGCTCAACGGAGCCTCAGAAAAACATGAGGTGAAAGAAAGCTACCGCCAAAGCCGTGGCCTCGTAGTGTTGGAACTGATGGAAAATGATTCGCCTTTGGAAGGCTGGAAACAAATTGATTTGAGTGGCATTGAACCTTTTACGCTGGTGCTTTTTGAACAGCAAAAATTATATCAGTTGCGCTGGAATGAACTGGAAAAAGAAACGCTGACTTTAGATACGGCAAAGCATCATATCTGGTCCTCATCTACTTTATACAGCAAAGAAATCAGAGCGGAAAGAGCCCAATGGTTTGCTGATTTTATATTGAACCATCCCCATGCAACCGAAGAAGAGCTCTTTGGCTTTCATCGCTATACCGAGGAAGACAATACCGAACATGGTTTGGTCATCAACCGCAAAGGAAAACTCAAAACAGTTAGTATCACCCAAACGGTTATTGAAGCGAATAAAGTAATCCTGCATTACGCGGATTTAATCAATGAAAAAGAATATACCAATACTTTCATCTCGGTCTGAAGAATACCTAATTCACAACGTATAAATCATAATTCACTTGAAACTCTTCTTCCATAAACTCTTCCATTGGGAATACTGGCCATTTCAGATGGTATACTTTCCCATTTACTTTCTGTGGGCATTTTATGCGCTCAAAGCCCGTACGTTATTCTTTTTCAATACCTGCAATCCCACGATGCGCAACGGAGGGTTTATGATGGACAGCAAAAAGGAAATCTATGATTTGATTCCCCCGCAGTACTACCCGAAAACCAGATTGGTAAAGCAAGCCGTGTCCTTTGATGCGGTCAATAGTATACTGGAAAACGCAGGAATTCCGTTTCCTTTGATTGCCAAACCTGATATTGGGTTACGCGGTTCAGCCGTTAAAAAAATCAATACATTGGAAGAACTGAAAACCTACCACAGCAAGGCCGATTTTGATTATTTGGTACAGGCTTTGATTCCGTATGAAAACGAAGTCGGCATCTTTTACGTCCGATTTCCTCATGAAGCCCATGGCAGAATAACCGGTATAGTGGCCAAAGAGTTTCTCATCATAACCGGAGACGGCCTGTCTACAATAGAAGAGTTGCTCAAAGCCAATCCGCGCTACGCGTTGCAGTTGAAAGTACTGCAGAGAGAATACGGGTCACAACTCAAGATTGTTTTGGCTCCGGGTGAAAAGCGCAATCTCGTTCCCTATGGCAATCATGCCCGCGGGGCCAAATTCTTAGATTGCAGTCATTTGATTTCGCCCGAATTGACTCAGGTCATAGATGCCTTGTGTCTGCAGATAGACGGGTTTTATTTTGGTCGCATGGACTTGATGTACCACACTTGGGAGGAATTGGAGCGAGGGAAAAACTTTGCCATAGTAGAGCTCAATGGAGCCGCGAGTGAGCCGACACACATCTATGATCCCAAGCATTCTTTGTTTTTTGCGTGGAAAGAACTGGCGCGGCATATTGGTTATATGTTCCGCATTAGTGTGGCCAATCACCAAAGAGGTTATTCCTATCTGCCGCACAAAAAGGGGATGGAGCAGTACCACCTTCACCATCGACAATTCCAAAGAATCATCAACTTCTAACCAGATACTTCCAATGCAATCCCTAAAAAACACGGCAATCGGTTTTCTGGTCAGTTTTGTCGGCTCTGTTCCGCTGGGGTATTTGAATGTGGTCGGCTTTCAGGTATTTGAAAAATCAGGCGGAACTCCAACTGTTTTGTACCTGTTGGGAGTGGTGTGTATAGAGTGTTTTGTGATTTACGGCACCCTGCTTTTTGCGCGTCAACTGACCACCAACAGCAAGTTGACCCGATTCATTGAAGTGTTTTCCATCCTGTTTATGTTTGTTTTGGCCTTCGTATTTTATTTCGGTTCCAATTCAAAAACCGGTCATTCCATAACGTTTCATTTGGCTCCTTTCATTTTGGGAATAGTATTGAACTGTCTCAATTTTATGCAGCTCCCGTTTTGGGCCGGATGGAATCTGTACCTGTTGAACGAAAACCATATTGAAGTCTCGGGAGGGCGTAAATATTTTTATATCGTGGGCACTCTGGTTGGGACCTTTTTCGGGATGTTGGTTCTGATTGTCGCCTTGCATTATTTTGCGGGCAGCGTTGATTTGTGCTCCCGTTACTTGATGCCGCTGATTATTCCGCTGGTCTTTTTAGGGTTTGGAATTATACAAACGGGGAAGTTGTATCTAAAATACAAGAACTGATTTCATTTCGGGACTTTTAGTATCTTTACGACAAGAAACACCAAAATGAAACACATCATTATCACAGGAACCTCGCGTGGTATCGGCTATGAACTGGCACTACAGTTTGCTGAAGCCGGCCATCAGGTTTTAGCCCTTTCGCGCACCATTCCGCAAGCCTTTGTCGGCAATCCGAATATTACCAGTCTTTCCGTAGATTTAACCAAAGAAGCTGATTTGGCTTTGGTAGAAAACGTGCTTTCGTCCTCTTGGAAAAGCGTCGATATTATCATTCATAACGCAGGCAGTTTGGTCAATAAGCCTTTTGCGCAGCTAACCCAACAGGATTTTGAAAAGGTATATAAAGTCAATGTGTTCGGCGTGGCCAATTTAACCCGTACTTGTTTGCCTTACCTTCAAAAAGGGAGTCATGTGGTTTCCATCAGCTCAATGGGCGGAGTACAAGGCAGCATGAAGTTTGCCGGACTGGCAGCCTACAGTTCGAGCAAAGGAGCTGTGATTACCCTGTCGGAATTATTGGCCGAAGAATATAAAGAACAAGGCATTGCTTTTAATGTACTGGCTTTGGGTGCTGTGAATACGGAAATGCTACAGGAAGCCTTTCCGGGGTATGAAGCCCCGCTTTCAGCCAAAGAGATGGCAGGTTATATTTTCAATTTTGCGTTGAACGGAAATAAATTTCATAACGGTAAAATAATTCAGGTGAGTTCTTCAACTCCGTAGCGGATTATGAGTGAGGTGTTGGCGAAATATCTGCCGGAACATGCGGTGACGTTGTGCTTTGAATTAATCAAAACCAATTCGGTGCACCTTAAAATTGTCAATGAACGCCAAACCCGTCATGGTGATTACCGGAGAGCCGTAGGAGGAAAGCACGAAATCACGGTAAATGCCAATCTGAACAAATACCGTTTCCTGATTACTTTGGTGCACGAGATAGCGCATCTGGTCGCCTATGAAAAGTATGGTAAGATGATTAAACCGCACGGCAACGAGTGGAAACACACCTTTCAACGGCTGATGGTGCCTTTCATTCGTCCGGAGATTTTTCCGCATTCGGTATTGCCTTTGGTAGCCAATCATTTCCGAAACCCCACCGCCAGCAGTGATACCGATGCTCGTTTGGCTTTTGCCCTGAAACAATTTGACGAACGCAAACCGGACATTCATTTTGTCCATGAAGTGCCCAGTGGGAGTTTGTTCCGAATTAAGAACGGAAGGGTTTTTCAAAAGAAAGGCTTGCGGGTGAAACGTTACGAATGTTTGGAAGTAAGTAGCGGCAGGCTTTATTTGTTTAATGCCAATGCTGAGGTGGAAATAATTCCAGGATAAGTATGTTAAAATCAAAACCCTATTATTTGTTGTTTTTTTTGGCTGTTATCGTTATGGCCTTGAGTTTTGTTGCCTCCAAAGAAACTGTTGCTATCAATGTAGGTGCTACCTATTATGTTGTTGCGAATAGCCACTTTTATGTAATACTGTCCTTAGTGTTGGCCGTAGTCTTTTTGATTTATCAATTGGTTGAAGGGCTGAAGCTTCTGCTGAAAAAAGGACTTGTTTTGTTCCACGTTTTGGGGACGCTGCTATCGGCTGTTGCTATCCTAACGCTCAACTACCTTAACCGGCTTCCGGTTGATTTAAAGAATCCAAACAATTTATTGCACCCAATCGATTACAATGGCTATTTGATAATTGCTCTACTGGCATTGGCATGCTTCCAATTGTTCTTAATAATGAATATCTTTGCAGCTGTAATTAATAAATTCCGAAACTTGGCTACCCGGTAGCTTAGCAACTTATACCGATGAATAAAAACTATTACGCCATATTGATGGCCGGGGGAGTAGGTTCCCGCTTTTGGCCGGTGAGCACTACCGATTTTCCCAAACAGTTTCACGATATGTTGGGCTCGGGAAGTACTTTGATTCAAAAAACCTTTAGTCGTCTGTCTCAATTAATTCCGGTAGAAAATATCTTTATTTTGACTAATGAACGGTATAATGATTTGGTTTTGGAACAATTGCCTATGGTGAAGCAGGAGCAAGTGTTGTTGGAACCCGCTATGCGCAATACGGCGCCTTGCATACTTTATGCTTCATTGAAAATTCAGAAAATGAATCCCGATGCTCTGATGGTAGTGGCCCCTAGTGACCACTGGATTGAGGACGAACAGGCTTTCAGCCAAAATCTGCAACAGTGTTTTGATTTTTGTCAAAAGGAAAAGGCATTGATGACTTTGGGCATTCAACCCACCTTTCCCAATACCGGTTTTGGATATATAGAGTTTGATAAAACCGATGCCAATCCCATAAAAAAAGTAAACCAGTTTCGTGA
This sequence comes from Flavobacterium sp. XGLA_31, assembly GCF_051547105.1. NCBI lineage: Bacteria > Pseudomonadati > Bacteroidota > Flavobacteriia > Flavobacteriales > Flavobacteriaceae > Flavobacterium > Flavobacterium sp. XGLA_31. The sequence goes on along the minus strand of NZ_JBPTTM010000007.1, from coordinate 123,851 downwards.
AAAGCCTAATTATGAGACGGCCAAAGCATTTTTGGAAGCCGGGAATTTCCTTTGGAATGGCGGAATCTTTATTTGGAGCGCTCAATCGATTACTGAAGCCTTTGAAAAGTTTCAACCCCAAATGAATGCTTTGTTTCAGCAAGGATTGACCGCTTATAATACTTCGGCTGAAAAGCAATTCATCAACGATAACTACGCCAAGGCAGAAAACATTTCTATTGATTATGCTATTTTGGAGCATGCGGAAAACGTATATGTTTTACCGGCTACTTTTGATTGGAATGATTTGGGAACCTGGGGACAGCTTCATGAAAAATTAGACAAAGACGAAAATAACAACGCGGTGATGAATGCCAAAGTAGTAATGGAAAATGCGTCTAATAACATCGTGCGTTCCGATGCCAACAAGCTCATTGTTATCGATGGATTACACGATTACATTATTGTTGACAAAGAAGGTGTTTTATTAATTTACCCGAAAAGTAAAGAACAGGACATCAAGCGAATCACGGCCCTGGCCAATGATTTATAACCGGATGAGGAGCTGCTAAGCTCCTTTTTTTTTATATAAAAATAAGATTTTACATATTTAAATTTATTTTTTGTACTTTGGTAGTGCTATTTAAAAGAACCCTGCCATGAGTAAAAAGCTTTGTCAACAACTTCAGCTTCTTTTCCTGTTTCTCCTATTCTCGAAAATGAGCTACGGACAGTTGTCCAATTTCACCTTAACAGTCAATCATACCGATGAAACCTGTACGGCCAATGGAACGCTGAGTTTTTCAGCGTCTAACACTACGGCAGGTGCCTCTATTACCTACGCGATATACCGATTGCCCAATACCGAAACTCCCATTGCTGTTGTAGGGACCAATAGTTATACCGGGCTAATCTCGGGAGATTATTTGATTATTGCCACCCAAACTTTAGGAAGTGAATCAGGAATCCAGCAACAATGGGTTACTATTTCAGATTTGACCGTCGATTTGACGTATCAGGTATCGAGTACCTATGAAATTTGCGGGAATGATGCCTCGATTACGATTACACCGGTTTCGGGAACGGTTCTATCTTATGAAATTACCGCCGGCCCGATAATAAGACCTCCTCAGACCTCTAATGTTTTTTCGAATTTGACTGCCGGTCAATATACCATTAGGGTCATAGACAATTGTGGAGAAGGCGTGGTGCAAACCTATACCGTGGTGAGTAAAAATCCGGCTTTAGTTTTTATAGGGGTGCCACCCGGTTTAGCCGGTTGTAATTCCGTGACGATGGGATTTACGTTTAGCACATTGGCTCCCGCTCCTAATGGAATAGTGAAATATCCCTTGCAGGTTGTCCTGACGATTACTCCTCCTTCGGGGAGTCCTGTGGTAATCCCAACTACGATTTCTGCCGGAAACAATTTTTCAGCCACCAACACTTTGTTTACACCACAACCCTATAATTATTCTTTTGTAATTACAGATGGCTGCGGTGTTTCTTATACCGTTTCAGGGGTGGTGAATAATATCAGCAATTCTGTCACGTCCACGTTAATCAATGTGAGCTGTACGACCAAAAAGATAAAGTTTGCTCCCATTACCAGTTTAATTCTGACAAGTGCGCCGGCAGGTTATCCCAATCCACTCCCTCAGAATTTTACCAGTCAGATTACAGAAAATCAATTCACGACTCAGCCTTTAGGAGTGGGGACTTATGTTTTCCAGACCGTTAATGTGTGTGGGCAATCCGAAACCCTTACGATTATAATTCAAGCCGCCACACCTAATGAACCTTATTCTTTTGCCTATGGCGTGAGTTGTAGTTCCGGTTCTTTGGCATTTCTTAATGTAAGTCAAATAGTTTTGGTTACCGCACCAACCGGATATACAGGGGTATTGCCTTATGATTTTACCTCAACCATCAATTCCGCCGGCACTGCGGTTTTGACCAATATTCCTTCCGGATCCTATACTTGTAATGTGTTGGACAGTTGTGGGAATCCAAGGACTTTGACCGGGGTTATTGCAACAACGGTTACTGCGCCGGGCTATACTGTTCTGCCGGACTGTGCCAATACCAATACCCTGAACATTAACGGTGAATTGAATGCTATAACATTAACTAATGCTCCGGCAACCTATTCGGGAACAGTGCCACAGGTTTTGACTTCTGAGGTCATTGCCAATAATTTAAATCTGGCCGGCCTTCCGACAGGAACCTACACTTTTACGACCACTAATTCTTGCGGGATTACAAATCCTCTCAATGTTATTGTTCCGGTAGTAACGGAAACTTCAACGGTAAACGCGATTCAGAACTGTGGATCGTTTAATTTAGACCTGCATCATACCAGTAGTAGTACAGCAGAGACTACATTTTGGCTTCAAAAGTATTATGCGGCCAGCAACGATTGGGGACATCCGGAAAACGGGGCATTGCAAGGGAGCAACATCCCAAGTGCCATGAATGCCATAGCGCTAACCAATAATACTTTAAACCTGAACCTATCCTATGCGGGGCAGTTCAGGGTAGTGAAGGTACAACCGGTTTATGTGCCGGGAATTTTAGGGACGAGTTACTGTTTTAAAGTCATTAATGAATTTCAAACCAATGGGCAACCGCAGATTTTAGGAGTGGAAAGTGTGGCGTGTAATGGTACGTTTGACGTACTAGTGGATGCCACGGGTTTTGGTCCGTTGACCTATAAAATTACCACTAAAAACGGAGCCCCTTTTGTCATCAATAACGGAACTTCCAATTTGTTTACCAATTTAACGGCGGCCGTGTATACCTTTCAGGTGATTGATTTTTGCGGTAATATCGTTAACAGTGTTTTGGAAGTCAACGTACAGAATCCGTTGGTAATTCTAGCCACTGATTTTTGCCTCAACCAATCGGGTTCTTTATCCGTACCTAATTTCAGCTTTCTGACGTATCAATGGTGGAATACCAACAACCCTTCGGTAATTCTCAGCACTTCGAATGTATTGAACTTCCCGAATTTTAATCCGACTGTGGGTGCCGGAACCTATACCGTTCGGATTACCTATGCCGGAAATAGCGCTTCCTGCCTCAATACCCAATTGAGTTATACTATCAGTCCGGACGGATTTAACCCTGAAGCCGGAGCAGGAAATGCAGTAGCCTACTGCGAAGGGAAGCCGGGACTTAATTTGTTTACGTTACTCTCCGGAGCTTATGATACTGATGGGACATGGACGGTAATTAGCAATAATACTACCATAAACGGTTCAGATTGGAATTCGGCTACCGCGGCCACCGGCGTATATCAATTTAGATACAAAGTAACCGGTAATTGCAACCTTACGGATGAAGCCATAGTTACGGTTACCATCAAGGAAATTCCGGAGGCTCCTATAGTGGGTACGCTTCCGCTGATTTGCAGTGGACAGGATATCAATTTGGCGGTGACCCCTGTTCCGGGGGTAAGTTATCAATGGACAGGACCTAACAACTTTAGCGCTACCGGTCAAAATCCTACCATTGCCAATGCTTCTCCGACGGATAACGGAACTTATACGGTTAAAGCAACGAAGTCGAATTGTGTTTCAGAGTCCGGTTCCGTGGAAGTAGTGGTTCAACCACAACCCCAATTTGTTTTGGAAGCGCAGTGCAGTGGAGGGCGCTATATCGTTACGGCAGTACCGGTAGATGATTCCTTCGATGTGGACTTGGTTACGTACTCCTGGTCGGGTCCTGATAACTATGCTGCTCATGTGAATCCAATTGATATTACCCAATTGCCAACGGGGAATTATACCCTTACCGTTACGGATACCGGTGGTTGTGACCGTACGAACAGCATTCCGATTTCATATACTTTTTGTGAAGTGCCGAATGTAATTACACCCAATGGTGACGGAGCCAATGACAGCTTTAATTTGTCGGGTTTAGAGGTAGAACGTCTGGAAATTTACAGTCGTTGGGGACGAAAAGTATATGAGAAAGACGGCTATACCAATGAATGGCACGGGCAAAACAACCATGGCGATGCGCTGCCGGACTCGACCTATTACTACTATATCAAACTAAAAAGTCAAGAGACGAAGGTAGGTTGGGTATTTATTGCCAAAGGATGATTTAAAGGTCTTCCTTATTTTGTGCTTTCCTGATTTTTTTAAATAAGTTGGAAGAATAAACAAAATCGGTAACGGCTTCATTGTCGGTTTTGAAAATCTCTTTTTTGGTACCTTCCCAGGCCAAAACGCCCCCTTTGAGGAATATAATTCGTTCCCCGATTTCCATCACCGAGTTCATATCGTGGGTGTTAATTACGGTAGTGATGTTGTACTCTACGGTAATTTCGTGAATCAGATTGTCAATAATAATGGCTGTTTTAGGATCGAGTCCCGAGTTGGGTTCGTCACAAAAAAGGTATTTCGGGTTGTTTACAATGGCACGGGCAATAGCCACCCTTTTTTGCATTCCTCCCGAAAGTTCAGAAGGCTTTTTATGGTGGGCATTTTTTAAATCCACACGGTCAATTACAAAATCCACGCGCTCTTTAATTTCGGCATCGGTTTTTTTGGTAAACATCTTCAACGGAAACCCAACATTCTCTTCTACCGTCATACTGTCAAATAGGGCACTGCCCTGAAACACCATTCCAATTTCGGTTCGTAGCGCCCGTCTTTCATCATCTGTTAAGTTAGAATAGATCCTTCCGTCAAACGAAATGGTTCCTTTGTCCGGGGTGTGAATGCCCAACAAACTTTTGAGTAATACCGTTTTTCCCGAACCACTCTGTCCAATGATGAGGTTGGTTTTTCCGGTTTCGAATACGGTGGAAATTCCTTTTAATACCTTGGCATCTCCAAATGATTTTTCAACATTTTTAACTTCTATCATTAGGTCAATAATAATTGGGTTAATATATAATTGGACAAAATGATGGTGACTGCTGTCCATACAAAGGAAACGGTACTGGCTTTCCCCACTTCGAGTGCTCCGCCTTTCATATAATACCCGTGAAAGGACGGGATAGTGGCTAAGATAAAGGCAAAAACAAAGGTCTTAATAAAGGCGTATGTAATGTGAAACGGAATGAATTCCTGTTGGATTCCCACGATAAAATCATTGCTGGATGCAAAGCCACCGTAAACGGCCGCCATCCATCCGCCCAAAATCCCTAAAAACATACTAATGCCGATGACAAAAGGATACAAGAGCAGCGCAATCAATTTAGGAAAGACCAGATAGTTTAAGGAGTTCACTCCCATAACTTCCAGTGCGTCTATTTGCTCGGTAACGCGCATGGTTCCTATGCTGGAGGTAATAAATGAGCCCATCTTTCCGGCCATGATGATGGAGATAAAGGTAGGGGCGAATTCTAAGATTACGGATTGTCGGGTGGCAAATCCTATGAGGTATTTCGGAATCAGCGGATTGGTTAAGTTCAACGCCGTTTGTATAGAAACTACTCCTCCTACGAAGAACGAAATGAAACAAACAATGCCAAGGGAATCTATAATCAAATCGTCAATTTCTTTGAAGATGAGTTGTCTCATAACCGACCACCTGGTGGGTTTGTTGAAGACTTCTTTCAGCATCAAGAAATATTTTCCTATTTGCGACAAATAGCGAACTAACATCATAGTTTTTAAAATATCGTCAAAAATAGGGAGAAGTTATGACCCGAAGAAAATAATTCCTTTTATTTTTTGAATTGGCGAAGCAGTTATGAGTTATGTATTGGGCATTTTTTAGCGTTAGAACAGCTTTTCCCTCATCTTTTTCCAGCGGTACTTTCGAATGAATCGGGCTTGCGCTGTAGTTACTAAAAGCGTTTTTTTGACTGCTTTGGCTTTCCAAAATCCGCTGAGGTAATCGATGAACAATAAGGGTTTGCCTTTTCTCATGGCCAGTTTTAAAGAGGCAATAGCGGTAATGATAAAACCATACCCCAAACAGTAAAAAGCTTCTCCCTGCTTGTAACGGCTGGCTTTGTTGTAACTCGCCCCCGTTGGTTTCAAATGCTTGACCTGCAAACGCTGATCGGTTACCACTTTCCAGTTGTAGAATTTGCAAAGTAATTCATCTACGGTATCCCAACCCATCGCCGGTTTGAGGCCTCCGATTTGTTGGAATGTTTCTTTTCGGTAGGCTTTAAAAGCACCCCGAATGTGGTCTTTGTCGGTAAGGTTTTCTAAAATCCACTCGCCGTTTTTCTCAATGTAAGCAAAACCACCTGCCATACCGATGCGGTCATCGGATTGAAAATGGGTTATGATGGTCTCAAAATAATCCGGTGGGAAAATCAAATCGGCATCGGCTTTTACGATAATATCATATTCCTCGTCCAGCGTTTCCAATCCTTTCTGAAAGGCCTGTATGACTTTGCTGCCCGGCAAATGAATGGCATCCGATATTTTGTTGACCAACGAAATGAACGGATAGGCTGTAGCAAACGACGCTACTATAGCGGCAGTGTCATCCGTTGAATGGTCGTTCACCACCACCACCTTTTTGGGTAAAACGGTTTGCTCCACTATAGATTGGAGTGTGAGGCGGATGAATTTTTCTTCGTTGTGTGACGGAATGACAATATAGTAGTTCATTGAGGTCTTGACTTAATGCCCGTAAAAATAGAAATTTGAGTGCATAAAAAAAGGATTTCTCTAGAGAAATCCTTTCCAAACATGAAGTATATAAAAACAATCTAATTATTCTGCATTGGCTAAATCGGTTGGTTTCTTTTTAGTGAAAGCCTCAATGTTATCGTAAATTACCGGAATCACTTCTTTTCCTGTTTTATCAATAAAGCCCAGTTTTTCTTTGCGGTCTTTTACCAAAGCCCAGTTTTTTCGAACATCATCAAATTTAGAAACCTCCACATATTTTACCGGTACCACCACATTACCTTCTTTATCGATAAAGCCTTTCAAACCTTGACTTTCTACCAGTGCCCACTCTTTGGAATACTCTCCAAAAGTGCCTATTTTATCATAAATAGGAGGCACAACTTCCTTTCCGGCTTCGTTCATAAAACCGTACTTGCCGTCTTTTACTACTAAAGCCCAGCCGGCATTATAGGCATCATAACTTTCGATGGTTTGGTATTTGGGTTCTACCACAATTTTTCCGTTCTTATCGACAAAACCAAAAAGGCTTGCAGATTCCACTTTGGCCCAGTTGGGATGCATTTTGTCAAACTCGTCAATCGAAGTATATTTTGGCGGAACAATTTCAATTCCCGACTCATTAATAATTCCGAATTTTTCATCAGATTTAACAATAAACATTTTTTGACCAAAAGAGAAACTTACTACAGTCAACATCGAAAGGGTAACTAATTTTTTCATAAATAATAGATTTAAGGGTTATGTTTTATTTCGAGTCAAACATAGTAGAATTATCGATTAAATGACAAATAAAATCGATGAAATACATCTTTTTTGTGCTAAAGTAAGGTTTTTTAATATATAAAACTTACAAGAACCCTTTTTTGTAAGTGGATGAAAATCATGTTTTTTTGACTTAAAAAACCATTTTAACATCATTACGATATTTTCAATAAATTAACATTTAAGGATGTTTTCTTATAATTTGTTAACAACGGAGCCCAAAGTGGATTTTGTATTGCTGAAAAATACCAAAGTGGTACTGTGCCGAATTGAAAAGGCATAAAAAAAACCATCAAAATGATGGTTGTATGAAGAGCTGCCGGAGTCTTATTTTACTTTTTCGGCGTATACCATATAATATCGGGGAGTGAAATAGCGCAATAACGGACGGAAACCTAATTTCTTTACCGGGTGGGTAAACTTTTGACGGTCTATAATCTTCCAGCCGGTTTTTTCCAGTAGCCAATCCAACTGCCAATCTTCAAACTCGTGATAATGGCGGTCCCATGGGTCTGTTTTGCTTCGGTAGGCCTCGGAAAACCATAAACGCAGCGGTATCGAGATTAAAAGCTTGTCGGCCTTCACGTTCTCTAGTACGGTATACGGATTGAGCAGGTGTTCGAAAATCTCAAAACCGGTAAAGACATCATAGCGTTCCTGTTGCAGGGCTGACTGGTCATTGTCCAAATCTTCCCCTTTGGTGTTGATTACGGTATAGCCGTTCTCTTCCATGATTTTGGAAAACGGATTGGGCACACCCAAGTCGAATATAATTTCAGAGGGTTGAATGTGTTTCTTCAGGAAAGCCAACGTTAAGGTAAAACGCTTGCTGGGATATGTTTTCTCGTACATGGGTATGAATGCAAAGTTATGGGCGCGAAGTTACAAAGTTTATTACATTTTATACACGATAGCATTCACATTCATTCCCGATCCGACAGAAGCAAACAGTATGATATCTCCTTTGTGTAAACTTTGGTTCTCTATTTGTCCTCGCACCAACAAATCATACAAAGTAGGCACGGTAGCCACACTGGAATTCCCCAATTTGTGAATACTCATAGGCATAATACCTTCGGGAGGGGTTTCTTTATAGAGCTTGTAAAAACGTTGTATGATGGCTTCGTCCATTTTTTCATTGGCCTGATGGATGAGAATTTTTTTCACATCCTGTATGGCTACACCACTTTTATCCAAACAGGCAGCCATGGCTTTCGGGACCTGACTCAAAGCAAATTCGTATATCTTGCGCCCGTGCATCTTAATGTAACGCACATCAGGGTCGTGGGTTTTATTGAAAGAGTTGCCGAAAAATAAATAGTAGGCCTCATCATACGTGAAGGTAGCCGTTTCGTGTGCCAGTATGCCACCGGCTTCTTCGGTAGCTTCAATAATGGTAGCTCCCGCACCGTCAGAATAAATCATACTGTCGCGGTCGTGCATATCCACCACGCGTGAAAGCGTCTCCGCCCCGATAACCAAACAGCGTTTTGCCATGCCGGCCTTGATAAAAGCCTGCGCCTGTATCACGCCTTCTACCCAGCCCGGGCAACCAAAGAGCATGTCATAGGCCACACACTTGGGATTCTTAATCCGTAAATCAAACTTGACACGGGTAGCCAAACTAGGCAACAAATCCGTTTGGATGGCGCCTTTTTTGACGTTGCCGAAGTTGTGCGCAAAAATGATGTAATCCAATGTTTCCGGATCAATGCCGGCATCTTCAATGGCTTTTTTAGCGGCCAGGGTCGCAATATCCGAGGTCAATAAATCATCAGAAACATAACGGCGTTCTTCAATACCGGTAATATCATAGAATTTTTCGGTAATCACTTCATTCGGAAGCGGAAAGGGGGTGCCGTCATCATTCAAAAAAACATGCTGTGCAAAATCCTTATTGGAAACTATTTCTGTTGGAATATAACTTCCTGAACCGGTTATCTTGATATTCATTGTGAATGCTATTTTGATGTTAAATTATTAATAAAAATAATTACTGACCTAGTAATTTGCAAGAAACAGAGAACTATTATGAATAATTTAAAAAATACAACCTATAATTACTGATGCCGTAATTAATTGTCTTTTTGCTGCGCAATTTTAATCTGCATAATGGTTCCGATACTCAGGGCCTGGGTTTTGATTTGTTCCGCTTTGGGCCCTTGGAAGTTTTCATCTACCGCAGCATAAAAATGATGCAGCCATATTTTAAACAACTCCGGAGACAGATACGATTGGGCATTAACATCCAAATGAATTTGTGTTAGGTTCTTCGTATAACCGCCGGTGCCTAAAATAGCCTGCGACCAAAAAGTCACCAATATCGGCAAATGTTCTTCCAGTTTTATTTTGACTACCTCGGTAAAAATATAGCTGATGGCATCATCAGCTAACAGCTTTTTATAAAATTCATCGACGAGTAAATACAAATCGTCTTGGGTTTGGATGTCTTGCATTTTTATTATTTGATAACAAAAGTAACCTTCTCTCTCGTTTTAATACCTGATGAAAGTCAGTTTTAACTAAAAATACCCGAAACCGACTCAAACGGGTATGTACGGTTTTCTAATCGGGAGGAAGGCAGTGTTGTTTGGGGTAAAAATAACCAAAAACAGCGGATAGACCGGGAACGGCAACAGCATTGTTTCGTGTTGGCTGAAGCCAATAACTATAATGTTCCCCGATATTTCTATGTCTAAAAGTGTTACCTTTGAATGGGTCTCTATAGGTTTGCATTCATTTTTAAAAGCGACAACATGAAAAAGATCTTTTTACTCCTGCTGCTCTTCGGATTGGTTTCCTGCCGGCAACAAGGCAGCAACACAGCAGCCTTGCAAAAAGAGGTAGACAGTCTGCGGGCCAATGCCTACAAGCCGGGTTTCGGAGAATTTATGAGCAGTATACAGGTACACCACAACAAGTTGTGGTTTGCCGGTCAGCATAAGAATTGGAAGTTGGCCGACTTTGAAATACACGAAATCATGGAAGCGGTAGACAATATCAAAAAATACCAAACCGAACGAAAAGAAAGTCAATGGATGCCGATGATAGAACCGGCACTCGACAGTGTCAATCGTGCCATCCAACAACAAAACAAGGTGGCGTTTGACCGCAGCTATACCACCCTGACGAATACCTGTAACCACTGCCATGAAACGGTACATTTTGAGTTTAATGTGGTTAAAGTCCCCGATACACCTCCTTACAGCAATCAGGATTTTAAAGCCAAATAAGAGGGTTCACTATCCCTGCTCATGGCAACGCGAAGTCTTATCCTTAGGTTAGGGTACCCCAAACGTAACAGCATCCCGATTGCCTTGGACGGTTCCGTCACCGGATAGTTATTACCCTTGCTTTACAATCCTGGAACCCCTCGCCGTTATTTCGCAACGCATCCCGTCAGGCAACCAAAAAAGTTGCTGATACCGTCGTGTTTCAAAACGAAAGGATTCTGGTTTTCTTCGGAGTGTGTCCGATATGTGTCCGATGTGTGTCCGATGTGTGTGCGATGTGTGTGCGATGAAAATAGGGTTTTATACGGACACATCCCGCACAGAACCCGTACGCAAATGGAACACACCATGAATAAGAGCGGCATGGTTTATGTAGTACATGAAGTAGGAGCCCGAATTATACGGCGGGTAAAAAGGATTAGTAGTTGAACTAAAATCGAATCGAGTATGGCCAATTTACATCACAAACAGCAATTGCAGGGGCTTATCGGACCCTTGTATGTACGTAACCTGAACGGTAAAACGATAGTACAAACCCGCCCAATCCACCCCAAACAAAGTAAGGGTACCCGTGCCAGTTCCGTCGATTTTAAATATGCGATGACCCAATCGCAGGCCATACGACAGGCGTTTCAACCGTTGTTGGTCTTAGGAACCCATCCCTATACCAGCCAGCGCCTGGCAGGGGTATTGCATAAAGGGTTTCATGTGCCGCAGGGGGTTGAGGAACACTATACCTTATTTACCGCCGATTTAAGCCATTTGATGGGGTTTGAGCTGCACAAAACCTGCCCGTTGGAACCGTTGGTGCCCGTGGCCTTTCCTTTTGCGTTGGTGGCTGACGGCAGTTTGCACTTGGCTCCGGTAGCGGTACCGCCTGTGAATGCTAAATTATTGCCCGAGGAGAATACCTCGTGTGCATTGGTGCTGATGGTGGCTTCCTGGCACCCCGACTTGGGCGCAACGGCCCAAACGACCGTTTTTAGTTTTGCACTGCAACGGCATGCCCCTACCACTATAGCGTTACAGACCGAGCCGTACCCCGCAGGCACCCGACTCATCGTGGCAGCACAGTTGCTGGTGTGGAACAGCCACACCGTACTGGGCGATAAGTATTATGGCAACAGCAAAACGTTTAACCCGGTACAGATTAGGTTTACGGGGGTGGTGTAGGGGAGGTTTTAGTGGATGACTACGCGAAGGGATTTGCGCGTTAGCTGGTGAGTTATTTTAGAATTTTATTATTGTCTTTAAAAGCTTTATATAGTTCAGTATTCTTTTTAAGATTTGGTTTGAAAAGACCTTTTTCTTTTGAGTAATATTCAATAAAGTATTCTTGATTTTTATTGTCGATAGTTTTCTCTTTGAATTTAATTGTAGGGACATACAGAATTTGATATCCATAGACATAATTCGAAGTAAGGGAGTTCACTAAATACCCATTTATTATACTTTTTCTATTCACAGTAACCATAAATTGATTACAGTATTTTACACGTTGTTTTATGGTTCTAATTTTCTTTGAACCACTTTCTGAAAAGACAATTTCATTTGTTTCAAAATTTATACCTTTTATTTCTGAAGAATTTATTAATGGATTGTTTGATAAGTCTTTTTCAGTTGACTTAAACTTATTTGCATAGTACACTTGCTTTGTTATTGAATCTACTTTAACAATATTGGTGTCAACAATAAAAGAGGTGCCTTTAGCATCTTGCAACAATTGATTATAAATGTTAGGATATTCAACTATGCTTTCACCTAAATAAGAAGCAATAGGTTTTTTAGGAGTATAAATTTCAATTATATCTACATTTTTTGAAGTTTCATTTTTACAAGAAACTAAGAAGATTAGTAATATTATAGAGGATGTTCTAGACATGTGGTTTTGATAATTGCTCAGAAGGTACTTCGGCTTGACGTCAGTAGCCACCAAGTTAGTAAAAAATGTGATGCGGAAAACTGAAAATGGCTATGTTCTTGGCAGAGCAGGATGGAGTTGTTGCGCAAAGCCCCTGTTGGCGGTAGTTCATTAATAAATCGGTTTTCTATATTTAAGCCAGATTTTAAATATTCCAATTCCGGTTAGATTCACAACTAAATAAAAAAGAATACTGTCTAATAATTCAGGAGACTTCAATTCGCCCCAATTAGTATCATAACCATATATTAACTCCATTATTTTACTAACAATATTTCCGCCAACGATTAACGCAACAATTGAAATTATTGATGCATAAATTAACTTTTCAAAAAAAATGAATTTGTCTATTGGAATTAAATATATAATAAAGCAAATGCAGATTATCAAGAAGTAATGAATAAATGGAGGGTCGCTATAATAATATGCATGATATGGAGGAACTTCAAGTTTTACGCTCAACAAGCATATTATGACTATAAGAATCGCTCTAAATTCAATTAGTTTTTTTATCATTTGCTTCTATTCAAGAAAATCATTTTATGAATTACCGCTGACTTCTGCATATGCTCAGCTCGCTTTTAATTGTATTCTTTTAGAGATACCATACTCAGCTTTTGAGTTCCTAAAGTAAGAAAAATTGAAACACTTTATCTGATAAGAGGTTTTTTTTGTGAAGATGAAAAAGGAGTGATGGTGAAACACAATTCTTCTTCCGTTCGTTTACAAAACAGTGTAAAGCCCCCAATAGGCAAACCAACCCATCAAAATAAGCAAGGCGACATGGTTTGCCGTAAGCAGTACTTGGGAAACGACAGGCCAACTCTTGGTTTGGATGATTTTCCAATTAGCGATACCTAACGGGAGGATGAGGCACAGTACCAGAAAGGGTACGTAAGCCATGATGTTTTGAATGGTAAATATATAATCTTGATAAGGGGCCGGGTTGTAAAAAATACCCACGTTTCGGAATAAGGAGTACATGTAAAAGGCCATAAGGATTCCCAAAGGAAACCAGGCTATTTTCACCCAGGCATGGCTGGTTGCTTTTCGGGTGCTGATATAGCTGACTAAAAAGTACAAAGAGCTAAAGAGAAACAGCCCGCCACAAAGCAATAAAAACAATTCCAACTTAGGGGTGTTTTGCGGCACGCGGTAGGTCAGCAGTCTTTGAAATTCCGCATTGGGAGGGAATAGTTTAGGGATTTCAAAAAAGTGATCGCCTTCGGCCAGTTCTTCTTTGAGGTTGTAGTGTAGGACCTTGCTATAATCGTGATAGAAGTAGAGGGTAATACCTCCGGTTTTTAAGTCCCAGTGAGAGGAGAGTAACGTGCCGTCTCCTATCTTTTTGCGGCATACGTGCATGGAGTCAGACAGGGCTTTGCAAAACTCGGGAGTCGTATCTACTTTGGTATTTAACAGTTCAACGCCTTTGCGATAACGGTCCAGTTTGTTGGCGTAAGCGGCATCCGTCACCGAGGGACAGAAATTGGATAAAACGTAATGGGCGTCATTACCAAGCGTCATGGTATAGGGTTCCACGATTAAGTACCGGCCTGATTTTTCGATGTAAATAAATACATCCTGCAGAAAAAAACTATGATTGTATTGGCTGATATAGCGTTTGACTTCGTCTACGGTTTTGCAGGTGTGTAAGATGTCTTTGAGATAACTGCATTCGTTGGGAATGGGTTTTTTATGACTCAGGTCCACTATGTTTGTTTCGGGTGTGGCGGTCGCCAGACGAGAAAACGAAAGCCCTGCTTCGTTCATCCCCGATTGAGGAGCGAATCCATGAACACCGCTTATTCTACCCCCTGAAAAGGCAGCGCCATAGGTGCCGGGTTGGACTGCGTTTTCAAACCAAATTCTGGGAGCGGTATAATAGGCATCAAAGTTGGTTCCGACTATTGTTTTGTTTCCGATGGTGATCTTATACATGCTACACGGATATCCGTTTGGAAAAGAGAGTAGCAAAAAGAACAGCGTCAGTACCGTTCGGAGGAGGTTCCTTTTTATCATGAGGTCAGGGTTGTTTTTTATACAACGGAGAAAAGTACTGAAAATTGTCTGATTTATACCTGTTTGAGGTTAGTGGTAGTATTTATTTATTGTTGACAGGCTCTTTTGTTAGGGTGCGGAAATAAAAAAAGGTTTCAAGTTGCCCTGAAACCTTTTTGTTTTTATTGGTTTGACGCTTACATATACGCCTCAATCGGTGCACAAGAGCACACTAAGTTTCGGTCGCCATAGGCTTCATCTACACGGCGTACGCTTGGCCAGAATTTGTTTTCGGCTATGTACTCCAGCGGGAAGGCTGCCTGCTCTCGGGTGTATGGGAACTCCCAAGTATCGGCGGTAATCATCGCTAAGGTATGCGGCGCGTTTCGTAAAATGTTATTGGCGTCGTCTTTGGTTGACGCTTCAATTTCTTTGCGAATGGCAATCATGGCGTCGCAGAAACGGTCTAATTCTGCCAGGTCTTCTGACTCGGTAGGCTCTACCATTAAGGTGCCCGCTACCGGGAAGGATACTGTTGGCGCATGGAAACCGTAATCCATTAAACGTTTGGCCATATCGGTTACTTTGATACCTTTTTC
Organism: Flavobacterium sp. XGLA_31; assembly: GCF_051547105.1. NCBI lineage: Bacteria > Pseudomonadati > Bacteroidota > Flavobacteriia > Flavobacteriales > Flavobacteriaceae > Flavobacterium > Flavobacterium sp. XGLA_31. The sequence goes on along the minus strand of NZ_JBPTTM010000007.1, from coordinate 108,745 downwards.
TTCAAAGGCACGGCAATCTAAAATCATTTCGTGTGCGGCACGTCCCATTTCTCCTGAATACAAGATAGGGTAGTGTTGCTCTAAACGCGCTTTCATATAGTTGGCGTTTAAGATGGCGTATTGGGTGGCGCTTTTTAATCCTTCGGCACCCAACATGGTGATGTAGCCGTAAGAGATTAAACAAACCAAAGCCGAGCCGTAAGGGGCAGATGAGATTGCCGTAATGGCTTGGTCACCACCCACCGGAAGCACCGGATTGGTTGGTAAGAACGGCACTAATTTTTCGTTAACACAAATAGGACCTACACCCGGGCCTCCACCTCCGTGAGGAATGGCAAAGGTTTTGTGTAAGTTAAGGTGACACACGTCAGCCCCGATAGTCGCCGGATTGGTCAACCCTACCTGAGCGTTCATGTTGGCTCCATCCATATATACCAAACCACCATTGTCGTGAATGATTTGGGTGATTTCACAAATGGCGCTTTCAAATACACCGTGGGTAGACGGATAGGTTACCATCAAACAAGACAGGTCGTCTTTGTGTTCGATAGCTTTGGCTCTCAAATCTTCCACGTCAATATTTCCGTTCTCCATGGTTTTGGTCACAATGATGTGCATGCCTGCCATAGCGGCTGAAGCCGGATTGGTTCCATGAGCCGAAGCGGGAATCAAACACACATTTCGGTGTTGGTCTCCACGTGATTGGTGGTAGGCACGAATAGCCATCAAACCGGCGTATTCGCCTTGTGCTCCGGAGTTCGGTTGTAACGTTGTACCGGCAAAACCGGTGATTACGTTCAATTGTTGTTCTAATTTTTTAAGCATGATTTGGTAACCCTCAGCTTGCGCAATAGGAGCAAAAGGGTGGATGCTGTTCCAGTTGGCCATAGACAGCGGCAGCATTTCGGCGGCAGCGTTTAGCTTCATGGTACAAGATCCCAATGAAATCATGGAGTGGTTTAAGGATAAATCCTTACGCTCTAATTTTTTGATGTAACGCATCAACTGCGATTCCGAATGGTGGTTGTTGAATACCTCATGTGGTAAAAACGCTGAGGTTCTTACCAAAGCGGCAGGAATGTTGGCGTTGCTGTTTACACTGCTTACCGTGAAGGCTTCTTTACCTACTGCTTCAGCAAAGATGGCAATGATTTGATTGACATCGGCCAACGATGTGGTTTCGTTTAACGAGATGGCAATGGTCTCAGCATCTATGTAAAAGAAGTTTACTTCGTGTTTTTCGGCAATCGCTTTTACTTTGTTGGCGTCTGCTTTTACCGACAGCGTATCAAAGAAGGCAGTATTGGTTTGGTAAACACCTAATTTATTTAAGGCATCAGCCAGGGTAACGGCTGAAGCGTGTACTTTGTTGGCAATATAACGCAAGCCTTTTGGTCCGTGGTATACGGCATACATCCCGGCCATAACGGCTAAGAGTACTTGAGCCGTACAGATATTGGAAGTGGCTTTTTCACGTTTGATGTGTTGCTCGCGGGTTCCCAAGGCCATACGCAAGGCACGTTTTCCGTTGGCATCAATAGACACCCCGATGATTCTGCCCGGCATAGAACGTTTATATTCTTCTTTGGTTGCGAAGTAAGCTGCGTGTGGTCCGCCGTATCCCATTGGGATTCCGAAACGTTGGGTGGTACCTACCACCACTGATGCACCCATTTCTCCCGGAGGGGTTAGGGTCGCTAAGGATAAAATATCGGCTGCCACGGCTACTTTAATTTCGTTTTCCTGGGCTTTGGCGATGAAGGCGCTGTAGTCGTTCACCTGACCGTATTTGCCCGGGTATTGTAAAATAGCCCCGAAGAAATCGCTTGAGAAATCAAAGGTTTCGTGGTTGCCCACAACTAATTCCACTCCGATAGGTGTAGAACGCGTTTGCAATACGGATAAGGTTTGCGGTAATATTTCTTCAGAAACGAAGAATTTACGGGTGTTGTTTTTCTTTTGGTCGCGGGTACGCACATCAAATAATAATGCCATGGCTTCGGCAGCAGCCGTTCCTTCATCCAGTAAAGACGCGTTGGCGATTTCCATTCCGGTTAACTCAATCACCATGGTTTGGAAATTCAAAATGGCCTCCAAACGTCCTTGTGCAATCTCGGCTTGGTAAGGCGTATAGGCGGTGTACCAGCCCGGGTTTTCAAATATGTTGCGTTGGATTACGGCAGGAACAATGGTAGGGTGGTAGCCTAAACCAATATAGGATTTGAATACTTTGTTCTTTTGGCCTAATTCCTGAATGTGTGTCAAATACTCATACTCGGTCATGGGAGCCTCTAAGTTCAGGTCGTTCTTAAGGCGAATGTCGTCCGGTATAGTTTCGTAAATCAATTGGTCAAAATTTTCGACTCCGATGGTTTTGAACATGTGGTTTAGGTCGCTCTCACGTGGACCTATGTGGCGTAATGCAAATGCGTCTGTTCTCATTAAATTCTAAGTTCTTAAGATATGAAGTGTGTTGTTTTTTAACGCCAACAAAAGTAACTATTAAAGTCTAAATTTTAGGTTAAAATGATTTCGATTTTCAGGTTTTTTTAAACCAAAAAGAGCACTTATTAACAGATTGCTTAATTTTGTAAGATGAGCTTCTTAAAACGCCTTCTTGATTTTTATATCAACAGCAGTCTGCACGTGGCTTTGTCGGTGTATGCTTTGGTTCGGATGACGGGCTATTTGTTTCAATTGGAAGCCATCACTGCTCCGGCTTTCTTTGCTTTTTTCGGAACGGTAGTCGGGTATAATTTTGTGAAATACGATGCTTTGGCACGAACCCACAAACTGCAGATGCGAACTGGTTTGAAAGCCATTGCGGTGTTGAGTTTCTTCGCCTTCCTGGCCACCGGATATTTCTTTTTTCAGTTGGAGCGCACGACCCGAATTATAGCCGTGTGTTTTTTGCTGCTGACTTTGTTGTACACGCTTCCTTTTTTCCCCAACCGACGAAACGCACGCAACTGGGCAGGGGTTAAGATTTATATCGTAGCGCTGTGTTGGGTTGGTGTGACTTTGTTTTTGCCGGTCATCAATGCCGGTATCGAATGGACGAAGGATGTGTATGTAGTGGCCGTACAACGTTTTATTCTAATCTTTGTGTTGATACTCGTCTTTGAGATTATTGACTTGCTGCAGGATGATCCTCATTTAAAAACCGTGCCCCAACAAATAGGAGTGACATGGACTAAGATAGTAGGGTGCATGCTGTTAGCCGTTTTTGTACTACTCGAATTAGCAATGACTTCTGTTGCTTATCCAACCTTGCTTTTAAAATCGGGCGTTGCCCTCACTACCGGGCTCTTTTTGGTTTTTGCTCACAAAAGAAGGACTTCCTATTATTCTTCCTTTTGGGCAGAAAGCATTCCCATTTTGTGGTGGGGTTTGCTGTTTGTTTTGACCAAGTTGTGAATAAAGAGTAGCTTTTAGTGCTATAACCCTGTTGAAATGGTATCGTTTGATTCCCTTGGGTTCGTTTTTGGGTTGTTGTACAGCGTTAATTTTTTATCAAATTCTTAATGCAATTAACAATTTTAACAACGAAGGCGTAATAAATTTATCATAAAAAACTTGAAAACCGAACCGCTAAAGTTAAAGGAGTTTTAATGGTTTCCATTGTTTTTTTTAAGTATTAATTTTCGCCTTATTAACCTAAATCTATAACGAATGAAAAAATCTACTTTTTCAGGGTGTACCCGTATGCATGCCTTTTCGGCATCGGGTTATTACCTCTGTTTTTTGGTCCTTTCCCTCTTTTTGTTTGGACAGTCCACTTACGGACAAACCCTGTTAATCAACCCTGCTGCTGAAGGCGGGTTTGAAAACGGAACTTCTTTTGCAGCCAATGGTTGGACTGCTGTAAATGCCAATACGAATACTTGGAATGTAGGTACTGTACCGGGCTGGTTTTCAGGCAATGGAGGCGCCTATGTGTCAAACGATTCAGGAGCAACCTGGGCGTTTACGAATAGTGTGGTAAACACGTCTTCTTTTTACAGAGATGTAACTTTTCCGGCCGGAGCAGGTTCTGTTGTCTTAAGTTTCGATTGGAGAGCCAATGGGAATGACGGGAACTGGGACAATCTTTTGGTTTACGTTATGGACACAGCTGTGACACCCACAACGGCAGGTCCTGTTAATACCGCTACAACCACAACCGGTTGGACTGGGTATACTAACGGAACTACGGGGTACTTCCTTTTGCAAAGAAACGGAACGACAGCCCCTACCACTACCACTAATGTGAGCTACACCTTGAGTGCTGCTCAGTTAGCTTATGTATCAGGAGCGACCAAACGTTTGGTTTTTGTATGGAAAAATGACGGTTCAGGCGGAACCAATCCACCGGCTGCGATTGATAACATTTCTTTGGTAGCCTATACTTGTCAAACTCCAACGGCTTTGACTGCCTCAGCATTGACTTCCGGTTCTGCTACCATTAACTGGACTGCTCCGGCCTCTGTACCTGCTAATGGGTATGAGTATGAAGTGAGAACCAGCGGAACTGCCGGAAGTGGAGCGACAGGTCTTGTGACAAGCGGCAATACAACTGCCACTTCTTTGAATGTAACCACACTTACGGCCAATACTACTTATACGTATTACGTAAGGTCAAAATGTGGTGTGGCCGATTTCAGTTCATGGACTTCCGCAACCTTTTTCACCGGATATTGTATTCCGTCGTCTACTTCGAATGCCACGTATATCAATAACTTCTCGACGACCAATGGCAGTACTAATATTTCGAATTTAGCTTCAGGCTATGCCTTAAACGGGTACCAAGATAATTACAACACGGCTTCGGTAAGTCAGTATCCTACAGGAATCATCAACTTTGCTTCGGATATCGTAGGAGGTTCAGTAGGAACCTGTATTTGGGTAGACTGGAATAACGATTTGGTTTTTGACAATACTACCGAAAGAGTGTTTGCCACAACTTCTTATGGTTACAACCAAACGGGAAGCTTTAGTATTCCTGCAGGAACCGCTTTGGGGAATTACAGAATGAGAATCAGAATTGATTATAACAATTCAACTCCGGATGCCTGTTCCAATGCCAATACAAGAACAGAAGCCGAAGATTATAAATTAACAGTGATTGCTCCGCCTGCTTGTTTGCCTCCGACAGGGTTGACTGCTGCGGCTGCCACAGCATTTACGGCTACACTAAACTGGACGGCTTCGATAACAACTCCAAGCAATGGATACGATTATTATGTTTCTCCGGTAAATACCGCTCCGACAGCAGGAACTGCACCAACCAATAGTGTTGGAGCTGGCGTACTGACGGCCTCTGTAAATGGTTTGAATGCTTCAACCACTTACTATGTTTGGATTCGAAGCAATTGTGGTTCGGGCACTACCAGTGTGTGGACTTCTGTTCCGGTTTCGTTTGTTACGCCATGTAACCCGCCGGTTATTACCGGAACGACTACAGGTTCGGCTTGTGGCGAAGGTTCTTTGGCTTTGACAGCAACTCCTAGTGCCGGTTTCATCAGATGGTATGATGCTGCCACCGGGGGAACAGAAATTGGTTCCGGAAACCTTTTGATGACACCGGTGTTACACACCACTACGTCGTATTGGGCAGAAGCTGCTCAAGCCGGAAGTGTTCAGTCTACCGGTAAAACAGCCCCGGGAACGGACGCAACAGGCAGTTCGACGACCAACTACGGTATTGTATTCAATGCCGCAACCCCTATTGATTTACAAAGTATTTCCGTGTTTTCAACGACAGCGGGAACGATTAATATTAAAGTGACCAATTCGGCTCTGACTGAATTGTACGCCACCGGAAACGTTGCCGTGGCAGCGGGCGGAAGTACAACTCCCAATGTGATTCCGTTGAATTTTTCGCTGCCTGCCGGCACCGGATACCGTATTTTGATAAAAGCTTCCTCAGGCATTAGTTTGTTGCGCGACAGTACAGTTGCTTTCCCTTACAATGGGACTGATGGTAACGTAGCGGTAACCGCCTCTGAATGGGGAGGAACTACGACCAGCTACTATTACTATTTTTATGATTTAAAATACAAATCGGTTTGTGTTTCTCCGAGAACTGAGGTGGTGGCTACTGTGACTACTCCTCCGGCATTTGCTTTGAGTACCACCGCTACCACACCTATCTGTAACGGACAGACTACGGCTCCGGTGACCATTGCTACCGGTTCGGCAGATTATGATACGTTTGTTTGGTCAAGCAATAATGGTTTGTCAGGGAATGAAGTAACCGGATGGTCATTCAATCCGAGTGAGACTATCCAATATACTTTGACCGCTCAAGCCTCAGGAGCCGATTGTATCACCCATGCTACCGTAACGGTTGCGGTGAATGCCAATCCTACCGTAGCGGTTTCGGCATCCAACAATACCATTTGCAGTGGAGGTTCGGCTACTTTGACGGCCACTTCTCAAATTTTGGTACCGGGTACTGTGACTATCGGAACAGGAACGACTCTTACTTCGGCTACGACACAGCCGACAGCATTTTGTAATCGTTGGGCTCAATATTGGAATCAAACCATTTTTACTGCTGCTGAGTTGACGGCTGCCGGTTTGAAACCGGGAAAAATTACTTCCATTACGTATAACATCACCACGTTAGGATCGGGAACCAATGTGACCGCTTTCAGAGTAAGTATCGGAACTACTACGAATACCACGTTGACTGCTTTTGAAACGGCAGGATTGACTCAGGTATATGGTCCGGCTACTTATACTCATGCCGTGGGAGCCAATACCATTACTTTTGATACCCCTTATGTTTGGGACGGTGTTTCCAATATTGTTTTAGACATTCGTCAAAATGGGGTTGATAGTACGAACAACGCCATTACATATTATACGGCTACTACCGGAAATACTACTATCTCCGCTGTTACCAGCACCGCTATGACTACCAGCAGCGTTCAAAATTTAGTAACTGTTGGTACTGTAACTCCGACAACCTCTACGCAGCGTTTGAATGTGGTTTTTGGCGGACAGGTGGCAGAAACCAATACGGCTTCATTTACTTGGACACCGGCTACTTTTAGCGGTAACCCGATTGTGGTATCACCCGCGTCAGCGGCTACTTATACTGTCAGAGGAACTAACAATGCTACCGGGTGTTACAGTGAAGCGACGGTTAATGTGGGGGTAACTTCTACACCGGCACCTACCGGAGATGCCATACAAACATTTGCGGTATTTAATGCTGCTGAGGCTACCGTTGCTAATTTGGTCGCTACAGGTACCAATGTAGTTTGGTATGCTTCTTCCTCAGATGCCTTAGCCGGAGTAAATGCTTTGGCACCAACAACCGAATTGGTAAACGGAGCGGTTTATTATGCGATGCAAACCGTTGACGGTTGTCGCAGTATTTCCCCTTTGGAAGTTACCGTGACCGTTACGTTGGGAACTGATAATTTTGATTTGAGCGGATTGAAATACTATCCGAATCCGGTAAACAATGTGTTGAATATAGAATTTGCCGGAGGGATTACTACGGTAGAAGTTTACAATACAATCGGACAAAAAATAACCTCACAGAACGTTAATGCCATGACCACAACTATCGATATGAGTAAGTTGGCCAACGGCACCTATTTTGTGAAAGTAGCTTCAGAACACGCTGCTAAAACAATTCAAGTGATTAAAAACTAATTGCGCTGTTTTACAATGAAAAAGGCCGCCATTCTTTGGCGGCCTTTTTACTTTTAGGGAACTGCCGGTTTCGTCAACCTAAAGCAATTCTGTCCATTTCTTTTTCCTTTTGGGCAGAACGTATTTCTGTCTTTGTTCCTGTCTAAGTAAGGATTGAAAGTTGCCACCAATATTGGTGGAGAAAAAAAAGATGCACTACTATTTTTTTGTTTTTCAATACTGGTGGAGAAAAAAATAATGCAGCATTATGATGTTAAACATCGTGCATTATTATCTTAATCATGCACTGTTATTTTTTTGTCCACCATGCTTGATAGTATCGGGAGGCTTTTATGGTTTGCATGATACTCATAAAAAAAACCGAAGCGGACTGCGCTTCGGTTTTTATTGTTTTTATAGTAACCCTGCTCTTTTTAACAGGGCTTCCGGTTGTGGTTCCTGTCCGCGGAAACGCTTGTAGAGTTCCATCGGCAGTTCAGTACCGCCTTTGGAAAGTACGTTTTCTTTGAATTTAGTGGCGACTTCCTTGTTGAAAATGCCCTTCTCCTGGAAATACGCAAAAGCATCGGCATCGAGTACTTCGGCCCATTTGTAGCTGTAGTAGCCCGAGGAATAGCCTCCCTGGAAAATGTGTGAGAACGAAACGCTCATGCAATTTTCGGCTACGTCAGGGTATAACGCCGTGTCGTCCATGGCGGCTTTCTCAAAGGTTTTAATGTCTTTGATATGATGCGGTTTGGCATGATACGCCATGTCCAAGAGTCCGAAACTCAACTGGCGCAGCGTGGCCATGCCTTCTAAAAAGCTTGCACTTTCTTTGATTTTGTCTACATACTGTTGTGGTATGATTTCCCCGGTTTCATAATGTTTGGCAAACAAGGCCAAGGCTTCCGGTTCGTAACACCAGTTTTCCATAATCTGACTCGGCAATTCCACAAAATCCCAATATACTGAGGTTCCCGATAAACTCGGGTAGGTGGTGTTGGCCAACATGCCGTGCAGGGCGTGTCCGAATTCGTGGAATAAGGTCGTGACTTCGTTAAATGTCAGTAACGAAGGTTTGGTTTCAGTAGGAGGGGTGAAGTTGCACACGATGGATACGTGAGGTCTTTCATTCTTTCCGTTTTTGATGTATTGCGGTTTGAACGAAGTCATCCAGGCGCCGTTGCGTTTGCCTTTTCTCGGGAAGAAGTCGGAGTAGAAGATGGCAACCAACTGTCCTTCAAAATCCAATACTTCAAAAGTTTGTACATCCGGGTGGTATTTGTCAATATCGAATACTTCTTTGAAGGTAATACCAAATAATTTCTCGGCTACGGTAAAAGCACCATGCAATACGTTTTCTAATTTAAAATAAGGTTTCAGTATTTCATCGTCCAGATTGAACAGTTTCTGTTTCAGTTTTTCCGAATAGTAGGCACCGTCCCATTTTTCCAGTGTTTCCGGTCCGCCCAGTTCTTGGGCAAAAGCGGTGAGTTGGGCAAATTCTTTTTGGGCAGCCGGTTTGGCTTTGGTCAGTAAATCATTTAAGAACGATTGTACTTTCTCCGGAGTTTGTGCCATACGCTCTTCCAATACAAAATGGGAGTGCGATGGATATCCCAATAGCTGAGCTCTTTCGTGGCGCAGTTTTACTATGTTTTTAACGTTTTCCTGATTGTCGTACTCGTTTTCCTGAAAGGCTTTTTTACCCGCCGCGATGGCCATTTCTTTTCGCAACTCCCGGTTGTCAACATAGGTCACAAAAGGTAGGTAGCTTGGGAAATCCAAGGTAAACAGCCAGCCGTCCAGGTTATCGGATTTGGCTAAGGAGCGTGCCATTTCTTTAGCACCTTCGGGTAGTCCCTGCAAATCGGCTTCGTGGGCAATGTGCAGTTTGTACTTGTTGGTTTCCGCCAATACATTTTCGCCAAAGGTCAGTTTGAGTTTGGCCAAATCGGTATCAATCTCACGCAAACGGGCTTTTTTATCCTCGGGAAGCAAGGCTCCGTTACGGGTAAAACTTTTGTATTTTTTGTCTAATAAAGTGGCTTGTTCGGGAGTCAAATGTAAGCTGTCTTTTTGGTCGTGAACGGCTTTGACTCTTTTGAACAACTCTTCATTCAACGCAACGTCGTTGACGAAAGCGGTGAGTAAAGGCGAAACGGCCTGAGCAATCTTTTGCATTTCGTCACAGGTTTCTGCCGAATTCAAATTAAAGAACACAGACGATAAGCGGTCCAATGCTTCTCCTGAAAAGTCAAGCGCTTCAATGGTGTTGACAAAAGTCGGTGCTTCCGGATTGTTGACAATGGCATCAATTTCGGCACGGGCAGCTTGGATATTGGCCTCAAATGCCGGTTGGTAATCCTCTATTTTAATTTGGCTGAAAGGTGCCGTATTGTGTTTTGTAGTGAATGTTGAAGTTAAGATTTTCATGAGTTATGCAATGTCCCCTTGAGGGGACTTTAGGGGTGTATTTTTAGTTGATAATTTTTTAATGTTTGTTCCAAAGTTAATAAAACACTAAACATATTTTGTTTGATATCGGCATCGGTAAATCTTAAAAAAGTTACACCCTCTTTTTCTAATTCACCTTGGCGCATTGCATCATATTCATATTTAAATTGATGACTTTCTCCATCAATCTCAATTGCCAGCATCAATTCATGGCAATAAAAATCAACTATATAATTTAGTAGTGGAACTTGTCGGTGAAACTGAAATCCGTAACCTTTATTTTTAATGTTTTTCCAAAGCAGGACTTCAGATAATGTAGAATTGCTGCGGAGTTGTCGGGCATATTCTTTTAAATGTGGACTATATGGAATGATTTTGTTTCTCATTATAAATAAGATTGACACCCCTAAAGTCCCCTCAAGGGGACAATTATTTTTGAGTGTTTATTTCTTCATTTCACTCGATGATTTGTTCACCGCTTCTTTGAGACCTTCTTTGTAAAAAATGATTTTGTCGAGTACCATTTTGTCATGGCTTCCGATGATTTGAGCGGCCAGTATGCCGGCATTTTTGGCTCCGTTCAAAGCTACAGTAGCTACAGGAACCCCGCCCGGCATTTGCAAAATAGACAGGACAGAATCCCAACCGTCAATAGAATTACTCGATTTTACGGGAACGCCAATCACCGGTAACGGACTCATAGACGCCACCATACCCGGCAAATGGGCAGCACCGCCTGCGCCGGCTATAATCACCGAAATACCGCGATGGTGGGCATTTTTACTGAAATCAAATAATTTTTCAGGGGTTCGATGTGCCGAAACAATGTCAACTTCCGTTTCGATATCAAAACTTTTCAGGATGTCGATGGCTTCCTGCATAACCGGCAGGTCGCTTTTGCTTCCCATGATGATGGCTACTTTGCTCATAGTTTTATTTTGTGCTGATTACTCTAATACTGTTCTTCACTTCTTCGGCGATTCTTCGGGCTTCGCTCATGTCTTCATTGACAATGGTCACGTGTCCCATTTTGCGGAAGGGTCGGGTTTCTCTTTTGCCGTAGATGTGGGGCGTTACCCCGTCAATGGCCATAATCTTTTCGATATTCTCATACACAACCGGTCCTGAAAACCCTTCTTCGCCTACCAAATTTACCATAATTCCGGCGACTTTGCTTCCGGTATTTCCCAGCGGCAAATCCAGAATGGCACGCAAATGGTTCTCAAACTGCGACGTATAACTAGCTTCAATGCTGTAATGTCCCGAATTGTGAGGACGTGGAGCCACTTCATTAATCAAAATCCCTTCGTCGTGGGTTTGAAACATTTCCACCGCCAGTAAACCCACATGATTGTAGGCTTTGGATACTTTTAAGGCTTTTTCAGTGGCTTTTTTAGCGATGTGGTAGTCAATTCGGGCCGGACAAATCACGTACTCCACCTGGTTGGCTTCGGGATGAAATTCCATTTCCACCACGGGATAGGCTTTTACTTCTCCCGAAACAGAACGCGCGACAATAACGGCCAATTCGTTCTTGAACGGTACCATTTGCTCGGCAATGCATTCCACATTGGGTAAATTTTCGATGTCAGCCATCGAACGAACAATCTTTACGCCATTGCCATCATACCCAAATCGGGCACATTTCCATACAAAAGGCAGGGCAATCATGTTGTTCTCCATCTCGGTTCTCAAATCGGTCAGTGTGGCAAAGCGTTTGAAAGCGGCGGTCGGAATTTGATTCTCAACATAAAAGTCTTTTTGAACTCCTTTGTTCTGAATGAGGCGCAGGGTTTTGGGTGACGGATAGACTTTGAGTCCTTCGGCTTCGAGTTGTTCCAAAGCCTCCAGATTGACATTTTCAATTTCAATAGTTAACAGGTTCACTTTCTTGCCAAAATCGTAAACGGTATCAAAATCCATCAGATCCCCAATGAAAAATTTAGTGGCACCATACTGGCAAGGGGCATCCATACTCGGGTCAAACACGTAGGTTTGGATGTCAAATTTTCGGGTTTCGGCCAAAAGCATTTTGCCTAATTGCCCGCCACCGAGTATCCCCAGTTTAAAATCGGAAGAGAAATAATTCATTCGTTGTAGTTGTTGTAGTTGTTGTGGCAAAGATACAGATTTCAAATTCCAATTCCGAAGCTTCCGGACAAATCCTAAAAAGCTATGCGTTTATTTTACGCAAGACTTCTTTGGCAGCGGCTTTGTAACCGGCAGATTGCGCGTGGAAGTCTTTGTTGATGATGTTGTTGAGTTCTTCTTTGAGCCAGTCTTCTTTTTGGGCATAGTGACATAAAGTATGCATCGCATAGGCTTTTGGGGCGACCTTGGCATCGCCAATCAGCCAGTCTAAACACACCTCAATCAGTTGTTCTTTCTGGCGGTCGTTGAGTGTTATCTTCTTGGAAACGCTCAGAAAGTAGACGGTTCTCGACATGCCCCGAATGGCTGATTCGTGTTTGTACTTAGGTATGGTTTCCATGATACGATCAAGATAAGGAACCAACATTTCAGTATGATCTTCTACCAGCAATTCAATAATCCAAATGGCTTTATGGTGATTTTTGTTAGACAAATCAGTAGCTATTGCTGCCAATTCACTCATGTATTCCCGATTTTTGATTACAAAAAAACGGATGGCATTGCGACTAAGAGTGCTGGCATTGCTTTTGGCTATAAGGTCGTGGAAAAACGTATTCATTTCGTAAATATATCAAATTTGCAAAAAAGTCTCATTCGGTAGTACTTAATACTTTAGACTTCTTTAAATTTGCACCTTATTTTAAATTCAAAATCACTATGATACATCTTCACGATAAAACGTTCGAGCCATTTATTTCTTCAGAGGAAATTGATTTTGCCATCCAAAATATGGCCAAGCAAATGGATGATGATTTTTTTGAAGAAGTGCCCGTTTTTGTGGGGGTTTTGAATGGGTCTTTTATGGTGTTGTCGGATTTGATGAAAAAATACCGCGGCATGTGTGAAGTGAATTTTGTAAAAATGGCTTCTTACGAAGGGACACAGTCAACAAACCAAGTAAGACAGTTGATTGGTTTAGAACAGAATCTGGAAGGCAGAACCGTAGTCATTGTAGAAGACATCGTTGATACCGGGAATACCATCGAAGAACTGAAAGCTATTTTTAAAGAAAAAAAGGTGAAGCATTTAAAGATTGCTACCTTGTTTTTCAAACCGGAAGCCTATAAAAAAGACATTAAAATAGATTACGTAGGGATCAGAATTCCGAATAAATTCATTGTAGGCTATGGATTAGACTATGATGGTTTAGGCAGAAACTTACCCGATATTTATCAACTAGCGGAATAACTCATAACTTAAAACACATCACTACCAAAATGATTAACATCGTTCTTTTCGGAAAACCAGGTGCTGGAAAAGGCACGCAAGCTGAATTTTTAAAAGAAAAATACAACCTGACCCATCTTTCTACCGGGGATATTTTCAGATTCAATATTAAAAATAATACGGAGTTAGGGCAATTGGCCAAAACGTTTATGGACAAAGGGGATTTGGTGCCCGATGAGGTAACGATTAAAATGTTGGAAAGCGAAGTGGATAAAAACCCGCACTCTGCCGGTTTCTTATTTGACGGTTTTCCAAGAACTTTAGCCCAGGCCGATGCACTGGATAAATTTTTGGAATCAAAGAATCAAAATATTACCGCTACAGTGGCTTTAGAAGCCGATGATGAAATTTTAGTACAACGGTTGTTGGAAAGAGGGAAAACCTCCGGACGCCCGGACGATCAGGATGAAGAAAAAATCCGTAACCGTTATCAGGAATACAACGAAAAGACCGCTCCTTTGATGGATTATTACAAAGCACAAGGAAAGTTTCATGCGGTAAACGGTATAGGTGCTATTGAAGAAATTACAGAACGATTAAGCCAAGTAATCGACAGCTTGTAGTGGACAGTTTCAGGTAGCAATTGGAAGCTTGAAACCTAAAACTTGAAACCAAAATAAATGGAAATACTGATTATCCTTTTTTTAATTCTGCTCAACGGAGTGTTTTCCATGTCGGAAATCGCACTGATATCTGCGCGTAAAAACCGCCTGGAAACGGCAGCCAAAAAAGGGAATACCAATGCCAAAGTGGCTCTTGATTTAGCCAATTCCCCCAACAAGTTTTTGTCTACGGTGCAAATCGGGATTACGCTTATTGGAATACTTACCGGAATTTATTCGGGTGAAAAGATTACGCACGATATGCAGGCTTTTATAGCCACATTTTCGGCACTGAAACCTTACTCAGAGAGCATAGGAGTAGGGGTTGTCGTAGTGATATTGACGTTTTTTTCTTTGGTTTTGGGCGAACTGCTGCCAAAAAGAATCGGACTTAATTATCCGGAAGCCATTGCCAAAGGGGTAGCCGTTCCCATGAAAATGGTGTCTATAGCCACCATGCCGTTTATTTGGTTGCTGACCAAATCCACCGATGGTATTTTGGATATACTCAAGATCAAACCTACCGCCGACGGTAAGGTCACCGAAGAAGAAATCAAAGCCATCATCAAAGAAGGTACGGAAGGCGGCGAAGTTCAGGAAATAGAGCAGGACATTGTGGAGCGGGTGTTTCACATTGGCGATCGAAAAATTAATTCCTTGATGACCCACCGCCAGTCCATCGTGTATCTTTCGTTGGAAGATACAATTGAAGAACTGAAAGCCAAAGTGCTGGATGAATTGCATTCGGTATATCCGGTGTGCAAAGACAATATGGATGATGTGGAAGGCATCGTGTTGCTCAAAGATTTGTTTACCAGTTTTGAAAAAGGGAATTTCAAATTGAAATCCATTACCAAAGACCCGGTGTACCTCATTGAACATACCTCGGCTTACAAAGCCTTGGAGAATTTTAAAAAGTCCAAAGTACATTATGCTTTGGTGACCGATGAATACGGGGTGTTTCAGGGAATCATCACCCTGAACGATATCTTAGAAGCTTTAGTAGGTGATGCCTCTGATTTTGATGATGACGAATACAAACTCATAGCCCGTGAAGACGGCACCTGGTTGGTAGACGGCTTGTATTCGTTGCATGATTTCCTGACCTATTTTGATATGGATGAATTAACCAATGATTATGAAGTGACTACCGTGAGTGGCCTAATCATGACCGAAATGGGCAAAATACCTACCACAGGGGAAATATTGGTTTGGAACAAATTAGAGTTAGAAGTCATCGATATGGATGGCGTGAAGATAGATAAAGTGCTTGTTAAAGCGATTAAAGAATAAGAGCGATGAAGAAAGATTGGAGATGATGGCTGTTAGCTGTTTTTCAAACTTGGTTCACTCGCTATAGCGATTAGGAATTATGACTGAAGGAAACTTTGTAGACTACGTAAAAATATATGTGTCTTCCGGTAAGGGAGGCAAGGGCTCTTCGCATTTACACCGCGAAAAGTTTATTGAAAAAGGCGGTCCCGATGGAGGTGACGGAGGACGTGGCGGCCATGTCATTATCCGTGGAAACAAAGGATTGTGGACGCTGTTTCACCTCAAGTTTGCCCGACACATCAAAGCCGGTCACGGTGGCGATGGCGGAAGCTCGCGCAGTACCGGTCACGATGGGGAAGACAAAATCATCGAAGTGCCGTTGGGCACTGTAGTAAAAGACAAAGAAACCGAAGAGATCCTGTTTGAAATTACCGAACACGGGGAAGAACGCATTTTAGCGAAAGGTGGCAAAGGCGGGTTAGGGAACTGGCATTTTCGTAGTGCGACCAATCAAACGCCACGCTATGCCCAACCTGGTATGCCGGTAGAGGAACGCGATGTAATATTGGAATTGAAGGTGCTGGCCGATGTTGGTTTAGTAGGTTTTCCGAATGCCGGGAAATCGACCTTGCTTTCTGTGCTCACCTCTGCCAAACCCAAAATAGCCGATTATCCGTTTACCACGTTGAAACCCAATTTAGGGATAGTGGCGTACCGCGAATTCCAGTCGTTTGTAATGGCCGATATTCCGGGAATTATTGAAGGCGCTGCGGAAGGGAAAGGCTTGGGGCATTACTTCCTGCGCCATATTGAACGCAACTCCGCCCTGTTGTTTTTGATTCCGGCCGATGCCGATGATATTGCAAAAGAATACGAAATTCTGTTGGATGAATTGCGTCGCTACAATCCGGAAATGTTAGATAAAGACCGTTTGATTGTCATTTCAAAATGCGATATGTTAGACGATGAATTAAAAGCTGAATTGAAAGGACAATTGGACAAAGCCTTTAAAGGCACTCCGTACCTGTTTATTTCCTCTGTGGCCCAGCAGGGACTTACGGAATTGAAAGACAAGCTGTGGGAAATGCTCAACGTAGATACCCAGCTGCCGGAAAACAGCCATGGTTTATAAAACAAAAATCCTCACCGAAGTGGGGATTTTTTTATACGCTATCTTTTTTGAGCTATTGTGCAACGTTTTATTTTTTCTTTAATTTAATTTCGAGTACTCCATTTTTTCCCTTCACACCATATTTATCAACTGCACTTTTATCTTTTAAAACAGTTATTGAATCTACATCTTCTGGTTTTAAATCTCTGATGAATTCTTCGGTTACTTCTTTTCCATCAACAATATAAAGCGGGTTCGCTTTTGTTTTTTGATTATAAGAATAACAATCTGAAATAATGTCTATTCCTTGTATATATTGGTCTGAGTAATATTTTATATCAACAGGATATTGAGGCTTTTTATCCTTATCAATTTTTACATAAAAGTTGAGTTTGTCATCTTTTTTAATTCCCCAATAATCCGAACATCCTCTGGAAGTCCAAGTTTCTAGTGAGTCATATTTTTTTAAGACGTCGGATGCTTTTAAAGTTTTTAATTCTATATAGTTTCCGTCTGGTAAATACCCTTTAAATTCTCTTTTTAGATGGATTTTTGCGATAATAATATCGTCAGTTTGGTATTTTTGAAAAATAACGCCTGGATATAATTCGCTTTCATAACCAATTCTGTTTTCAAATCTTCTGTCTTGAACAAACTCGTCTGAACACATATCCATTTCTTCGAGTTCTACTTGCTTTAAATTCGAATCTTGCTCTTTTAAATTATCTATTGTTAATTCACATAATCTAATTTTTGAAAGATCAACGATTTTATTATTTTGAGAAAAAGCCTCAAAAGAAATCAAAAGAAGTAAGAGTAAAGAGGTATTTTTCATGTACTGGGTTATAAAATATTACATCTACCAACTCAAATGTAATAAAAATACCGCATGGTTTTACAATTTTATTCTTCTCCTGCCTCTAACTCCAAAGTGCCTCTTTTATTAGGTCATAGTGTCTATTTAAAGATACAATGGTCTGTTTTATACGGTCATTTCGAGCGGTGGAATGATTCCGAAACTCGGTTGTGGCATTCCGAAAGGTATTTTTGGTAATTCGAAGCCCAAAAGAAGGGTTTCGATACCCACAGGAAACCCTTCGAAGCCTGAAAAAAAGAATTCATAGTACGGGTAAAGCCATTCGAAGACGATTCTTCATCCTTCGAAGCCGGTTTTAAGCATTACGAAGCTCGTTCTTAGCATTACGAAGCCCGTTCTTAGGCTGCGAACCCTTGGAAATGCTCAAAAGTTGGTTTTTGGTCGATATGACATTTTCAAATTTTCAAATCCTCCAATTGATACGTGCTTTGGTCTGGTTTTCTGCGGAAAAAACGAAGTTTAAATCGGCAAAAAAAGCTATATTCGCACCGCTTTTAACACCGTTCTTTGTAACAAACTCAAAATTCGGCAGACTATTAGCATTCAATCTAATAACACTTATAACTTTCATTATGAAAAAAATTATGCTATCCTTAATCGCCGGGATATTGTTGCTCCCTATGAGCATGAAAGCCGACGAAGGAATGTGGTTCTTAATGTTCATTGAGCGTTTAAACCACCGCGACATGCAAAAAATGGGGTTGCAACTGACCTCAGAAGAAATCTACAGCATCAACCACCACAGTCTGAAAGACGCTATCGTTCAGTTCAACGGAGGGTGTACCGCTGAAATTATTTCTAAAGACGGATTGGTTTTAACCAACCACCACTGTGGTTATGATGCCGTAGCCGAATTGTCTACTGCTCAGGACAACATTCTTAAAAATGGCTATTGGGCCGAGAACAAGAAAGCCGAAAAACACGCGCAAAGCGGATTGTACGTGCGTTTCTTTGTGCGTATGGACGACTGTAGCAAACGTATTTTGGCTAAAGTAAACCCATCGATGTCGGAAGCCGACAGAGAGAAAGCGATCAATGCCGAGATTGCCGCTATTGAAAAAGAAAACAACGAAGGTGGTAAATACACGGTATCGGTGCGTTCGTTTTTCCAAGGCAATGAATTCTACTATTTTGTATACCAAGACTACAAAGACGTACGTTTGGTAGGTGTTCCGCCTGAAAGCTTAGGTAAATTTGGTGGTGATACTGATAACTGGGAATGGCCACGTCAAACTGCCGATTTCTCTATGTTCCGTGTATACGCTGACAAAGATGGTAACCCGGCAGACTATTCTGAAAACAACGTACCATTGCAACCGAAACACTACTTGCCTGTAAACTTAGGTGGAGTGAAAGAAGGTGATTTTGCCATGATTTTAGGCTATCCGGGAAGAACCAACCGTTGGATGCCTGCAGGCGGTATTGAACAAAACGTGAAGTTTGCTTATCCGGCTTGGGTAGAAGGTGCTAAAACCGGTATGGACAATATGAAGAAATACATGGATCAAAGCGATGCACTTCGTTTGGTATATGCTTCGAAATATGCTTCTACAGCGAACTACTGGAAAAACCGTCAAGGGATGATTGATGCTTTAACCAAGTTCCAAACATCGAAAACAAAAGCGGCACAGGAAGCTAAGTTTGACAAATGGGCTAACAAACCGGCCAATAAAGCCAAATACGGAAATGTTATTACCAACATCAACAAGTTCTACAGTTTGACTAATGAAAAGTCAAGACACGATAACTACATGCAACAATTGTTCAGAACTACGGCTTTTGGTGCTATCGGAAGAAACTTAGGGAAACAGTTGGATTTGTATGTGAAAGCAGATGCGGCCAAACGTGCTCAGGCAGCTCCGGCTATTGCTGAAATGGCGGAAGAGATGTATAAAGAATTGTACATTCCGGCAGAGAAAGATTTATTGGCAGCGCAATTAAAATTGTATGCGACCAAATCAACAGGTTATAAAATTGCTCCGATGGTGGAGAAAATCGGAAAAGAAAACAACAACGACTTTACCAACTATGTGAACGCTGCAGTTGATTTAAGTATTTTCGCTTCGGTAGATAAAATCAAAGCATTCTTAGCCTTACCAAGTCAAGGCATGTTGGATAACGACCCGTTGTATGTGTTGTCAAATGATTTGTTGACGCATTTTAACTCTAAATCAGACGAAATTGCCAAAGCACAAAACGATTACAGTGCTTCTTTCCGTTTGTTGGTAGAAGGGTTAAGAGAATCTAAAATCGGTACGATCAAATATCCGGATGCTAACTCTACGTTGCGTTTAACTTATGGTAAAGTTCGTGCATTGCCGGCTGACAAACGCAATCCGGTGTCGATTAACAACTATACTACTTTAGACAGTCAAGTGAAAAAATACAAAAAAGGCGATGAAGAGTTTGACTTGCCGTTGAAAGTATTGGAAATGAACAAAAACAAAGCATACGGTCGTTATGCTGATAAAGACGGTTCGTTACACGTAAACTTCCTAACCGATAACGACATTACCGGAGGAAACTCAGGTTCACCGGTATTGAACGGAAAAGGAGAGTTGATTGGTTTGGCTTTCGACGGAAACATCGAGGCGATGGCCGGTGACGTTATCTTTGACAACAAATTACAAAGAACCATCAACGTAGATATTCGTTATGTGTTGTGGGTAATCGAGAACTTCTCGGGAGCCAAACACATTGTTGACGAAATGACTTTGGTGAAATAACAATCAAATCAGAATAAACAAAAAAGCCGCTTCGAGTAATCAAAGCGGCTTTTTTTATAAAAAGAGGTTAGGGTTTTAATGAAGGAGTTTTTTGGTCACTGTTTTTCCGTTGTTTAAGGTGATTTTGATGACCAATGTTTGACGGCTTTCATTTAACGTATTGATGAGGTACTCGTTCGCATTGATACCGGTGGCGGAATAAAGTTCTCTTCCCAGCATATCATACACCTGAATTTGCTGTATGTTCTCATCAAAAGATTGCACCGTGATTTGCTTGTTGGAAGAAACTACCACCACTTCGGTTGCCGCCGATTTGCTGTTATTGCCATTGCCTCGTTGGTATTTATAACGCAATTTAAAACGGGTATTGTTCGTGCCTGCAGGGCTGAAAAACGTATACGGCGCTTCGCGTAAACTTTGGGTAATTCCCATTTCGGTATCTTCTATGTAAATGTTTCTGTTTGGATTTTCGAATAACCCGTCTACTCCACCAATAGCAATGGTGTAGTTTCCGGCTGTAGCTGTTTTTAACCCCAGAGGTACGATGTCATTTGGGTTGAAAGGAGTTGAGCGTCCTTGAATTACAAATTTATCATCACCAATTAAGGAATAAAGTGCCATTGGTGTTACGGCCAAAGTTCCGGCATCAAAGAAACTGTCGGTTCCCATGGTCGCACCTTCTATATAACCTACTAAGATTCTGTCGGATTCGTTGTTGGCGTTTAATAAATCCAGCCAGATTCTGTTGCGTTCCAGATTGTTTACATCAAAGCTGTTATTCACAGGTGCCTGATTCGACGATTTATAGAAGGTGGTATTCGAATAACTTTCATTGCGTAATGCATTGTTGAAGGAAACGGTCGTAGAACCTGTAGGACCGTCAATCATCTGAACAAAGAACCCTTGTCCCGCGCCTACAAATAAATCGGCTGATGCGGCAGGGCAACAACTGGTTCCGGTGAAGTTATAGGTAAAATAATCTCCCGGATTGTAATTGTATACAAAAGTATCATAGAAAGGGCTGGCAATTAAGGAAGGCAAAGTGCCGTGAGTCCAAAGACGGATTTGCCCCATAATCTTGGTGTTGTTATCATACAAAAACTGACTGCCACGAATAGAAGACGGATACGGATTGCCTAACAGATTCCAGTTGTCACTGTAATTGTTGATTTCGGTTCCGTTATATCCGGTATGGTACGCAGTATTTTGGTCACTGCCACGGTAAATGGTAGTGGTGATGATTCCGTTGTTAGGTACTCCTGTAAAAGAACCGAGTAATGTGGCCGGAACCGTCGCACTGAAACTTCCCGGGCCTCCAACGATATATCCTTTAGCCGGAAGCATGGTATTTCCGGCGGCACTTTCCCAAGTACCTTGTCCACCGTTGTTATTGGCAATGGTAGTGTTCCATTTGTAAATCGCTCCTGAAGCTATAGGGGCTGTAATATTATCCACATTGAAATTAGCTACCGGAGAAGACCAATACACATAATCCGGTTGTCGGACACTGGTGGTTCTTTCCATGGTAATACTTCCTGAATTGGTCACATTGTTTATCTGAATCAGATTCGCACTGTTTTTTACCGTAAATGTTCCGCCTGTAATCACTTTAACGAAATCGGTAATGGTAAGGTTGTTGCCGGAATTTAGGGTTAGATTACCACCGCTAAGCACCGATAAATTATAACCGTAAGCATTATACGAGGTTCCCGAAATAATAGGGTCGTTAGTCACATCAGGAATTACCACACAATCTAAATTTGTCGGAACACCGGTTGGTGTCCAGTTGTTGGCTTTGTTCCAATCGGTATCAACCGAGCCGTTCCAAACTTTGCTACCGGTTACGGTTACTGTGGTTTGGTCTGTTTTTTTGAGAGTAGTACCATTACAAAGGGTATAGGTTACTTCGGCGGTATATACAGTGGTTGCTGTCGGACAAACATTAACGGTAGCCGATGTGCCTACTACCGGACCGGTAGTTCCTGCTCCCTGGTACCATTTAATTGTAGTTATGGAAGTGCCTGAAGGGACAAAACGCCAGGCTTCGTTGGTTGCAGTCCAGTTGGTGTCCAAGCCGTTTCTTCCCGGTGCCACTACCGCTTGGGTTCCGGAGCCATTTTGAACACCTACAATAGCGTTTCCGCCGTTCCAAGGCGACACGTTGTTGTTGTCTATGTTTTTTTCTTTGATATATACTTCAATCACATTGGTATTTTCATAGAGTACCATCATACCGGTATATAAAATGCTGTTGTCAGAGAACATGGGAACATCGCTCCATGAAGCTACTAAGGCTCTGCAGCCGGTATTGAGTGTAATTAATTCCCAACCTACTACGCCTCCTTCACTTGGGTCAATGTCGTGGTATACGCCATAAATTGTATTAGCAAATAAAGCTCCGGTAGTACTCGGTAAGTTATTGCTGAAAGAGTATCCCGAAGCACCCCCGGCATTGGCAGTATTAAATGATAGCAAACCATTGGAACCTATGATACAAGAGTTATAGGAGTTACCGTAAAAGCAGAAATTAAAGGGTAGACTTATGGTCGGAGACCATACATCATCACTGCTGACACTTACAGAATTGGCTAAGCAGCTAAATTGGTAAGGAGGAGCATAAGGAATAGACTGAACCGTGTAGTTGGTGGTTTGGCCTAACTGCAGATAGGTGGCCTCCAAATTTACACAAGATGAGGATGTACAGGTAATAGGAGCAGGATCTGCACCGCTTAAGCCTAAACCTCCTGCGATTACGTCGGGACAACCTAAACTTGTCGTTCCGGTTCCGCCTCCAACGGTACAATTGGGCTGGTAGAAATTAATCGGTCCAATCCAAACTCCTTGTCCTAAAATAGCGTTACAATTTGAGCGTACCCAGATGTAGTAATTCGTTGAAGGGGTTAGTCCTGTCAGGTTAACAGTAGTTATTCCGGAAGCTGTTGAACCTGTTGGGGTTGCGGCTGCAAGAGGGTTGGAATTGGAGGTTGATAAAAAATATTGATAACCGTTTGTTGGGGCCGGTGAGGCGGCTGTCCAACTAACGGTAGTCGTAGTGGTTGAGGTAATAATCGATGTGATATTGGTTGGATATCCGGCACACGGCAGCGTGGTTACCACAAAAGTGTAATCTTCGGTTTCTCCTGTAATTCCCGTGTTACAACTTACAGGAGTTGAGGAACTGTAATTGGCTACAATTCGCATTCTTGTGGTGCCGGAAAGTGCTGTTACAGGAACGGTGAAACTTGCTGAGGGATTGGTAAAGATGTACGAGCCATTAGTGCTGTATACCCTTTCTCCTGCATCTGTAAAGACTCCGTTTTGATTCCAATCTACAAAAACAGAAACACCGAAGCCTCCTGAAATATTATTGATTGAAGCGGTAAAAGAAACGGTTCCGTTTTGAGTTTGGGAAACGGTTTGCGGACTGATAAAGTTGCCGTACCCACCGGCAGAAAACCCTGAATTAGTATTTGTGATATTGGTTGTGCCTCCGGTTGTTACAAAGTCATTGATGTAATTGGTAGAAGTAACTGCTGTGGAAGCACAGTAGCTGTTGAGTGTTGTAAAAGTAGCTGAAGAAGACCAGTTGCTGTATTCGCTTCCGCCACAATTGGAACGCAACCAAACATAATACGTAAATCCGGAAGTTAAGCCTGTAAAAGTATAACTTGTTGCTCCGGCTGCTATGGTACCACTTGCGGTACTGTTGTAATTAGGAGCAGCGTTCGTTGTGCTGATGTAATACTGATAACCCGAAGCAGGAGCAGGAGTTGGAGCTGTCCAATTTATTGTAGCTGATGAAGCTCCAATAGCGGTTACTGTTGCAGATAGTGTTGGGATAAAGCAATTTTCAATTTGAACTACGACGTTGTCCAGATTGAAAACGGTCGTACTCGGCGATTGTAACGCTTCTAAGCTAAAACCAATATAGTAAACCCCGGTACTGCCCGGTGTGAAATCGATTAAGTTGCTTTGTATGGCTGCAATACCACTATGCGTGTATAAAAGTGAGTTAATATTGCTGTAATTAGCTGTGCCGTTGGTTGTTCCGTAATATACTTTGAAATCGGAAGTTCCATTGTTTGAACCGTAATCATACGTCAATCGGTAAGTGGTACCGGCAACTAAATTAATCGGTTTTGTAATGAACATATTGGCAGCTTGATTACAATAGACCATTCCGGTTGCAAGACTTGTAACCCATGCAGAAGAGGTCGTGTTGCTACCGTTAACTGCAGATGTACAAGTAGGAAGCGGTCCGTTTAATCCGTTGAAGTTTTCGGTATAGGTTACATTAACCGGGTTGCATAATGTGGTAAAACTACCGACACTTTGCCAAGCTGAATATGAGGAGCCACAGTTTGAACGTACCCAAACATAGTACGTAGTGCCATCACCGGCTAAGCCGTTTACGGTGGTTCCCGTAGCTGTTCCCGATGGCTCGTTTCCGGTTACCAATGTCGTTCCGGATGGAGCAGGTATGGCTGTTGAGGTATCAGGTAATGTTGGCGATGCATTTGTGGTAATGTAATAATCATACCCATTGCCCGGAGCTGATGCGGGTGGTGTCCAACCAAGTGTAACACTTTGGTAGGTAAAAGAATTTATAGTGAGATTAGAAACGGTACTGCAAATAAGAGTCGCCGGAATACATCTTACTTTGATTAAAAATCCTGTCGCTGGATTTGTGTTGCTTGTGGTGGTGAAATTGACCGTAATGCTTCTGTCTATGCCATTAGTGGTATTGTAAATTGTGGTTGTGGGATTAGTAGCCCCACTGTAACTACTTAAAGGCGTATCACTATCGGTAAGTGAAATAGCTCCTGTTGAAACGGAACTACTGTTGATGCTGTTGAATGAAATGAACTCAAGTTGAATCTGATAATTAATTGGGTCGGCCGGAACAAATTTGACATTGTTGTTCTGACTCGGACTATGAACATCGGATGGTCCTCCGTTATCATAAAAATAGTAATCGATGCCGTTAGGGATGACTTGGGTACAAGTCGTTGTAACACCGGTTTTAGGGGTTATGATAACATTATCTGTCGCAGCTGTGGTTCCATCAGTGGAAGTGATGGCAATATCGTCAAAATATACAGCTTTGGCCGTCGTTAATGTGAATCTGACATAGACATTTGCCGGTATTGTCAGGGTTGCACTTTGTGTCCAGGGGACTGTTGCTGCTGAAGAGATTGTGGTTATGTTAGTCCATGCTGCACCGGGATAAGCTGCATTTTGCGTGCTGGAATAGTCTACAGAAAAAGCGGAACCTGATACTAAAGACTTGTAATAGAAAGTCATTGTACCTGACTTTGTGACTAACGGAGTGGTCACATAGTGAGCTGTTGTTGTTAATAAAGCGGCATACCTTCCTGTGTAAGAGTTGGCAGTCGATGTGGTATAGCTTTGAACGGAGTTTAACCAGCCTGCTGTTGCCGTTGCATTAAAACTTTCAAAAACCTGTGTGTATGCGTTACATTGAGCTGAGGTATTGTTTGTGCCAAACAAAAGAACTAAAAAAAGAATAGCAGTTCTTAAGTTTATTTTACTCAAAACAGGGGATTGGTAATAAATGGCTTTTGAGTATTTTTTTTTCATATTATGAAATTCTTGAGATTGACAGTTTAACGCGTAATATAATCTTATTTAGTGTAAAATTTTAATGTAAATTATAATTCACGATAAACTGCGCAATAAAATCGTTAAAAAAAAGATTTTATCAGAATTGCTTTCAGTAAAGAAAGTTAGATTTGATTATGGCAGAAAAGAAAAAAAGGTGCCCAACTATGACACCTTTTCAAATCATTACTATTGATGTTTTTTTAGATTTAGCGAATCATTATTTTTTCGGAATAATCGCCTTTTGTGGTATTGATTTTTACCAAATATGTTCCTGTGGGTACGTTCAGAATAGGAATCTCGACACTTTCCTGATTTTCCTGATTCAAGCTGTAATCAATAATTTTTTGCCCCAATAAATTAAACAAGCCTACTTTTCGAATTGTATTGTTTGCAGGATTGTTTTTAATGGTTAAAATATTGTTGCTGTTGGTGAAATAAATTATAGGGTTAGTAGCAGTAGGAGTATTTACGGTTAATGGATTGCTGACATAAGCCAACTCAAATCGATTGTCGAAAACACCTGAGTTGGTAGCAAAGGTATATGGACTCTCTTTTAAGTCGTGTTCAATTCCAAGTAGTTTGTCTCTCAGATAAACGTTTTGATTTTCTGAAAAGATACCGTCCATTTCGTCAATGGCTATGGTGTAATTGCCGCTGGTGGTAATTTTATAGCCCAGAGGAATAACGTCGTTTTCATTAAAAGGCAATGCTTTTCCTTGAATTACTAAATTTCTGCCATTAAGAATGGAGTAAATATTGATTTCATTGTTAGTAAAAGAATCTCCGTCATACAATCGGTCAAAATCATTACTGGCGCCTGCAATGTAGCCCACTAAAGTCTGTCTGAAAGTAGTGTCGCTGTAAAGATTTAACCAAACTCTGTTTTTGGAGTTGTCAGATAATTGACTGTTTTTAAAAAACTGTGAATTGTAATTCGTGATACGCATGCTGTCGTTAAAGCTAATAGTGCCATCACCGAAAACCTGCGCGAAGAATCCCTGACCGGCAGCAATTTTTCCGTTTGGTTTTAAACTGACATTGGTTGGATCTGACGAAGGAGAAGTTCCGACACCTCCTGATAAATTCCAGCTGCCGTAGTCCAGAGTAGTATAAAGTCCGCTGCCACTATAGGTTGTGACTGAAGTCCAAAAGAATAGGGTTCCTCCCAATTCAGTGTTGTTAGAATGTTGTAAAAAGGTGGTGGCATCAATGGCACTCGGGTATGGATTGGCCAACAGCATAGTGTTGCCGTTTACAATTGAACTCGAATCAAAACTGTCTACAGTAACATTTACCAAACCATTTTTAGGCGTTCCAATAAAAGGGAAATCAATAGTGCCGGTTCCTGTGCTGAAAGGCGCAATATTTTGTATACGAGTTATAAATCCCTGACCTGAAGTTGTCGCTGTCAAAGAAGTCCAAGCGCCGGCAGAAGTCCCGGAAATCCATTTGTATTTTAAGTCAAATTGGCTTGGGATTTGGCTGAAAACATCTTC
Organism: Flavobacterium sp. XGLA_31; assembly: GCF_051547105.1. Classification (NCBI taxonomy): domain Bacteria; kingdom Pseudomonadati; phylum Bacteroidota; class Flavobacteriia; order Flavobacteriales; family Flavobacteriaceae; genus Flavobacterium; species Flavobacterium sp. XGLA_31. Next base: position 81,566 of record NZ_JBPTTM010000007.1, on the reverse strand, counting down.
GGCAACCGGTGAGCCCCAGTATACATAGGCGTATCTTGTCATAGGTCTGGTTGTACGGGTCATTCGTATGCTTCCTGAATTTATGGCGCTGTCGTTGGTTTGTACCAAGCTTGCATTGTTTTTTATGTCAATTAAGCCGTTGGTTTTTACAATTACTTCATTGGCAATAGTGATGTTGTTTGCTGAATTTACAGTGACCAAGGCATCAGTTTTTACCGTGATATTTTTACCATACGCATCATAGCTACTGCCTGATATAATTGGATCAATAGGGGTATCAGGAACGATAATGCAATCTGAAATTGTCGGTACACCATTTGGTTTCCAGTTGGTGGCTGAATTCCAGTCACTACTGATTCCTTGCCAAATTTTAGATTTATTGGTTACCGTTATGGTTTGGCTTGTGGCGCAACCATTAGCTAAAGTTGCATTGGCTGTAAATGTATACGTTCCGGTTTCCAGTTGTGCCAACGACGGTTTTACGTATACATTGTATGCCGGACTACCGGTAACATAAGCAGCAGTGCAGGCTGCATCCGTATAAGCATTTACCGGAGTGGCGCTGGTCCAACTCAAAGCGGTACTGATAGGACGATATCCATACAGTTGTACGTTGTCAACAGCCAAGCCGTCACACCATTCTCCGTAGTAACGAATACGGATTTTTAATTGAGGTTGGTCAACATAGGCCTCCAAATCGAAGGAAACTGTTTCGAATCGGGTTCCGATACCAATATCCTCGGTATATCGTTTAATTTCTATCCAATTGGAACCACCATCAATCGAGGCGTCAACAGTTACATAATCCAACGTTGGGTATTGCGCATCTTCGTAATAACGTGAATAAAACAACTTGAATGTCAGATACAGACTTGTGAAATTCATAGAGCTTACCGTGGCAGAAGCCATTTGATTGTGAATAGTCACACCTCCCACATCAGAAGTCGCCATGGCAAATCCATTTCCGTTTACACCGCTGGAGATAGCCGGAAACCAAACATTGTAATTGGTAATTGCTGTTGGTACAAAAGTACTGGTATGATTTTGCCATTGCGAAGTGGCATTTTCAGCGGTAGAAATAATATTGGTATTGGTAAATGTTCCCAAGCCACTATTGAATTTTTCATCTATTAAATACACTTCTTCTTCATCTCCTGTTGCAGTTAAATTCAATACCACGTCTTCTCCGCAAACTGTTGGACTTGAGGGGGAGTAAGTAAGTGTGGGTATTGGACTAACAATGGCAGATACAGCTGTTCGGGTTAACGATTCGCAGCCATTGTAAGCGGTTACATAATAAGTGGTAGTTGAGGAGATCGATGGTGTAGTCCAAGTCCCTGTTGTTGAGGTCCCTGCCAAAGTAGCTCCCGTAGGTGTAGTGTACCAGCGGTATTGTGATACTCCAGCAGAAGAGCTGGTAGCGTTTAAGGTTACGGTTCCCGAACCACAGGTTCTTCCGTCAGTAACAGTTGAGATTAAGGCATTGCAGCTTGAGACAACCGTGAATAAGTAATCTTCAGTTTCTCCCGGGTAATTGATATTTCCGCAAGAAGTAAAGCTATCAGTAGAGTTGGCGTCATAAGGAAATGAAAAGTCTCGGCTGTTTAAACGCAAACGAACCCGATAATTTCCTACCGGTGTTGAGGAAGGAATTATAAAACCAAAAGTGGTTGAATATGTTGAAATGCCTCCGGTGCTGTATACCGCTTCACCGACATCATTGAAATCCCCGTCTTTATTCCAATCGACCCAAGCTTTCATGTAAGATGAGTTTAATGCCTGAACAGAAATATTGATTCCTTCTCCTTGTGCCTGAACTGCCAAATTAGTAAGGGTTGTAAAATCCTGATAACCTAACGGGCTGGAAGAATATGTTGAATAATTCGAGACGTCATTCAATGTCCCCACAAAACTCACTTCGCTGAAATAGCCTAAACTTTGTTGTCCACTGCTGACTGACGGCGTGCAATAATTGGAACTAATGGTGGCTATGTTTCCGGTGAGAGGGCTGGTGGTATTGTATTTTGGACCGCCCGAACAGGCAGAGTTATAAGTAAAAATGAAGAAGTAATAAGTTGTGGAAACGGTTAGTCCAGAAGCGGTAAAAGCAGTGTTGGCATCGTTATCGATTACTATGTTTCCGGCACCAACTGTCCCGCCTATAGTGTATGAAGTACCATTGGCAGGGGAAGGAGCTATTCCGGTAGTGTTCATGACTACAAGATAATTATCGGGAGCGGGGCTTGGAGCCGTAAAACTACCTGCTACTGTGGTTCCTGTAGAATTCAAAATTAATGTTGTGGCTTGTAGTGTTGGAGCCACGCAAACGATAGGGTCGATAATGGTAATGGTGTAATCTTCGGTTTCCCCATAAGTTCCTCCCATGGTACAACTGGAGGCAGAAGTAACGTTAGTTTGACGGCCATAACGAACCCTCATACGCGTATTTCCTAAGGTTGCTCCGGCCGGAATAGCAATTGCAATGGTGTTTGTTGAGTTAGCAATAACGCCGTTTCCAATGGAAAAATATTCTCCGGCATCAGTAAAGACTTGGTTTTGATTAAAATCTATCCAAACAGCTAAGCCGTGTTTCTTATTTCCTGTCCCTGTTCCTATGCTTACATTGTAGGTGTTGCCACGTGTTAGTGATGTGGTTTTGGTTCCGGTTGCCGGAAAATTAGTGTATCCGCTGGCGGCACAGGTGGTGTTGTTATTTAAGGTGTTGATGGTTACGTTGGCGATATAATCACCATTAGTGGAACAATTCAAATTACCGGTTGGAATACAATAATTGGTTGACAATGTAGTTCCGCTTCCGCTTAACGGAGAAGATGTAAAATAAATTGGGCCTCCGGTACAGGTTGAGTTATAAGAAAAAATATAAAAATAATACAGCGTTGTAAGGTTCAATCCGGAAGCCGTAAAACTGTTGTCACTATCGATGTCGACTACCGTATTTCCGGTGCCGACAACAGAGCCAACAGTATAAGTTGTGCCATTTGTTGGGGTTGGAGTGGTTCCGGTGGTGTTTACAATAACCAAATAGTTATTTGGAGCAGGAGAGGCTGCAGTAAAAGTTCCGGCTATCGAAGTTCCGCCGGGAGTTAATGACAATACAGTGGGTTGGGCGGTAGGCGTGGTGCAAGGCAGGATTTGCAGTACGTTGATTTTATAATCCTGTGCATCGGTTAAGCTATTTACATTGCAGGGGGCTGCTGCGCCTTCGGAATTAAAGGCCAACTCGACCCGCAATCTTGACGAATCCACTATGGCACCAGCCGGAACTGTGAATGTATTGGTTACAGTTACGCTCTGTGCCGCGGCAACGGTTGATGTTGTAGAGAGTACTGTTTCGCTGGCAGTATCAAAGGTCCCATTCATGTTCCAGTCAATCCAGGCAGAAATGTTTTTTTGCGAAGTAGTTTGGTTCCAAATTGTAACGCTAATAGAGTATGAATTTGACTGATATAAACCTGTTGAAACAGTTGGGTAATAATTTACATAACCATTCCAGGCAGTGTTATTTTGATTAATAGTATTGAGGGTGACATTCGAAATATACGAGGTGGCTGCTGTGCTTCCTCCAGCAGTACAGTAAGTCACGCAGTTGGAACCATAGGAAGTCGTAATTGTCATGTCGCTGGTTGAAGATGTACAAGGGCTGTTGGCAATTGTCCATCTTAGTGTTGCTGTTGCTCCTAAGGCTAAACCGGTAACAGTTGTGGTGGGTGAACTTGGATTTGTTATCGTTGCTGTTCCGGAAACAACGGACCAAGTACCGGTTCCTGTGGTTGGAGTGTTTCCTGTTATTGTAGTGCTGGTAACACAAGCTGCAAGTGTTTGATTCGCTCCAGCAATTGCAGTAGTGGGAGAGGTACCTGTGGTTGAGGTAAGAGTGTTCGTAAGCGTAGTGGCGTTTGTTAAACCGTTTATTGTTCCGGTTCCTCCTGTTCGAGTGATGTTTCCTGTACTTGCGGTATTTACAGCTCTGACTTGGATGGAAGAAATCGTCATGGTGTCAGATTTGTTGGTACCGCCACAAGTATAAGTTACGGTGATTGTTGAGGCGGTCACTGAGATTGAAGTTGCCGACAAATTACCTAAGGCTGTTACAGTAACAGTTCCGGTTCCTGTCAAGAATTCAAAGTTAGCCGGAGCTGAGAGTATTAATGTCGCTCCGGTTCCGGCAGAAAAGTTGCTGTTGGCAGTTTCGGAAATGATAATATTTCCCAGTGTGGAATAAGTTGACGGAAACCCTGAACAGACCGGTATGGATAAGTTGGGTTTGGTTATGTTAACCTGAGCTGAAGCAGACAGATTAAATAAAATTAAGAGCAATACATAACCTAAATGGTGTAGCCCCAGTGTTATTTTATTTGAATTTGAGAGGTAATTTTTTTTCATAATCATATTCTTCTTCATTAGTAATTTTAGCAGAATTTGACAGAATTTACGGGGCAACGGGTAAAAACAATCCAATTCACAATTCAAATTAAATCTAATTTAGTATTGTTCCAAAAATTAACAATTAAAGTATAATAAATCCGATGAAATGCATTTTTTACGAAATAGTTTTTATTTTTTTAAACTTTTTAATAAAAAATAATGAATGAATAAATAAAAAAATCCAACACTTTTTTAAGCATTGGATTTTTCAAAAACGGGAATTATATACAAACTCTTTAACGGTTTTTTAAAGCTAATTTTTTATGATTTTTTGACTGAAATTACTTCCGTCATCACATAATATTTTGACAATGTAAGTTCCGGAAGCTATATTTCCAAGAACAATATGAATTTGTTCCTCCGAACCCTTTATGGCATAATCAGAAACAGATTGCCCTAATAAATTATACAGACCGATGGTTTTCAAATTGTTAGTCAAGGTATTCCTTTTGATGTTTAGTGTATTGTTACTGTTAGTAAAATAAATCATCGGATTTGATGTATTTGACAAGGTTGTTCCCAAGGTTTGTTCCGAAAAACGCAATGAAAAGCGATCCGTATAATTTCCAACGGGCAGAGCCGCTGAGAAATCATTGTTTTTGATGTTATAATCTATTCCGGTGGCATTATCGTGTAGGTAAATCTGAGTGCTTTCCGGTATGTTTTCTGTTTCTGATACCGATATGATGCTTAGACCTTCATTTTCTGTAACAATACCAATCGGAATTATTGCGTCTGTATTAAAATTGGGAACTGCCTGAATTGTAAATTTACTACCGCTAATGTTCCAATACATGTCTTCTGTATTGGCATCAATCATTGGAGCGTCATAACCGATATCAAACGAATTGGTCGCATTTTCATCGCTCCCTATCAATAACTGTCTGAACAGTCCTGAAGGGGATTGAAATTTTAATCTGATTTTTGGACGTGTGTCTGTAGCCGGCTCATTTACTACCGTCCCGTTTTTAAAGAAAACAGAACTGTTGGATGTTTCCGTTTTGAAAACTCTTTGACTGTTTTTAAAAGTAATGGTTCCCCCTGTTACCGGCGTGCTTAGATTTGGATTGTTGGTGGTCATATCATTTATGGCACCGGTACCGATAAAGAACCCTTGGGCTACGGAAATATATCGCGTAGGTACTTTTGTTCCCATGGAACCGTTCGCATCGATTAAAGGATCGTTCGAAATTCCAACAACACCCCCCATCAAAGAATAGGTGGCATAACCTCCTACATAGCCTGATAAAACATGGTTAGTTCCGCCAAAATGGTCCCAAAAATACAAGGCTCCGTTAAAAATGTTAGTTGCTGCTCTTCCTGTTCCGTCTTTGATGTTGTCTTTAATAAATTCATCTGCATCAAGAGCCGAAGGGTAAGGATTTCCAACTAAATAGTTTTGATTTAAGGCAATACTTATTGGAATGGTACCGTTATTTGGTTTTCCGACAAAAGTATAATTTTGATAAGTTGTATTGGTTGCCGTGCCGCAGTTCCCTTTCATAGTAAAACCCTCTCCCGGTTTGATGGTTCCGGTGCTGCCCACAAATTCCCATCCTGCATAAAGGGTGCTCACGCTTGTGTATTTGTAAATCCAAGATGTGCTTATTTTTATCGGACTCGTTAAAGCGCCATCGGCAAATGTCATTCCACTGCCGAAATTAATAGGTGTGGTTCCGAAAGGGTTTGAATTGCTGTTGGTCCCGTCTCTCAATACTTCACCAACGGTATAATTAACGCCATTAGTCGTTACCGGAGAGGACCAGTAATTGTAATGATAACTACTTTGTGTTCCTTGTTGGTCTTTCAAAATTCTACCGGTTCCTGATGTGGGATTAGCCATACTTCCATTTTGGACCAACTGAGCTTCTCCTACCAATCGCAAATCCCCGTTAAGCAGCGACAAATCATTAGCAACCGTCAATGCAAATCCATCAATCAAGCTTATGCCTATAGCTCCATTTGAATTGTTAAGCGTAAGATTATAAAAAGTCTCATTGTTTTTTATTCCTGAATTAATGCTTTGGACTTGATTTGGAGTTGAACCGTTGAATGTGATGGTTCCGTTTCCGGGAATGAATGTTCCACTGTTTTTCCAATCCCGACTTACATACAAGTTGGAATTGGCTGACATACTTAATGAAGCGGTATTGGCTATAATAACATCTTGTGCTCTGGCAATATTATTGTAAGCGGCAGCGTAAGAAGAAGTTGAAGGGTCGATTACAGGCATTCTTACTGCTCCGGCCGGAATTTGTGCATTTACAGTAGCAGAAGGCAAACCACCCGCCCAATTGTGGCAATCAAACCAATCAGTGCTAACTAATCCGGTCCATAATCCGGCAGTTCCGTTAAGTACGGTTACCACTGCAGCACCTGTTAAATCCTGTGGTTTTGCGGTACATTTGGAATCGCTTAAGGCCGTAATGGTGTATGTTTTGTTAGTTGAAATACCACTTACGCTGAATACATACGGATTGGTAGTTATATTATTCACTGTGGTAGAGGTTGAACCATTGCTGTAGGTTACACTCCAAGGTGCGACTCCAGTTAGGGTCACGCTAAAAGTGGCCGCATCTCCATTGCAGATAGTTTGTGAAGGGCCTATAGCTGCTGTTGGTCTTTGGTTTACTGTTACCGTGATGTAGGTTGTGCCGTCCGGGCCATAGCTGGTGCAACCGTTTAAATGGGAGGTAATGGCATAAGTTGTCGTCACTGTGGGAGTAACTACAGCTGTGGCACTAGTGCTGATAATTTGTCCGGTAAAAGAATCTACCCATTCTGTGGTTAAATTGGAAGGGGATTCCGGAATTAAAATATTGTCTATTGCCCAAGAACTATTGGCTGTCCCGGAGTAAACAAAACGAATTCTTAGGCTGGATTGCCCGATGTAAGCATTTAAATTGATAGACTCCGGAGGAAAAGGACCATAAGGAGTCCGGGTACTGGCACCTGTGTAACTAGCCAAAATAATGTTGTATGTTGCGCCTCCGTCTAATGATAATTGCACTGAAACACTGGCGCCAACTTGTAAATTGAAGGCATGATTAAAACTCAAAGTCGCTGTGGGTAAACCAAAAGTATTGAAAATGGGAGTTTGCATCACTGAATTGTAATTCCCGCTTGCAATGGCAAATTTTCCACTGGAAGTATAATTAGTGCCCGCATAGGTACCTCCGTTGGTTGCACTTAATCGAAAAGGGCCATCAGAAGTATTACTTCCGCCTGCATTCAGACAGTTTCCGCAACTATCAACCAACCAATTGGCGGGATTAGCATTGCTGAAAGTTCCGCCTGTAGCCAAATACGAACTTGTCGCAAAACCACTTTCAGAATATAAGTTTGATGAATCACCAATGCATATGGTTTGTGGTGTGGCAGTAACCGGTGACGGCTTAACATTCGGGATAACATCAACCAAAGTTACTCCTGAATAGGCCAGCCCACAAGAGCCGTTTTGAATTACCGCTCTGAAAAAGGAGGAAACCGTTATGTTGTTGTAAGTATAGGCAGTGCCGGTATTTGCAATAGCATTCCAAGTGGTTCCGCCGTTTGTGGAATATTCCCATCGAACCACTGAACCGGTTTGACCGCTCAAATATACAGTTCCGGTCGCAAAATGACACTCCGTAATATTTCTCACCACAGGAGTTATGCCCGGTAATGAACTTGATACTACTCCACCTATAGTCAATTCATTGACTGTGACAGAAGCATTATTGGTAACTGCAGTTCCCGAACATCCATTGCTGATTACACAATGATAATCGGTGCCGGTATCGGCCTGAGAAGCGGGGTTGATAGTTAAATTGGCTGTGGTCGCTCCGGAAATATTGATGCCATTACTCAAAGGAGTGGCACCTTTGTACCACTGATAATTCAAGGAACTACCACTCGCCATAACAGAAAGACTAACAGAATTGTTTTCACAAATGTTTTGATTGGTTGTAGGCTGCGATATTATTACAGGAGAATCAGGAACTGTAACCATGTTAGTCGTGACAGAACAACTTGTTGCATTGTCTGTAAAAGTAAAAGTCACCGTTCCAAGAGCCATGGCTGTAGCCCATCCATCATTGCTGACTGTGGCAATAGTGGTGTCATTGCTAATCCAGCTGCCTCCCAAAGGTGGGGTCAATTGAATGGTATTACCTAAGCAAATACTGTCAGGCGCAGTTATTGTTGGAAGTGCATTTACAATTACTGTTGTAGAGGTCGAGTTAGAACATCCATTTGAATTGGTATAAGTGTAGGTAATGATTGATGAGCCTGCTGATAACCCGGAAACTACACCGTCGGTATTGACCGTGGCAATGCCGGGTGCTGAACTACTCCAAATTCCTCCTGTTGTAGTGTCTGTAAGTGCTGTCGTAGCTCCGATACAAATAGTGGTTGAACCCGAAATGGCATCAACAAAGGGCAGTGGGTTTACAGTAAAAACTCCCACGCTGGCAGTATTTCCCGAAGGAGTGGTGATAGTAATGGGACCTGTGGATGCCGCAGATGGTAATGTTGCAGTTATCTGAGTGGAATTGTTTACGGTGAATGCTGCTGCTAATCCATTAAAAGTTACTGCTGAAACATTGGTAAAATAATTACCGGAAATGACAACCGATGTTGCTGCACCGGTACAACCGTTTGTCGGGGTGAATCCTGAAATGATTGGAGCAGGAGTGTAGTATACTTTGATTTGAATATAATCCACTGAGGCAGTCAAACTGTTATTGGCATTGACCGAAACAGCGACACCAAAATTACCGGCATTAATATCTGCAGCTGTCCAGGTAGTTCCCCATTTGTCGGTAGAGCTTCCATAAGTAGCAGTTGCCAAAGTAGTTGGCCAGGCAGTTGTAGTAGCCTTATTATTTCCGATAATGAAACCGTTTTTAACAATACTTACCACATTGTCTTTAGTAATTCTTCCTCCGTTGATGGCACTGGTTTTTCGGTTGATGATTACTTCAATACCGTCCACAACAACACCAGTTGGAATTGAGAATCCATAGTTGGTTCCTTGTAGATAATTGGAATTTGAACTTCCTGAAAAAACAGCTGTAGCACTAACACCGTCAGCAGCAATAATATTTCCCGAATTGGTCCATGCTACGGTACCGGTACCTGATAGGTTTGTCGCGGTTGTTGCGTTAAATGGTCCTGAGGTTTGAGCATCCAGAGAGGTTCCTGTCAGTAGGACAAGTAGAACTACCAGAAACAATGGTTTTTGGATTAGTAGCAAATTCAGCGAAAGCGTATTTTCCGAGTGTAGGTAGTTTTTCTTCATAGGGCAATGAATTTTAAACTGCGTTAATACTTTTACAAACTTATACTACATAAATGGCATAGGATAATTTAATAGATGTAACGCCTCAAAACTCGATTAAATGCACTTTTTTTAAAAGAAATTACCTTATTAAAACGTTAAAAAACAATTATTTACGATTTTTTCACATGGTATTTTATTTCGTTCGTCGACACTTTGATTCTCCTGAGAATAGTTCAATTTCACAAGCGACAGGAAGAGCTTTTGCGAGGGTATCATTTTTTTGATTTAAGGAAATATAAAATAGCAAAACTGAAAAGAATTATTTGTTTAAAAGAGAAACCCCGTTTGGTAGGAGCACCAAACGGGGTTTACTATGTAAAAAAAAATTGGGGTTTATTTGAGAAGTTTTACGGTAACTTTTTCTCCACTGCTTTTGACAACGGTTACCAAATAGACACCGTTCTGATAAGGAAACTCTATTTCAAAAAGATTGCTTTCAACAGTAGGTTTGAATTTATTAATTAATTTTCCGGAAACATCATAAAGATACAGTTGCTTAATAGTATCATCTGATTTAATATGCAACATATCATTTGCAATGTAAGCAAAAGTTGTTACCGTTTCATGTTCTGAATTGCTAAGGGTACTGTTTTTATAGCGAAGAATAAAACGATCAGCATAGTTACCGGCAGCGGCGGTAAAAGTATACGGAGCTGTTCTTAAATTGTGAATCACATTGAGTTGTGTATCTTCTAAGAAAATATCCTGACTGTCATTCGTAAACAAACCGTCAATTTGGTTGATACCGATACTGTACGTTCCGTTACTAGGTACGGTGGCTCCAAGGTTTACGTAATCATTGTCGTCAAAAGGAGTTGGTCTACCATTGATGATGACAGTTTTATCATTAATCCAAGAGTATAAAGCCAAATTGGTTGCTATTTTATGTGAAGCATCAAACAAACGGTCTTCTTCATATGTTGCTCCTTCAACATATCCTACTAAGGTAGTAGCTGCTGCATTATTTGCGTCTACTAAACTCAGCCAGATTCTGTTTTTTTCCGGTTCGGCACTTACCGTATTGGAATTGCTTTTGTAAAACTGGGAATTATCATAGGCAGCACTTCTCATGCTGTTGTTGAATGTTACTGTACTACTGGAAGCACTACCGTCATTCATGACTACGAAGAAGGCTTGACCGGCAGCAATTTTTCCGTTAAATCCGGGAGGTGTAGAACCTGTTCCGTTATAACTGATATAATCATTCACATCATAATTATTGGTGTAACTTCCATAGAACGGATTAGCATTACTGCTGCTGATAGGCGAGCCATGTGTCCATAGTCTTATGTTTCCATTGATATTAGTGTTCAAAGTCAAGAAACTAAGTGCATTAATAGCTGACGGGTACGGATTACCAATTAAGTTCCAATTATCGTCTAAGTTGGTTATGGTGGCACCATTATTTCCTATATAGTTGGCTCCGGTGTAGCTTCCTCTTGAAATGGTTGGTTTTCTTATACCATTGTATGGAACTCCGGTAAATGTGGCTGTTAACGGGGCAGCCACGGTGTAACTGTAATTACCGGGAGAAATAGCAATATATCCTTTAGCGGCTACCATAGATTCGGTTCCGGCTACCCAGTTGCCCTGACCTCCATTACTGTTGGCTATTGTTGGATTCCATTTGAATACATAACCGCTTGGAGAAGTTGGTGAAATATTACCTGAGTTAAAACTTTTCACAGGAGAACACCAGTAAACATAATCGTAGGCTTTAACATAAGCTGTTCTTTTCATAGAAATTGAACCGGTGTTAGTTGCTGTATTGTTAATTTGAATCAAGCTCGCGCTGTCATTCAAATTAAAGGAACCACCAGTATTTACTTTCACATAATCAGTAACAGTGATGTTATTTTGAGATTGAGCTGTCAATGATGAACCACCGGCAACCGTAAGATTGTAAGCATAAGCATTATAGGAAGTTCCGGAAATCACCGGTTTGTTAGTTACATTAGGAATAGTGATACAATCCTGATTCGTCGGAACTCCGTTAGGCGACCAGTTCGCAGCATCACTCCAATCGGTGCTTACTGCTCCTGTCCAGGTTTTTCCTGAAGAGATGGTTACAGTAGTTTGATCAGTGTATTTTGCAGTGGTACCATTACAAAAAGCATACGTAACTTCAGAAGTATAGGTAGTTGTTGCTGTTGGGCAAACACTCACATTGCTTGTAGTTCCCACTACAGGTCCAGAAGTACCCGCACCCTGATACCATTTTACTGACGCTACAGAAGCACCTGATGGTGAAAAACGCCAAGCTTCATAATTTACAGTCCAATCGGCATCCGTTGAGTTTCTATTAGGAGCCACAACAGCTTGAGTACCATTAGCATTTTGAATTCCAACTACGGCATTTCCACCGTTCCATGAAGAACAAGCATTTTTTTCTTTGATGAAAACGTCAATAATGTTACTGTTTTCATGCAATACTATCATTCCGGTGTAAAGTGAGTTATTACAAACGGTTGAATACATTGGGATATCACTCCAAGCTGCCACTAATGCTCTACATCCACTGTCAAGAGTAACCAATTCCCAGCCTACCTGACCACCTTTGCTAGGATCAATATCATGATATACACCGAAAATGGAATTCAAGAATAAGGATGTGCTTGGTAAATTATTGCTAAAAGACCAGTCAGAATAACCTCCCGGAGTATTAGTTGTCGTGTCAAAAGTGATTACTCCGTTAGAACCGATTAATACTTTGTTGTAAGTATTGCCATAGTAGCAAAAATTGAAAGGTAAATTAATTGTTGGAGACCAAACGTCATCAACATTAACGCTGATTGGATTGGCTAAACAGTTGAATTGATAAGGAGGTGCATACGGAATTGATGAAACAGAATAGCTGGTAGTTTCACGATAATCTGTATAAATTGCTTCAAGATTAGTACATTTATTAGTAGCAAAACAAGTGATAGGAGTTGGATCAGCACCATTTAAACCCGTTGCTCCTGCAATAATACTTGGACATTGCGTAGTACTGGTTCCTGTTCCGTTTCCTGAAGAGCAAGGTGTAGTCACACAAATAGAAAAAGTTCCTGCTCCGGATCCACTGGCAGAAGCATATACTCTTACATAATAAGTGGCGCCAACAGTTAAACCTGTTACGGTTGAGGCCTCAATAGCACTTCCTGATGTAGCATTAGTACACTGAAGGCTCGTTAATCCTGAACAGCTTCCGCTAAATACTTGAAAAACAGCGTTGCTCAAGGTGATAGGGCTAACAGTCACTTTATGACTGGTATTGGTAGCTACAAAGCTGTACCAAACGTCATCATCAGCAGTTCCTGAACAACCGGTTTGAGATTGTGTTGCGTATTGGGTAGTTCCGTTCGTGCTAGTAATACAGGTTGTTGTGCTGTTTACAGTCAAAGCAATGGCACCACTGCAATCATTGTTTACGGGAGCTACCGGTGTAGTAACGCATATTTCGAAATTTCCTCTGTAACTGTTTCCGTTACCGTAACTGTAAACTCTGATGTAATATGTTGTTCCGGCGGTTAATCCGGAAATACTGATTGACTCCGGAGAGGTAGAAGAAGTAGAGTTGATACATCCAAAACTGATTCCACCACAACTGGCATTGTAAACTTGGAATACGGCGTCGGTTAATGTTGAAGGGGTTACAGTGATAGTATGTTGAGTCGCAGCAGCTGTAAATTTGTACCAAACATCGTCATCAGCAGTGCCTTGACAGCCGGTAGCGGATTGTGTTGCGCCAATTGTAGTTCCAGAAGTCGAAGTGACACAAGTAACAGAAGGGTTCACCGTCAAAGCAATTGCATTGGCGCAATCATCATTAGTAATGCTCGTGGTGATTGAACCCGTCGTGTAAGAACTGTCACAGCCGTTGCTTGCTAAAACTCTGTAATAATAAGTTGTACCAGCAGTCAAACCTGAAACACTTAATGTAGTGGTTGGGTCTGCTACGGTAAATGGTGAACCTGGAATGTTGTTGGTAAATCCGGCATTTGTTGTAATTTGAATTTTATAGGTAATTGCATTTGAAGTACCTCCCGTTGGAGTAGTCCAATTTAAAGTAAAAGTGGTAGCCGTAACTCCTGATGTAGTAATTGGACTGGGTGCTGTTGGGCAAGTTGTTCCAGAACCAACTAATGGGCCTGATGTATTATATGCCGGGCTTCCGGTACACAAGGACGAGCTGGTGTAGGCATATACATAATAGTAGTATTTAGTATTCCCATTAAGTCCGGTACTGGCAATATTATAAGAACTTCCTGTCTGAACAAATGTCAATCCAGTGCCTAAGGTTGTGATATTGGAATCATTGTAAATGATACCATCTACCGGTTGACTTGGTGGAGTAGCACTTGTGGAACGAATCACTAAAAATCCATCCGCTGAGCCTAAAAAAGTAGCTGGATAAGTGGAAGAAGTTATAGCTCCGTTAGTAAAACTAAATGCCTGATTTGTTGGAGCGTCACATGGTGTAGAGAGGGTTGTAACAGTGCCGGTAACATAATTACTGCTACAGCCGTTATTAGCCAAAATTCTATAGTAGTATGTTGTATTAGCGTATAAATCGTTTATCTCTAATGAAGTGTTTGGGTCTGTAATTGTAAACGGAGAGTCCAAGATGGGTGTGGTAAAAGCTGCATCAGTAGTTACTTCTACAGTATAGTTGATTGTGGCTTCTGAACCTCCTGCCGGAGTAACCCAATTTATAGTAAAATCATTTTGAGTAATTCCGGTAGTCGTTACTGTTAGAGGAACAGACGGACAAGTAATGGCGCTTCCAGTCAATGGTCCGGCGGTATTGTAAACCGGCCCACCACTACACCCCCCATTGCTCGTGTAGCTGTAAATATAAATATAATATTTTGTGTTTCCTGTTAAACCGGCTCCGGCTATAGTTGTTGAACTTCCGGATTGCATGAAAAGTAAATCGGTACCTAAGGTTGCAATATTAGCCGAATTGTATAAAATACCATCTGTAGGTTGAATAGGTTCAACTGCTTCTGTTGAATAAATAACTAAATAACCATCTGCAGCACCTGTAAATGTTGCCGGAACAGCGGTGGAAGTTAAAGTGCCTAATGTTAAGCCGGTAGCCGGAGAAGTCGGGGCAACACAAGGATTCGATAAAGTTGTGACAGAGCCACTAACATAGCTACTCGAACATCCATTATCAGCTAAAATTCTATAATAGTATGTTGTAGTTGGATTTAAACCACTTACGTTTAATGTGGTGGTAGGATCAGCAATCGTAAAGGGTGACCCGGGAATGTTAGTGGTGTAACCTGAATCCGTGGTGATTTGAACGATATACGTAATAGCATTTGAGTTTCCTCCTATCGGATAGGCCCAATCTAAAGAAAAACTATTAGCAGTAATTCCGGATGGGGTTACTGATTTTGGCGTGCCGGGACAAGTGGTTCCGCTTCCTGTTAAAGGTCCTGAAGTATTATAAATTGGACTTCCTGAACATAATTTATAAGCATAGATAAAATAATAGAACTTTTTATTTCCTGTTAAACTAGTTCCTGCTATAGAAGTTGATGAAGAAGACTGTACAAAAGTTAAACTTGATCCAAGGGTTGCAATATTAGCTGATGAGTATGTTGTTCCATCAACCGGTTGTGACGGAGGGGTATTAACTGCCGAACGAATGACTAAATAGCCATCTGCCGTTCCTGAGAAAGTGGCCGGAAATGAAGTTGAAGTAATTGTACCTGCAGTAAAACCTGTAGCTTGAGATGGTGATGTAGCGTTTACGGAGGTTAAAGTATTGGTAAATGTAGTTCCTGTTGAAATACCGCTAATAGTTCCGGTACTGCTTGATGAGCGTGTTATGTCACCGGTAGAAGCTGTGTTGACTCCTCTAACCTGCAAACCACTGATGGTCATAGAATCCGTTCTGTTTGTCCCTCCACAAGTATAAGTGATGGTGATAGTTGTTGCGGTTACAGCAATGGTAGCAGCACTAATATTTTTACCCGACACATAAGATACGCTACCAGTCCCTGCTTGAAATTCAAAGTTGGTTGGCGCACTCAGTACCAGAGTTTTGTTAGTACCTGTACTGATGTTTGAATTCGATGTTTCATCGATTACGATATCGCCTAAAGCATTATACGCTGTGGGAAACCCTGAACAAGCCGTTACAGTTAGATTTGGTTTGGTAATTGAAACCTGAGCGTTTGCTTTCGATCCTAACAGGAAAAAAAGGATTAGTAGTATAATACAACATATACTACCAATCTTCTTGGCGAATGGACTTTCTAGGTTAAAATAATTTTTTTTCATCTCTAGGGGGTTAATCATTGTTTTTAAATGATTCTGCTCAATAAATGTTTTGCCATTTTTTTAAGAGTAGCCCTTGAAATAAAATACATTTGCAAGAGGCTCTAAACCCTTATATAATTTTAAAACAGATTTTGAAAAGAACTTTTGTTATTATTTGACAACCCAAACATAGATAAATAATCGTTAAAGTGACAAAAAAAATCGATGAAATGCACTTTTTGTATTTATAATGTAAGATATAGATTATTTTAATATGAAAAAACAGCTTCAACCTAAAACCTTGAATATAAATTTTATAAATAATTACTCATAAGAAGATTAATGGTTATTTTTGGCTTTTATTTCTCATGAAATTTTAAATAAAAAATGCTCACATGAAGTATAAATTGTTTTGGATATTCTTAATAGTACCATTTTTAAACTTTGCGCAATCTGACTTCAGTAAAGCCGAAAAATTATTCCAACAGGAGCAATACAGTTTGGCTAAGCCCCTCTTTGAAAATGTTTTAAAAGAAAATCCTAACCACTTGAAAGCATTAGAATATTTGGGAGATATTGCAGGGATGAATAAATCCTGGGATAATGCAATGGCCTACTATGGTAAATTAAAACAACTCAATCCCAAAGAAGGCAATTATTTTTATAAATACGGAGGTTGCTTGGGGATGAAAGCCAAAGAGTGCAATAAGTTTAAAGCGCTCAGTATGATTGGTGACATAAAATCAGCCTTTGAGAAAGCGATTCAGCTAAATCCAAATCATATTGAAGCTCGTTGGGCCTTGATAGAAGTATATCTCCAATTGCCGGGGATTGTGGGGGGCAGTGAAAAAAAAGCACAACACTATGCCGCCGAATTATTAAGAATTTCTCCGGTTGACGGTTATCTGGCGAAAGGTCATATTGCCGAATATTTCGAACGATATAAGGAAGCCGAAAGCAATTATGCTAAAGCTATTGCTGTCGGTGGTTCCAAAACAACCTATCAAAAATTAGCTGATTTGTATAAAAACAAAATGAATCAGCCTCAAAAAGCAAAATTAGTATTAGAAACCTACCAAGATAAAAAAAAGTCTTAAACCCATGCGTACACATTTTATAGCCATTGGCGGTGCCGCCATGCACAATTTGGCCTTAGCCCTTCATAACAAAGGATACCACGTAACCGGAAGCGATGATGCCATCTTTGAACCTTCCAAATCACGATTAGAAAAAAAAGGATTGCTGCCGGTTGAAATGGGTTGGTTTCCTGAAAAAATAACCACAGACATTGAAGCTATTATTCTTGGGATGCATGCCAAAGCGGATAACCCCGAATTGCTGAAAGCTCAGCAATTGGGATTAAAAATCTATTCCTATCCTGAATTTTTATACGAACAATCTAAAGACAAAACCCGTGTGGTGATTGGAGGATCACACGGAAAAACCACCATTACCTCTATGATTTTGCACGTGATGCATTACCATAATATTGAAGTGGATTATATGGTGGGTGCCCAATTGGAAGGTTTTGATACTATGGTGCATCTGACGCACGAAAATGATTTTATAGTGCTGGAAGGCGATGAGTATTTATCTTCCCCTATCGACAGAAGACCGAAATTTCATTTGTATCAGCCCAATATTGCCTTACTTTCCGGCATTGCGTGGGATCATATCAATGTATTCCCAACGTTTGAAAATTATGTAGAACAGTTTGAAATTTTTGTCAGCCAAATTACCAAAGGTGGCATTTTAGTGTACAATGAAGAAGATCCAAACGTTAAAAAAGTAGCAGAAGAATCCACCAATACCATCAGAAGGTTGCCTTATGGAACACCAAGCTATTCGGTGGTTGACGGTACTACTTTATTAGATACTCCGGAAGGTCCAATGCCTATTGAAGTTTTTGGAGCGCATAATCTTAACAATTTGGCCGGTGCCAAATGGATTTGCCAAAGCATGGGCGTAGACGAGGCTGATTTTTATGAAGCCATTGCCAGCTTTAAAGGGGCTTCCAAGCGTTTGGAAAAAATAGCGGAGGGCAAAGGCAAAGTAGCCTATAAAGATTTTGCCCATTCACCAAGTAAAGTGTCAGCAACGACTAAAGCAGTTAAAAATCAGTATCCTGACCGAAAATTAGTAGCTTGTTTAGAATTACATACCTACAGCAGTTTGAATGCCGAATTCCTTAAAGAATACGAAGGCGCTCTTGATGCTGCTGATGTGGCTGTGGTGTTTTATTCGCCTGATGCCGTAAAAATCAAGCAACTCGAGGAAGTAACCTATGAGCAAATTGCCAATTCCTTTAAACGCGACGATCTGATTATTTATACGAATCCGGCTGAGTTTAAAGAGTTTCTTTTTAATTATGATTTAAATAATTCGGCACTATTGTTAATGAGTTCCGGGAATTATGGTGGATTAAATTTTGATGAAGTTAAAGGATTGATTAATTAATCAAAAATTCTTACATTTATCATGTTTTTAGTTTTAAAAGCATGGATGATGAGTGAGCAAAATTTTTCCATAAAGCATTGGGCAGAAGATGACAAACCAAGAGAAAAGCTGATGCTGAAAGGCAAAGCGGTGCTCAGTGATGCTGAGTTGGTAGCCATTCTTATCGGTTCGGGTAGCCGTAATGAAAGCGCTGTGAGTTTGAGTAAAAAAATACTCGCCGCTGTAGATAATAACCTGAATGCATTAGGCAAATTGTCTCTGAAACAGCTGATGGAATTCAAAGGAATAGGAGAGGCTAAAGCCGTTGCCATTACCGCTGCTTTAGAACTGGGCAGAAGAAGGAGAGCAGAAGAAACATTAGAATTGCAAAAAATCACTTCCAGTAAAGCCGTTTTTGAAATCATGCAACCTATTATCGGGGAATTACCGCACGAGGAGTTTTGGGTGTTGTATCTCAATAATTCTAATAAAGTGATATACAAATCCCAGCTTTCTAAAGGGGGCATTACCGGAACGGTGGTGGATGTTCGGTTAATTTTTAAAACTGCATTGGAACACAATGCTACTTCCGTAATTTTGTCACACAATCATCCCTCAGGAAAACTCCAGGCCAGTGAGGCCGATATGGAAATTACTAAAAAGTTAAAACAAGCCGGTGATCAGCTTGATATTAAAGTGCTGGATCATCTTATTATTACCGAGCATGGTTATCTGAGTTTTCAGGATGAGGGTATTTTTTAAACTATGAAAGACTCAATTACGGACATTTTTTTTGATTTAGATCACACCCTTTGGGATTTTGATGCCAATTCTGTTTTGGCTTTTGACAAAATTTTTAAGGCACATCACCCAACCCTCGACACCGATACGTTTATTAAAGTGTATGCCCCCATCAATCAAGCGTGTTGGAAACTGTATCAGGTGGATAAAATCACCCATGAAGAATTGCGTTATAATCGGTTGAAGCAATCGTTTGATGCTCTGAATTATGGTATATCCGATGAAGAAATCATTCGTATTTCCCATGATTACATAACATTTTTACCCGATAATAATCAGCTTTTTGAAGGAGCCATTGAAGTATTGGAATATTTATACCCCAAATACAAACTGCATATCATCACCAATGGTTTTGCTGATGTGCAACAAAAGAAAATCAGTAATTCGGGATTAGGACGTTATTTTCAAACGATTACCAATTCTGAGATGGCCGGCGTAAAAAAGCCACACCCGAATATATTTGAATTTGCCTTATCTTTGGCGGAAACCCATAAAGAGAATGCGCTGATGATTGGAGATTGTATTGATGCGGACGTTCGGGGTGCTATTGATTTCGGAATGAAGGCCATTCTTTTTGATGAAAAAGAAAGTCATGCCATTGAAGACGTTTTGACTATAAAACATTTGCTTGAATTAAAAAATATACTGTAATGAAGAAACTGTTGCTGTTCCTTATCTTGTTGGTTTCGTTACCAACTATTTCCCAAAGCCTCAATGATTACCAGTATGTCATTGTGCCTGTAAAGTTTGAAGTTTTAAAAGAGAACGACAGGTATCGCATGAATACGATGACCAAACTATTGCTTCAGAAGTATGGATTCAAATCCTATCTGTCTACTGATGATATACCACAAGAAGTACTCAATGCCCGTTGCAATGCTTTAACAGCTTCCATGGAAAAGGAGAGTACCATGTTTGTGACGAAAGTAAAAATTGTTCTCAAAGACTGTAGGGAAAATATCGTTTACCAAACAGAAATGGGGACCAGTAAAGAAAAAGAATATGCGGTGGCTTATAATGAAGCCTTGCGTGCCGCTTTCAAATCATTTGATAAAGCCAATTATGTGTACAATGGTAAAAACGATATCGGAGCGGTACCCGTAACTCCTGCCGTTCCCAATGTTCCTGTTGTTGAGGTGCCGACTGAAAAAGTTGAGGAAGCCAAAAGCCCGGCAAATGAAAATAACACGGAGGTATTTTTCTTTGCTCAGCCGATACCTAATGGTTTTCAAATTGTAGACAATGAACCTAAAGTAATTATGCGATTGTATAATTCCTCACAAAAAAATGTGTTTATCGGAGTAAAAGGGGATATAAATGGCGTTGTGATTTTGAAAAACAATCAATGGTTTTTTGAATATTATAAAAATGACAAGCTGGTTTCTGAGCCTTTGAAACTTAAGTTTTAATATCCGTATTTGTCTTTCCAACGATTTTTTAAAAACGAACGCATTTCGTTTTCACGAGCATTGTTGCCCGGTTTGTAAAAAGCGGTTGCTTTGATTTCTTCCGGCAGATACTCCTGTTCCGAAAAGTTGTTCGCATAATTATGTGAATATTGATATTCTTCTCCGTACCCTAATTCTTTCATCAATTTGGTAGGTGCATTGCGTAAATGTATGGGAACCGACAAATCGCCGGTTTGTTTCACCACAGCTTGTGCTTCGCCAATCGCCATATAACTCGCATTGCTCTTGGGTGAGGTGGCTAAATAAACTGCACACTGACTCAGGATAATTCGGCTTTCGGGATATCCAATAGTAGAAACCGCCTGAAAGGTATTGTTGGCCATAATGAAAGCTGTTGGGTTGGCATTGCCAATATCTTCACTGGATAAAATGAGCATGCGTCGGGCAATGAATTTTACATCTTCACCGCCTTCAATCATTCGGGCCAACCAATATACAGCACCATTAGGATCACTTCCGCGAATCGATTTGATAAAAGCCGAAACGATATCATAATGTTGCTCTCCGGTTTTGTCATAAAGTACCGTGTTTTGTTGTACTAATTCTAAAACTTTGTCATTCGTAATTGTAATTTGACCTTCAGGGCTTGCGTTTACGACGAGTTCAAAAATATTTAGTAGTTTGCGTCCGTCTCCACCTGAAAGTCGCAATAAGGCCTCGGTTTCTTTTAATTTTATTTTTTTGGCCGAAATAATTTTATCTTCTTTCATGGCCCGATTCAGCAAAGCCAACAAATCTTCTTTCGAAAACGGATTCAGTATATACACCTGACAACGTGACAACAAAGCGGGAATCACTTCAAAACTGGGGTTTTCTGTGGTGGCACCAATAAGCGTAACCCATCCTTTTTCTACCGCTGCCAATAATGAATCCTGTTGTGACTTGCTGAAACGGTGAATCTCATCAATAAACAGTATTGGGTTTTTGGCGGTAAAGAGTCCTCCGCTGAGTTTGGCTTTTTCAATGACATCACGGATGTCTTTTACTCCGCTATTGATAGCGCTCAACTCATAAAACGGGCGGTTGCTTTGTTTGGCAATGATTTGAGCCAATGTGGTTTTTCCGGTACCGGGCGAACCCCAAAAAATCATCGAAGGAATTACACCGCGCGCAATCTGTTGCGTTAATGAACCGTTATCACCAACCAGATGTAACTGGCTGATGTATTCCTCTAATCGCTGTGGTCTGATGCGTTCGGCAAGTGGTGCTTCCATGTTGTAAAAATACAGTTTTAATTTTTTGAAACCAATCTCAGGGTGTTTTTTAAACTCTTTTCCCGGGGCTTGTTTTAGGTGTTTGAGATGAAGTGCAGAATGTTCATTGGACATTTGGTTTTGTTGATACAAAGCACCTGACAATCCGTGGCTGTTCTTTTTTTCATTTCAAATCCTCGGGGCTCTATTTAACAGGAAGGCTTCAGTAAAGTTTTTTGTTCAATTATTTTGTCATTATTTTTTTCAAAAGAAATTTTGATTAATTTTTTTGTCATTATTTTTTTTAAAAGAAATTTTGACAATTGCATTGAGGGTTCTAAAGGGAACCGTAACTGACAAAATAGCACTACTTTTGGTTTGGTTGTGTTTTTGATAAGACCAATAAGACTAAAACAATATCATGAACGACGAGCATTACTTTAAATTTACCCCATCCGTTTGGATTGTACCGGCATTATTGCTCTTAATGATATGGAGCGTCTTTTTTGTGGAACGAAGCTTTGGTGTTGATTTGTCCAATCACGGCATTATGCCCAGGACTTTTTCAGGCTTGCAGGGTGTAGTCTTTAGTCCGTTTTTACATGGTGACCTCAATCATATTGCCAACAATTCCATTCCGTTATTCATACTCACCACGGCATTAATTTACTTTTACAGAGCCGTTTCACTAAAGGTATTGACATACGGTATTTTGCTGTCGGGTATCATTACCTGGATTATTGGCCGAAATTCTTTTCACATTGGCGCCAGCAGTTTGATTTACGTGTTGGTTTCTTTTATTTTTTTCAAAGGATTGATGACGCAGTATTACCGTTTGATGGCACTATCACTGACTGTAGTGATGCTTTACGGTGGGATGATTTGGTATGTATTTCCTGAAATCGATAAACAAATTTCGTGGGAAGGGCATTTAGCCGGATTGATTAGCGGATTTGCATTTGCGATTCATTACAAAACTCCGGATTATGTGAAAGCAACGCAGTTTCCTTGGGAACATCCCGATTTTAATCCGGAAGAAGATATGTTCATGAAACATTTTGATGAAAATGGCAATTTTGTAAATACACCGGAACCGGAAGAAGAGTCGGAAGAACCGGTAAATCCAAATCAGATTCCCTATTTCTATACGTTCAAGGAAAACAAAGAAGAGGAGAATTAACTTCTTTGACGAACCGTTTCATATAAAAAAGCACCACAAGCCACAGAGACATTCAGTGAACCAATGGTTCCGAACATCGGAAGTTTGGCTTTCTCATCAACGATTTTCAATACAGAAGGATTGATACCGCGATCTTCGCTTCCCATAATGATAGCCACTGGCTCGTTGAGGGCGATGTTGTAGATGCTGTCTTCGGTTTTTTCGGTAGCAGCTACTGTTTTTATACCACTGCCTTGCAGGTAAAAAATAGCGTCTTTAATATGATCCACTTTACAAATAGGAACGTTAAACACTGCGCCTGCAGAAGTCTTTACGGTATCACCATTTACCGGAGCGGAACCGGTTTTTTGGACAATAATGCCATCAACCCCGGTGCATTCGGCGGTTCTTATGATAGCGCCAAAATTACGGGCGTCACTCAGTTGGTCCAGGATTAAGAATAGGGGAGTCTTACCGCTTTCGACTACGGTATCAACCAAAGTTTCGAGCTTAACAAATGTAATAGGGGCAATGGTAGCTACTGCACCTTGGTGATTGTTGGCCGTTAATCGGTTTAATTTTTCGACCGGGACATAGGAGAAATTGATGCTCTTTTTTTTCATCACTTTCATGAGTTCCTGCATCAATTCACCCTGAGCATCACTTTGAATAAATACTTTGTCAATTTCTTTGTGGGCGTTTATAGCCTCAATAATAGCCCTGATTCCGAAGATTTGGTTTTCTTTTTCCATGGCGCAAAGATATAAAAAAACCACCAGTGAAAACTGGTGGTTTTTGACTTATTCATAATTGATTATGGTAATTCGTCTTCTAAGAAACCGGTTCTTTTATGACCCGCAAACTTATATACTGTTCCGGGATCCCAGTCAAATTCTGCTTCGAAGTAGATGCTGTCCACAACATGACCTCCGAAAGAATGAGCAGCATCTTTAAGGATTTTACCGTTGGTCACGGTTACCGTGCCTCCAGTATATAATTCCGGAGAATTAGGCTGGCCGGTAAATGTCATATTGCTAAAGTTTGCCTGAACCTTGGTTTTGATTTCCATCCAACTGTCATGATCATCTACCCAAAAATTTTCGTCGTTGGATGAAGCATTATAAGTAGAAAACAATTCATAATCACCTCCGAAGGCAGGGGTAACTCCATCTGGGTCCAGGGCAATAATATGCCAATCGCCAGCGAATTTTTGAGTAGTAGTTCCTCCGGCATCAGGATTTCCCCCTTCGTCACACGAAACTAAAGTTAATAAAGCTAGTGCCAAACTAACAAATAGGCTGTATTTTAAGAATTTCATCTTTTTCATCTTTTAAATAATTTAAGGAGTAACTTTAGTCATAGTTGCAACAAATGTATAACCGGCATCCCAATTTGTTGTGAAAGAAAGCGTATTGGTGCTTGGATTTGCATTTAAATCTGTCATTTCAGCTACTCCACCAAATGCACCTACACCAAAACTAGGTATTGGTTCATAATTATTAGTTGAAATATCATTTGCAGTAATAATAACCGGACCGGCTGCGTATCCAACGCCATAACTACGGCCTATGCTATAATAACCACCAATACCATCAGACATTTGGTAAGTACCGTCATCGTTTTTCCAAACTAATACATATTTCATGTTGAAATATTGCGGATTCTGAGCCCCATTTCTAACTACTTTAGAGATGTATAGTCCGGATATACTGGTTGTTAAATCGCTGTCTTCATAAACAATAACTGTTCTGGATATTGAACCTGAAAATCCATCTTGATTTACCGCTGAATATGTTACATGATAGATGTCAACAACACTGGTGTCAATTGTATTTCCACCTTGAAAATCACCACTGATTGTAGTAGTGTATGGGATTTCATTTTCACCTTCCATCGCTATAATGCCCGGGTCAGTGAACTCATCGCCTTTATGAAGATAGATGGTCTCATCTCCTAAAAGAGTCAATTCAGGATAATGTGTCACTTTTGACACATTTTTGGTAGAATCCTCTGAACATGAAAAAGTCAGGAAACCTACTATAGCTATTAAAAATATTTTTTTCATTTTCTTTTTTTTTAGTTAACATCCCACCATACTGGAATTTCTACTTTTACCAGTGTCGGGGCATTAGGATTTACTGAAGTTACATTACTAGGAAAAACAACTCTTTTTGGAAATAATCCTGCTGTTGTTCCGTTTACAGAATAAGCAAATTCACCAGCTACATAAGAAGTGCTCGATTGTGGTACTGCTGATTCTGCAGGGAATCCGGTTCTATTGTGTTCAAAGAACATTTCAAATCCGTTTCCGGGGAATCCTGACACCCATTTTTGTGTAATAATTGATTTTAATTTATCATTAAAATTACCTGATGAAGGGTATTCATATGCACCACCACTTGTTAAGAAGGGAGTTGCATTTAAAGGGGTCGGAACTCCTCCAACCAATTCCTTATACCTAGCAAAATTAGCTGCAACACCGGCCTCATATTTTTCTTTAGCTCCAACACCACCGGCATATCTTTCTAAGGCCTCGGCTTGTAAAAATAAACTTTCTTCACGACTCATGAAATACACAGGAGTAGTAGCTTCCAGATGAACCACAGAGATTGTAGAAGATCCAACATTGTTGTTGAAGTCACCTTGATTTAGAGGGTTTCCGGCTTCATAATAAAAATCTTTTCTTGGATCTGAGTTTTCAGTAAAGAAAGAGTGTAACGTTCTGCTCGCTCTTAAATTAGTGGCTACGTTAAGTTGTCTTCTATCAGACTCATACAAAGGATTACTTCTGTTTGGTGCATCTTCGAATTGAGTAATGGCAGCATCAGTATTCAAGAAAGTTGCTCCTGATGTTAACAAGTCAGTAATTCCGTCTTGAGCAACCGTTGGACGTGCTTCTGTTTGTCTTAAATACAATTTAAGCAACAATGTATTAGCAAATGCTGTCCAATTGTCCATATTACCTCCAAAAACAAAATCATCAGTTCCCGGAGCATCTCCATTTGATGTAGATAAATCTTTTCCAAGAGCATCTTTTAAGTCTGCCACCATCAAGTCATAAACTTCTTGACCACCTTGAAAATGTGGTGTTAAAATGTTTACATTGTTGGCTTCTGTGTATGGGATTTGATCATAAAAATCTGCCATAATTTGCGAAGAATAAACCTCCATAGTAGTGGCAATCAAATAATAATTCCAATTTTCCTGTTGGTTAGCCAATTTTTTTACATTACGTATATCACCTAATGCATCATACATTGCTGTCCATCCACCGGTATAATCATCAGTTCCAATTGAGTAATCATCTATCTCTTTGTATTGATTAGCGGAATTACTTTGTGTCCAGTATTGGCTCCAGAATCCACCGATTAAGGCGTAGTAAGAACCTTGTGCGCCGGCTACCCCTACCAAACCGGCAGGCAATTCCGTTTTCAGGGAAACACCATTAGGGCTCAAATTATCAGGGTCTCTGTTGATGTCAAAATCTGCGTCGTTACACGCTGAAAATAATGACAAGACTGTTATTAATAAAAATATTTTTTTCATAATTATTTTTTTTTTAGAATGATAACTTTAAAACTCCACCATAACTTCTTTGAGTAGGATTGGCACCAAACTCTCCAAATTCACTCACTAAATCATTACCATAAGTAGTTGATTCAGGGTCAATATATGGGTTTTCTGCAGGTGTCCATAAAAACAAGTTTCTTCCATAAACCCCTAAAGAGAATTTGGTCAGACCAAGTTTTTTAACAAAGTTAGGATTTAAATCATAGTATAAACTTACATCTCTCAAACGTATAAACGTTTTGTCAAGTAAGTGAGTTCTTTCTATGCCAGGATTGTTAGTAGTATTACCAAAGAAGTTAGTTACATTTTCCAAACTGATTGGTGTTGTGTTTTCTGAGTAGGTACCATCACCATTGTCAACCACTGAATTTGGTATGATAAAAGTGTTACGGTCATTATAAATAGTAGAGATACTATTACCGGTAAAGTCAGATAACCTTTTGGTGTAAGAGTACATTTTTCCTCCTTTTTTGTAATCAAATGCAAAGTTTAAAGTGAAGTTTTTGTACTTGATTGAGTTTTGTAACCCCATAACAAAATCTCTTTGTGAATTACCTAGATACTGTGGTTGATCAGAAACTTCATAATAACCCGTTGTAGGGTTAACAATGTATTCCCCTTCAGCAGTCATTAAAGGAGCACGCCCATAAAATGCACCTAGAGGTCTACCTTCTTCCGCATAAAATGAAATACCGTAAGCTGAAGTAAGTAACAATTTAGAACCTCCTTTAACATCAGTCATTTCGTTTTGGTTTTTGGTAAAGGTCCAGTTTATGTTCCAAGAGAAGTTTTCTGTTTTAATAGGAGTAACCCCTAAACTAATTTCAAAACCTTTATTTTGAACATCTCCAATATTACTGGCTTGACTGGTGTAACCAGTTGATGGATCAATAGGCACGCTGGCAATTAAGTCTCTGGTTTTGTTAATATAATAAGAGATATCAAAAGTAATTCTCTTTTTGAAAAGACTTCCTTCGGTACCGATTTCCCATTCTGTTTTTCTTTCAGGTTTTAAATTAACATTTCCAAGTACTCCGGAAAGTTCGTAGTAATTGATACCTCCCAGTGGTGCCTGAATAACACCAAAATTAGCAGCAGCATTTCCTTGTACCAAAGAAGATTCCGTTTGATAAGGATCGGTATCATTCGCTACTTCTGACCAACCCCCTCTTAATTTCAAGAAATGAGTTCCATTGTCAAGAAGTAAACCACTTACCGAAGCAGCCGGGTAAAAATAGGAATTGTTTTTGGTTGGTAAGGTTGACGTTTTGTCTCTACGAGCACTCAACGTTAAATATATTTTTTCTCTCCAAGATAATTCAGTCTGGGCATAAATACCAAACGTTCTTCTCAAGGTATTATTTTGAGAAACTTCAATTCTGTTGGCACTATTAGACAACTCATAATAATTAGGAACATCTAAATCGGTCACTTTAGCAGTCAAGAAGTCTCCCTCTCTTTGGTTGTAGTTCATCCCGATCATTGCATTCAATTTCCAATCTTCTGATATTTTTTTATCATAATTCAAATTGAAGTAAGTGTCAAATTCTGTTCGTAAGAATCTCGATTCAGTAACACCTCCTACAACCGGAATAGTGGCTGCTAAATCTTGAGCAGAACCCGGTAAGTAGTCAACAATTGCTCCGTAACTCTTGATGTTTTCATTACGGATATTTCCACCTACCTGCCATGTTGCAGAAAATTCATTATTAAGTTTTTTGAAAAAGTTAATATTACCGAATAAATTGTGACTCGTTATTTTAGTCGAGTTTTCATTCAACACAAAGTAAGGGTTACTTGCGTAAGGAGTAAAGTAGTAACTTGGTGAGTTGAAAGGATTATTAGTATAATCTTGTAAATCAACAATACTGATATCACGAGGGATTTGAATCATCTCTTGAATTAGTGTAGCTCCTTCACCAGCTTCATCTCCTTGCCCTGAATTCACAGCAAACTGCTCTTTATTAGTATAATTTAAACTGGCACGGATTGCTCCTTTGTCATTTTTTAAACCTCCATTGAACGTTAAAGCTCTTTTGGTAAATGAATCTGCTTTTGTAGGGATAACTCCATCATTGCTGGTGTTGGTGAAACCAAATGAGAAATCAGAGAAGTCACTTCCGCCACTAATATTAATAGCGTTAGTAAACATAGTACCGGTATCAAAGAAATCTTTAACATTATCTTTTAAAGCAGAATAAGGCTTGATTTGTTGCGAATTATTGTAAACGGTTCCCCATGGTCTGATTTCGCCATTGAAAGCAGGACCCCAAGACCCATTTTCATTACTTGGTCCAACACCTGTAGCCAATTGTGAATAGCCTAATCCATTCCATCCTTGACCAAAACTGTTTTGGTAGTGAGGTACTCTCGCTACCTGACTCATTTCCATCGTTGAACTGAAGTCAACATTTATTTTTGATTGATTTTTACCTTTTTTAGTGGTGATAATAATAACCCCTCTACCGGCTCTTGAACCGTAAAGTGCTGTAGCAGCAGCTCCTTTCAAAAAGGTGATTTTATCGATGCTGTTAGGATCAATGTCATTGATACCGGTACCGGCATCAAAAGATCTGTTGATACCCGCTTCTCCGGAATAGGAGTTGTTAATCGGAGTTCCGTCAACTACATAAAGTGGTTGGTTGGTTGTTGAAATAGAACCAAAACCACGAACGATTACTTTGGCAGAAGCACCCGGTTGTGAAGGAGCCGAAATATCAACACCGGCAATTTTTCCCGATAGAGACTCTAAAGGATTGCTCGTAGTGACATTTGTCAGCTGCTCTGAACTAACTGTTGTCGCTGCATAACCAAGCGCCTTTTTTTCTCTTTTGATACCCATGGCAGTTACAACTACTCCTTCCAATTCAACCGCGTCGTCTTTCATCTTCACGTTTATGGTTGTGGATGAAGCAACAATTTCCTGAGATTTCATCCCAATGAAATTAAAGATAAGTGTTTGGTTTGGCGAGGCTTTAATGGAGTATTTTCCATCAAAATCAGTCTGAGTTCCCGATTTAGTTCCTTTAACAAGAACGTTAACTCCCGGGATTGGTAGGCCACTGTTGTCAGAAACAACACCAGTCACTATCCTTTCTTGCGCAAAAGAAATTTGCACCAATAACGCTATGAAAAGCGTCAAGAATCCATTTAACTTTGTTTTCATTATTTAATTTGGTTATAATTAGTCTTTCAAAAGTCTTAAAAAAATCTTAAAAATCCTAACATATAGCATGAATTTTTAGTGTTAAAGTTTTAATCTGTTAAAAATTAGCTTTAAAACTAATATGAACAATGGAGTTGGATAGTTTTATTGTTTGTTCTTTAGTGCTCCCGTTGGCGTAGATGATGTTAAATAAACCATTTTTGGTTAAGAGGCCAAATCCGAATCCAAGACCAAGCAGGTTTTCTTTGCTGTTGGAAGTGTTGTCTTGTAAGCGGGCAAA
Source organism: Flavobacterium sp. XGLA_31 (assembly GCF_051547105.1). Taxonomy (NCBI): domain Bacteria; kingdom Pseudomonadati; phylum Bacteroidota; class Flavobacteriia; order Flavobacteriales; family Flavobacteriaceae; genus Flavobacterium; species Flavobacterium sp. XGLA_31. Next base: position 51,468 of record NZ_JBPTTM010000007.1, on the reverse strand, counting down.
ATCTGCTATTGAATGAATGTAGAGGTTAGGGGTGAGGGTGTAGCGGTACTCTGTTAAAATAGCATTAAACGTATTAGCCTGTAGGCTATTTTCGTTAAACCCTCGAATCGAATTGATGCCGCCGAACCGGTGTAATTCATTTGTGATGTAATTGCTGCTTTGTAAATAAAAATTCTGGGTCTTTATGCTGATGCTGTTTTTATCGTTCAGGTATAAATTGTGTTTTAAAGTTAAATCTACAAAAAATTGATTGTCTGAAAAAGTTTTTGCTCTGCGTTTCCCGGTGCCGATTTTAAAATTGAGATTTGTTTTCTCAGGAAAAAGAAAGTCATCATTTTTAAAATCTAAAAATTCTAAAGCGGCTGTAGTGTATGTATTGTTGAAGTCACTCAGGCTTTCGGTATTTGCATTTTGGATGTCGCTTGATTCAGTAGCTTGATATCCCAAATAAAAACGGGTATTGTAGTTGAAATAATAACCCAGGTCAATGGCTGTTCGGGTGTTTTGAAAAGTACTGTCTTGTTTGAAGATGTTCAGTTCTGTTTTAAGGCCTATCGGGCTTTTGAAAATATAAGGCAGTTCCATTCCTAAATTGAAGGTTTTTTGGTTTTGTCCGTCGCTTTTCCAGTAGAGAGACAGTTTTTCTCCTGAGTTTAAAATATTGTTCAGGGTTAAATCCAGATACCCGCTGAAGACCAGTTTTTTGTTTTCGTCATTGGTGAAGCCTATAAAACCGTCAAAAGTATTGGCTTTTGTTTTTTCCAGATAGACATATACTTTGGTGGAGTCTTTGGTGAAAAGAATTTCGGGGTACTTGCTTTGTTTGACAAATCGGAATTTGTCGAAATCATTGTAAAGCTTCTCCAGGTTTTTTTGATTGAAAACTTTGTTTCGATACTGTCGGAGGATGTTTTTTTTGTGACTGTCGGGAAACTTGTCGTAGCCGTTTATCACAATGTCATTTAATTGTCTTTTGATTTCTTTTACAATCGATAAGTCGGCAGTAATAAAATTGCTTCTTTTTTGAATGTTGATGAGTCTGACTTTCGTCATGGCAAAACCAATGCTTTCCATTTTTTTTAAAACAGTGTTCAGAAAGGTTTCGGTTTCTTCGTAGGGGATGACTAAAGTGTCGTTTTTAACAGTGTAAGTTGCGGGGATATTTTCCTGAAATTTTATACCTATATATATGCGTGCATAATTTGTTCTCTTTTCGAGGTGGTATTTGAAGTAAAAAGTAGAGTCATTCGGCTTGAAATTTTCGATGAGTTGGCTCTCCAGATATCCCTTTTCAGTAAGCTTTTGATACAGCAAATTATTTTCGTCAATAATGGATTTGGTGTTCTGATGTTCTGAATTGTAGCCAATACTGTCGATGGTTTTGGTTTCCTGATCGTTTTTGCCAACAATTTTTAAATAAAAATGCTGGGCAGAGATGTTTCCGCTGAGGATAATTAAACAAAAAAAGAGAAAAACCTTTTTCAAATCAGACAAATGTTTGCCTCAAAATAACGCAAAAATTCTGTTTTTATTGCTGATAATCGAATCTAAAAAGAATTTGTTTGAAAATTAATTAATTACGATTTGTTTCGTTCAAAATAATTACTACATTTGCAACCCCTAAAAAAGCGGGATTTTAATAAATAAAGAAATTTTAGTATTTAATTATGCCAACAATTCAACAATTAGTAAGAACAGGAAGAACTCAGATCACTAAGAAGAGTAAATCGGTTGCTTTAGATTCTTGTCCTCAAAGAAGAGGTGTTTGTACGCGTGTTTACACTACTACTCCGAAAAAACCAAACTCAGCGATGCGTAAAGTAGCGCGTGTACGTTTGACTAACGGAAATGAGGTGAATGCCTACATTCCTGGAGAAGGACACAATCTACAAGAGCACTCGATAGTATTAGTGCGAGGCGGAAGGGTAAAAGATTTACCAGGAGTTAGATACCACATTGTGCGTGGTGCGCTTGATACCTCAGGTGTAGCAGGAAGAACACAAAGAAGATCTAAGTATGGTGCAAAACGCCCAAAAGAAGCTAAAAAGTAATTTAAACTTTTAAAGTAAAGAAAAGACATGAGAAAAAGACAGGCCAAAAAAAGACCTCTTTTACCAGATCCGAAATTTAACGATCAGTTAGTAACGCGTTTCGTGAATAACTTGATGTGGGATGGTAAAAAATCAACTGCTTTTAAAGTGTTCTACGACGCAATGGAAATCGTAGAGACTAAAAAGAACAACGATGAAAAATCATCATTAGAAGTTTGGAAAGATGCTTTAACCAATGTTATGCCTCACGTAGAAGTACGTAGTCGTAGAGTGGGTGGAGCTACATTCCAAATCCCAATGCAAATCAGACCAGACAGAAAAATTTCTATGGCGATGAAATGGATGATCCTTTACGCTCGCAAAAGAAATGAGAAATCTATGGCTGGTAAACTAGCTTCAGAAATCTTAGCTGCGGCTAAAGAAGAAGGTGCTGCTGTTAAAAAGAGAATGGATACTCACAAAATGGCAGAAGCAAACAAAGCATTCTCTCACTTTAGATTTTAATAGGTAAAGAAATGGCTAGAGATTTAAAATTTACAAGAAACATCGGAATTGCGGCTCACATTGATGCTGGTAAAACAACAACAACGGAGCGTATATTATTCTATACCGGAAAATCGCACAAAATTGGTGAGGTGCACGATGGTGCAGCTACCATGGACTGGATGGCGCAAGAGCAAGAAAGAGGGATTACTATTACTTCTGCTGCTACTACTTGTGAGTGGAATTTTCCAACGGTACAAGGTAAAATGACTCCAGAGTCAAAACCGTACCACTTCAACATCATCGATACTCCGGGACACGTTGACTTTACCGTAGAGGTAAACCGTTCGTTGCGTGTATTGGATGGATTGGTTTTCTTATTCTCTGCGGTTGATGGGGTTGAGCCTCAATCAGAAACCAACTGGAGATTGGCTGATCAATACCGAGTGCCACGTATGGGATTTGTTAATAAAATGGACCGTCAAGGATCAAACTTCTTAAATGTTTGTCAACAAGTTAGAGATATGTTGAAATCTAACGCTGTTGCAATTACTTTGCCAATTGGTGAAGAAAATGACTTCAAAGGAGTAGTTGATTTAGTGAAAAACCAAGCTATCATTTGGCATGATGCTACGCAAGGGGCAACTTTTGACGTAGTAGATATCCCTGCTGATATGGTGGCTGAAGTAAAAGAGTACCGTTCTATTCTTATTGAAGCAGTTGCTGAGTATGATGAAAATCTACTTGACAAATACATGGAAGATGAAAACTCAATTACTGAGGATGAAATCAACAATGCATTAAGAGCAGCTACAATTGACATGGCTATCATCCCGATGATTGCTGGTTCATCATTCAAAAATAAAGGTGTTCAATTCATGTTGGATGCTGTATGTAAATATTTACCATCTCCTTTGGATAAAGAAGGTATTGAGGGGATTCATCCTGATGATGCTGATTTGTTAGAAGAAGATCAAACCAAAATCTTACGTCGTCCTGATGTAAAAGAGCCGTTCGCAGCTCTAGCATTTAAGATTGCTACTGACCCTTATGTTGGTCGTTTGGCTTTCTTCCGTGCTTATTCAGGTCGTTTAGATGCAGGTTCGTACATCTTGAATACGCGTTCAGGAAACAAAGAAAGAATTTCTCGTATCTACCAAATGCACGCCAACAAACAAAACCCAATCGAGTACATCGAAGCAGGAGATATTGGAGCAGCAGTTGGATTTAAAGATATCAAGACCGGAGATACGATGTGTGACGAAAAGCACCCAATCATTCTTGAGTCAATGAAATTCCCTGATCCGGTAATCGGTATCGCTATTGAGCCTAAAACTAAAGCTGACGTTGATAAAATGGGTATGGCTTTGGCGAAATTGGCTGAAGAAGATCCAACGTTTACGGTTAGAACAGATGAGGCTTCAGGTCAGACAATCATCTCAGGAATGGGAGAGTTGCACTTGGACATCCTTGTTGATCGTATGAAACGTGAATTCAAAGTGGAAGTGAACCAAGGTGAACCACAAGTAGAGTACAAAGAAGCTTTCACAAAATCAGCACAACACAGAGAAGTTTACAAAAAACAATCTGGAGGTCGTGGTAAATTTGGTGATATCGTATTCCGTTTGGAGCCTGCTGATGTTATCGATGGTAAGCCATTTGTTGGATTACAATTCGTTAACGAAGTAAAAGGAGGTAACGTTCCTAAAGAATATATCCCAGCTGTTGAAAAAGGTTTCAGAGAAGCTATGAAAACAGGTCCTTTGGCTGGTTACACCGTAGATAGTTTGAAAGTAACTTTATTAGACGGTTCTTACCACCCGGTGGATTCGGATGCGCTTTCTTTCGAATTAGCAGCGAAAATGGGTTACAAAGAAGTAGCGAAAGCTGCCGGAGCTGTTATCCTTGAGCCTATCATGAAAATCGAAGTGATTACTCCTGAAGAAAACATGGGGGATATCGTAGGAGATTTGAACAGAAGAAGAGGTCAAGTGAATGACATGGGAGACAGAGCAGGTGCTAAAACTATTAAAGCTCACGTTCCATTATCTGAAATGTTTGGTTATGTTACTACATTAAGAACATTGTCTTCTGGTAGAGCAACCTCTACTATGGAATTCTCTCACTACGAGCAAACTCCTTCAAACATTTCTGAAGAAGTAATTAAAAAAGCAAAAGGTAACGCTTAATTCTTATCAAGATGAGTCAAAAAATTAGAATAAAATTGAAATCTTACGATCACATGTTGGTTGATAAATCAGCTGAGAAAATCGTAAAAACTGTGAAAAGCACAGGTGCTGTGGTTACAGGTCCTATTCCGTTACCTACGCACAAAAAAATATTTACTGTATTACGTTCTCCACACGTTAACAAAAAAGCGAGAGAGCAGTTTGAAGTAAGTTCATACAAAAGATTACTAGACATCTATAGTTCTTCTTCGAAAACTATCGATGCTTTAATGAAGCTTGAATTACCAAGTGGAGTTGAAGTAGAAATCAAAGTATAAGTATCTTGTAACTTAATATCTGAATCCGCCAGGTTTTTGTCTGGCGGATTTTTTTTGTGTTAAAAAGTAGTGTTGATAAATTGGTGTTTTTCGAGGTTTAAAAACTGTATTTTATAGATGTTTTAGGTGTTTTATCTTGGCTTTTAAAATTTCTTAAAAAAAGGATAATCAATAGTTTGCATAATAAAATATTTATGTTACTTTTGCACGCTCGATTGGGGTAGTATGCCCTGTTCAAAAATTAGTAATTTAAAATAAGTTTAATATGTCTGGGTTAATCGGAAAAAAAATCGGCATGACAAGCATCTTCGACGAGAACGGGAAAAACATTCCTTGTACGGTAATCGAAGCTGGGCCTTGTGTCGTTACCCAAGTCAGAACCAATGAGGTTGACGGGTATGCAGCTCTTCAACTTGGTTTCGATGACAAAGGAGAAAAACACGCTACTAAAGCTGACTTAGGTCACTTTAAAAAAGCGGGTACTTCTGCTAAGAAAAAAGTCGTTGAATTCCAAGGGTTTGAAGAAAATTACAAATTAGGTGATAGTATCACTGTGGAAGTATTCAGCGAAGGAGAATTTGTTGATGTACAAGGTGTATCAAAAGGGAAAGGTTTCCAAGGGGTTGTTAAACGTCACGGTTTTGGTGGGGTTGGACAATCTACACATGGTCAGCACAACCGTTTGAGAGCACCAGGTTCTGTTGGAGCATCTTCTTATCCATCACGTGTATTCAAAGGAATGCGTATGGCAGGAAGAATGGGAGGAGATAATGTAAAAGTTCAAAACCTTAGAGTTTTAAAAGTAGTGGCTGAAAAGAATCTACTTGTAGTTAAAGGAGCTATTCCTGGACACAAAAACTCTTACGTAATCATTCAGAAGTAATGGAAGTAAAAGTTTTAGATATCAACGGAAAAGATACTGGAAGAAAAGTACAACTTTCGGATTCAGTATTCGGCATTGAGCCAAATAATCACGCAGTATATCTTGATGTTAAGCAATACTTAGCCAATCAAAGACAAGGAACGCACAAAGCTAAAGAAAGAGCTGAAGTTGCCGGTTCTACGCGCAAGATTAAAAAACAAAAAGGAACAGGTACTGCACGTGCAGGATCTAAAAAGAGCCCATTGTTCAAAGGTGGAGGAACAGTTTTCGGACCGCGTCCAAGAAGCTACTCTTTCAAGTTGAACAAAACAGTAAAAAGATTAGCTCGTAAATCGGCTTTCTCTTTGAAAGTAAAAGAATCAAATTTAGTAGTTGTTGAAGACTTTAATTTTGAAACGCCAAACACTAAAAATTTCATTAATGTTTTGAAAGCTTTAGGGTTAGAAAACAAAAAATCTTTGTTTGTGTTGGGTGATTCAAATAAAAATGTATATTTGTCGTCACGCAATTTAAAGGCGTCTAGTGTTGTAACCAATTCAGAATTAAGCACTTACGATATTTTAAATGCTAATAATTTAGTTCTTTTAGAGGGTTCTTTAGAAGGAATTGAAGATAATTTAAGCAAATAATTAGACCATGAGTATCATAATTAAGCCTATCATCACTGAAAAAATCACCAAAGAAGGTGAGGTTTTCAACCGTTTTGGTTTTGTTGTTGACAAAAAAGCAAACAAAGTTCAGATTAAGAAAGCTGTAGAAGCTGCTTACGGAATTTCTGTTGTTGCCGTTAACACGATGAACTACAGAGCTGATAGAACTACTAAATATACAAAAAGTGGTTTGATTAGCGGAAAAACAAATGCTTACAAAAAAGCAGTTGTACAAGTAAAAGAGGGAGAAACAATAGATTTTTACAATAATATCTAATCAAAATGTCAGTTAGAAAATTAAAACCTATTACCCCGGGTCAGCGTTTTAGAGTTGTGAATGGTTTTGACGCCATCACGACTGATAAGCCGGAGCGCTCTTTGTTAGCACCGATAAAAAACTCAGGAGGTAGAAATAGTCAAGGAAAAATGACCATGCGTTATACAGGCGGTGGTCACAAACAAAGGTATCGTATTATTGATTTCAAAAGAACTAAAGTGGGAATTCCTGCTACTGTGAAGTCAATTGAGTATGATCCAAACAGAACAGCTTTTATCGCATTATTGTGGTATGCAGATGGAGAGAAAACATATGTTGTTGCTCAAAATGGATTGCAAGTTGGTCAGACTGTAGTGTCTGGTGAAGGAGCGGCTCCTGAAATTGGAAATACTTTGCCGTTGAGCAAAATTCCATTAGGAACTGTAATTTCTTGTATCGAATTGCGTCCAGGGCAAGGAGCAGTTATTGCTCGTTCTGCCGGAACATTTGCTCAATTAATGGCGAGAGATGGAAAATATGCTACAATCAAAATGCCTTCAGGGGAAACAAGATTGATCTTGTTGACTTGTTCAGCAACTATTGGAGCTGTTTCTAACTCTGACCACCAATTGATCGTGTCTGGTAAAGCAGGTAGAACAAGATGGTTAGGAAGAAGACCAAGAACAAGACCGGTAGCGATGAACCCTGTGGATCACCCGATGGGTGGTGGTGAAGGACGTTCTTCTGGAGGTCACCCACGTTCTAGAAAAGGTCTTCCGGCTAAAGGTTACAGAACTCGTTCTAAAGTTAACCCGAGCAACAAGTATATTGTAGAACGCAGAAAGAAATAATTAGATAGACATGGCACGTTCATTAAAAAAAGGACCATTCGTTCACTATAAATTAGATAAAAAAGTTCAGGAAAATATTGCTGGAGGAAATAAAGGAGTTGTTAAGACTTGGTCTAGAGCTTCAATGATTACCCCGGATTTCGTAGGACAAACTATCGCAGTTCACAATGGTCGTCAATTTGTTCCGGTTTATGTAACTGAGAACATGGTAGGACACAAATTAGGAGAGTTTTCACCAACTAGATCTTTTAGAGGTCACGCTGGAGCAAAAAATAAAGGTAAAAAATAAGAAGAAATGGGAGTTCGTAAAAGAGAAACAGCTGATGCGAGAAAAGAGGCTAATAAGTCTATTGCTTTCGCGAAATTGAATAACTGCCCTACTTCACCTAGAAAAATGCGCTTAGTAGCAGACTTGGTAAGAGGTCAGAAAGTGGAAAGAGCTTTAAGTATATTAAGATTTAGCTCAAAAGAAGCTTCAAGAAAGTTAGAAAAACTTTTGTTATCTGCAATCAACAACTGGGAGCAGAAAAATGCGGAAGGAAATGTGGCTGAAGCAGGCTTATTTGTTAAAACAATCACTGTAGATGGAGGTATGATGTTGAAAAGACTTCGTCCTGCACCACAAGGAAGAGCACACAGAATTAGAAAACGTTCTAACCACGTTACTATCGTATTAGGACAATTAGATAACACACAAAGCAATTAATAAAGATGGGACAAAAGACAAATCCAATTGGAAACAGACTTGGTATCATCAGAGGATGGGATTCAAACTGGTATGGTGGAAATGATTACGGTGACAAAATCGCCGAAGATTACAAAATCAGAAAGTACATCCATGCTCGTTTATCAAAAGCTAGTGTATCAAAAGTAATCATCGAGAGAACTTTGAAACTTGTAACCGTTACTATCACTACTGCAAGACCGGGTATCATTATCGGGAAAGGCGGTCAAGAGGTAGACAAGTTAAAAGAAGAACTTAAGAAAGTTACTGACAAAGAGGTTCAAATTAACATCTTTGAAATCAAAAGACCAGAGTTAGATGCTTATCTAGTTGCGACTAGCATCGCTCGTCAAATCGAAAGCCGTATTTCATACAGAAGAGCTATTAAAATGGCTATCGCAGCAGCAATGCGTATGAATGCTGAAGGTATCAAAGTTTTGATTTCAGGTCGTTTGAACGGAGCTGAGATGGCACGTTCTGAGCAATTCAAAGAAGGTAGAATTCCTCTATCAACTTTCAGAGCCGATATTGATTACGCTTTGGGTGAAGCGCATACTACTTACGGTAGAATGGGTATCAAAGTGTGGATCATGAAAGGTGAGGTGTATGGAAAAAGAGATCTTTCTCCGCTTGTAGGCATGGATAAAAAACAAGCCGGTACTGGTGGTGGAAAAGGAAATGATGCTCCACGTGGTGGAAAATCAAACGGAAAACCTGGACCTCGTAAAAGAAAGTAAATTTTAAACTAAAGAAAGATGTTACAACCTAAAAGAACAAAATACCGTAAGGTACAGAAGGGTAGAATGAAAGGTGTTTCTCAAAGAGGACACGAGCTTTCTAATGGAATGTTTGGAATTAAATCAGTACATGAAACAGGAATGTTCTTAACTTCTCGTCAAATCGAAGCTGCACGTATTGCTGCAACCCGTTTTATGAAAAGAGAAGGGCAGTTATGGATTAAAATTTTCCCGGATAAACCAATTACCAAAAAGCCTCTTGAGGTACGTATGGGTAAAGGAAAAGGAGCCGTTGAATACTGGGCTGCTGTAGTAAAACCTGGAAAAATCATGTTTGAAGTTGGTGGTGTTCCGCTATCAGTTGCTAAAGAAGCTTTGCGTCTTGCAGCTCAAAAACTTCCTGTAAAAACTAAGTTTATCGTTGCTAGAGATTTCGAAGCATAATCTAAATTTATTATGAAACAATCAGAAATTATCAATCTGTCTGCGGCTGAGTTACAAGTGAAACTTGCTGAGTTAAGAAAAGCATACGCCGAACTAAAATCTGCACACGCTATTTCTCCAATTGCCAATCCACTTCAAATCAGAAGTGCAAGAAGAGCGGTTGCCAGAGTTGCAACTGAATTAACCAAAAGAGAGTTACAATAATTGTAAGCTAGCTGAAAAGATGGAAAAAAGAAATTTAAGAAAAGAAAGAATTGGTGTGGTTACGTCAAACAAAATGGACAAGTCTATTGTTGTGGCACAAGTGACCAGAGTAAAACACCCATTATATGGTAAGTTTGTATTGAAAACTAAAAAGTTTCATGCACACGACGAAACAAACGACTGTAACATTGGAGATACTGTAAAGATCATGGAAACAAGACCTTTATCAAAAACCAAATGTTGGAGATTAGTGGAAATCATTGAAAGAGCGAAATAGTTATGGTACAACAGGAATCAAGATTAAAAGTAGCAGATAACACAGGGGCCAAAGAAGTTTTGACTATCCGTGTTTTAGGAGGAACGAAACGTCGTTATGCCTCTGTTGGAGATAAAATTGTAGTGTCAATTAAAGATGCAACACCAAACGGAAACGTGAAAAAAGGTGCTGTTTCTACTGCAGTTGTTGTACGTACCAAAAAAGAAGTGAGAAGAGCCGATGGTTCTTATATCCGTTTTGATGACAATGCTTGTGTTCTTTTGAACGCAGCAGGTGAGATGAGAGGAACTCGTGTTTTTGGTCCGGTTGCCAGAGAACTTCGTGAAAAACAATTCATGAAAATTGTATCATTAGCACCAGAAGTGCTTTAATTCATAGTAAGATGATAAAGCTAAAAATAAAATCAGGAGACACAGTAACTGTTATTGCCGGTGACCACAAAGGTTTAGAAGGTAAAGTGGTAAGTGTTGACCGTGAAAAAAACAAAGCAATCGTTGAAGGGGTGAACTTGGTTTCAAAACACACTAAACCAAGCGCTAAAAACCCTCAAGGAGGAATCGTAAAGAAAGAAGCTCCTATTCATATTTCTAACTTGTCTTTGATTGATCCAAAATCAAAAAAAGCCACTAAGGTTGGTGTTAAAACAGAAGGAGATAAGAAAGTGAGATTTTCAAAAAAATCTAATCAAGTATTATAGTTATGGCCTATACACCTAGACTTAAGCAAGAATATAAGGACAGAGTAATTGCTGCCCTTAAAGAAGAATTCGGTTATAAAAACGTGATGCAAGTTCCAAAATTGGAAAAAATCATTGTTAGCCGTGGAGTTGGAGCTGCTGTATCTGATAAAAAATTAGTTGACTATGCAGTGGAAGAGTTAACTAAGATTACAGGACAAAAAGCTGTTGCTACTATCTCAAAGAAAGACGTTGCGTCTTTCAAATTGAGAAAAGGGATGCCAATTGGAGCCAAAGTTACTCTTAGAGGAGAAAGAATGTATGAGTTTTTAGATAGACTTATCACTTCTTCTTTACCACGTGTAAGAGATTTTAATGGTATCAAAGCTACTGGTTTTGACGGAAGAGGTAATTACAACCTTGGTGTTACTGAACAAATCATTTTCCCTGAAATTGATATTGATAAAGTAAACAAAATATCAGGTATGGATATTACGTTTGTTACTACCGCAAATACAGACAAAGAAGCAAAGTCATTATTGGCTGAATTAGGTTTACCTTTTAAAAAGAATTAAGACATGGCTAAAGAATCAATGAAAGCCCGTGAGGTGAAAAGAGCAAACACGGTAGCAAAGTACGCTGAGAAAAGAAAAGCTTTATTAGAAGCTGGAGATTACGAAGGGTTACAAAAATTACCAAAAAATGCTTCACCGGTTCGTATGCACAACCGTTGCAAATTAACTGGAAGACCTAGAGGGTATATGCGTCAATTCGGTATTTCACGTGTTACTTTCCGTGAAATGGCAAACCAAGGATTGATTCCAGGAGTAAAAAAAGCCAGCTGGTAATAGTTGGTATTTCAGCAGATAATTGTACATTTGCCGGATTTTTGCCGGGAACGTACAATTCTCTGCTGTTAAATTAGAGTTTAATGGCTTCAGGTTCAAAGAGATAGTCTTTTTGAAAACCGTTGCCACAATTTAATAAATATGTATACAGATCCAATTGCAGATTATCTTACGCGAGTTAGAAATGCAGTGATGGCTAACCACAAAGTGGTTGAAATCCCGGCTTCGAACTTGAAAAAAGAAATCACAAAGATTTTATTCGATCAAGGATATATCTTGAGCTACAAATTTGATGACAGTACTGTTCAAGGTACCATCAAAATCGCTTTGAAGTATGATAAAGATACTAAAGAGTCAGTAATTAAAGATATCCAAAGAATTAGTAAACCAGGTTTACGTAAATATGCAGGTGCTGCAAAACTACCTAGAATCCTTAACGGATTGGGAATTGCTATCGTTTCAACTTCAAAAGGTTTAATGACCGGGAAGCAAGCGAAGCAATTGAATGTTGGTGGAGAAGTAATTTGTTACGTATACTAATAAACAGTTAAACAATGTCAAGAATAGGTAAAAACCCAATTTCGATTCCTGCAGGTGTGACTGTTGAAGTAAATGATACTACAGTTACTGTTAAAGGAAAATTAGGTCAACTTTCACAAGATTACACTAACGTAACGGTAAAAGTTGAAGAAGGTCAAATCTTAGTAGAAAGATCTTCTGATAGCAAAGAACAAAGAGCTCAACATGGATTATACAGAGCATTAATCAGTAATATGGTGGTTGGTGTATCTGAAGGATTCACAAAAGAATTAGAATTGGTGGGAGTAGGTTACAGAGCTTCCAATCAAGGACAAAAATTAGATTTGGCTTTAGGTTTCTCACACAATATTGTTTTAGAAGTAGCTCCTGAAGTGAAATTAGAAACAATTTCTGAGAAAGGTAAAAACCCAATCGTGAAATTAACATCACACGACAAACAATTATTAGGATTAATTTCTGCAAAGATCAGAGGTTTCCGTAAGCCAGAACCTTACAAAGGAAAAGGAGTTAAGTTTGTTGGTGAAGTATTGAGAAGAAAAGCAGGTAAATCAGCGTAAAAATTAGCATTATGTCATTAACAAAAACTGAAAGAAGACAAAGAATTAAATTCAGAATCAGAAAGATTGTTAGCGGTACTGCTGCTAAACCAAGATTATCTGTATTCAGAAGCAATAAAGAAATCTATGCACAACTTATTGATGATGTGAATGGAGTGACTTTATTGGCTGCTTCATCGAGAGATAAAGGAGTAGATAGTAAAGGTACAAACGTTGAAGTAGCTGCAGCTGTTGGAAAATTAGCGGCAGAGAAAGCGTTAAAAGCCGGAATTACAGAAGTAACTTTCGACAGAGGAGGTTATTTGTACCACGGTCGTATTAAATCATTAGCAGAAGGCGCAAGAGCCGCTGGACTTAAATTCTAATATATTATGTCTAAATACAAAAATGTAGAATTAGTAAAACCTAGCGGTCTTGAATTAAAAGATCGTCTGGTAAGTGTAAATCGTGTTACCAAAGTAACAAAAGGAGGAAGAGCTTTTGGTTTTTCTGCGATTGTTGTAGTTGGTGATGAAAACGGTGTAGTAGGTCACGGATTAGGAAAATCAAAAGACGTTTCTGAAGCTATTGCTAAAGCAGTAGAAGATGCAAAGAAAAATTTGGTTAGAATTCCTTTGAGCGGACAATCTGTACCTCACGAACAAAAAGGAAAATTTGGTGGAGCTGCAGTATATTTGATGCCAGCCTCTCATGGTACCGGAGTTATTGCCGGTGGAGCTGTTCGTTCAGTGCTTGAGTCAGTAGGTATTCACGATGTATTGTCTAAATCACAAGGTTCATCAAACCCTCACAACGTGGTAAAAGCAACTTTTGATGCTTTATTACAAATGAGAAGTGCCGCTACTGTTGCAAAACAAAGAGGTATTTCTTTAGAAAAAGTTTTTAAAGGTTAATTCAAGGAAATTATGGCTAAATTATTAGTAAAACAAGTTAGAAGCAAAATCAATTGTCCTCTTACACAAAAAAGAGGATTAGAGGCTTTAGGTCTTCGTAAAATGGGACAAGTTGTGGAGCATGATTCAAATCCGGCTATCCTTGGAATGATAAATAAAGTTAAACACTTAGTTTCCGTTGAGGAAGTTAAATAACAATTTATAGTTATGAATTTAAGTAACTTACAACCTGCTGAAGGTTCTACACACAATCAAAACAAAAGATTAGGTAGAGGAGAAGGTTCTGGTAAAGGTGGTACCGCTGCAAGAGGTCACAAAGGAGCAAAGTCTCGTTCTGGTTATTCTAAAAAGATTGGTTTTGAAGGAGGGCAAATGCCACTTCAAAGACGTGTGCCTAAGTTTGGTTTCAAAAACGTTAATCGCGTAGAATATCAGGGAGTAAATCTTGATACACTTCAATTGTTAGTAGATAACGGAATTGTTACCGATACTGTGGATTTTGCAGTGTTGATTGAAAACCGTTTGGCAACTAAAACTGAGGTGGTTAAAATCCTTGGTAGAGGCGAATTAAAAGCGAAATTAAAAGTAACTGCTCACAAATTTACTGCAACTGCAAAAGCGGCTATCGAAGCGGCTGGTGGAGAAGCTGTAACCCTATAATTTCATAACAATGAAGAAATTTTTTGAATCATTAAGTAATGTTTGGAAAATAGAGGAACTAAAGAATAGAATCATGGTAACTCTTGGTCTATTGTTAGTTTACAGATTTGGAGCGCATGTTACGCTACCAGGTATTGATGCTACTCAATTGCATAGCTTAGCCGGACAAACAGAAAAAGGGATTGGATCAATCCTGGATATGTTTACCGGAGGAGCTTTTTCAAAAGCATCAGTATTTGCATTAGGTATCATGCCTTACATTTCTGCTTCAATTGTTGTTCAGTTAATGGGAATCGCTATTCCTTACTTGCAAAAATTGCAAAAAGACGGAGAAAGCGGCAGAAAGAAATTAAATCAAATCACCAGATGGTTAACCATTGCCATCACTTTGGTTCAGGGTCCTGGTTATATTTATAACCTGTACAGAACTTTACCGGGTAATGCATTCCTTCTAGGATTTGATTCATTCGCTTTCTTATTCTCATCTGTTTTGATTCTTACCACAGGAACGATATTCGCAATGTGGTTGGGAGAAAAAATCACTGACAAGGGAATTGGTAATGGTATTTCACTATTGATTATGGTGGGTATCTTGGCCAGATTACCACAAGCATTGTTTCAGGAATTTACTTCAAAGGTTACCAACAATAATGGTGGTCCAATGTTGTTAGTAATTGAAATTATCGTATGGTTATTAGTAATCATTGCTTGTGTGTTGTTAGTAATGGCAGTTAGAAAAATCCCGGTACAATACGCCCGTCGTACAACAACCGGTGATTTTGAGCAAGACATGATGGGTGGTAACAGACAATGGATTCCATTGAAGTTGAACTCTGCAGGAGTTATGCCAATCATTTTTGCACAGGCTATTATGTTTATTCCTGCTGCTGTAGCCGGACTTTCAAAATCTGAAACGTCTCAGTCTATTGCAGGAACATTCAGTAACATGTTTGGGTTCTGGTACAATCTTGTATTTGCTACGTTGATCTTAGTGTTTACTTTCTTCTACACGGCAATTACGGTTCCAACCAATAAAATGGCAGATGATTTAAAAAGAAGCGGCGGATTTATTCCAGGTGTTAAGCCGGGAATCGAAACAGCTGATTTCTTAGACAGAATCATGTCGCTTATAACATTCCCAGGGTCGTTATTCCTAGCGTTAATTGCTGTGTTCCCAGCGATTGTTGTTAGTCTTAATGTACAACAGTCATGGGCGATGTTCTATGGTGGTACTTCATTAATCATTATGGTTGGTGTAGCTATCGATACTATTCAACAAATAAATTCTTATTTATTGAATAAACACTATGACGGATTGATGAAAAGTGGTAAAAATAGAAAAGCAGTAGCTTAAGTTTTTATGGCAAAACAATCAGCAATAGAACAAGACGGATCAATCATTGAAGCATTATCAAATGCAATGTTCCGTGTAGAGTTAGAAAACGGACATGTTGTGATTGCTCATATTTCTGGTAAAATGCGTATGCATTACATCAAATTGTTACCTGGTGACAAAGTGAAATTAGAAATGAGCCCTTACGATTTGTCAAAAGCAAGAATTACTTATAGATATTAAAAGTATTACAATGAAAGTAAGAGCATCAGTTAAGAAAAGAAGTGCCGAGTGTATTATTGTACGCAGAAAAGGCAGATTATACGTAATCAACAAAAAGAATCCTAGATTTAAACAAAGACAAGGATAGTTATGGCAAGAATAGCAGGGGTAGATATCCCAAAAAACAAAAGAGGAGTTATCGCTTTAACCTACATTTTCGGAATTGGTAAAAGCAGAGCAATTGAGATTTTAGAAAAAGCTCAAGTAAGCCAAGATAAAAAAGTTCAAGAGTGGAATGACGACGAAATCGGAGCAATCCGTGATGCGGTGTCATACTACAAAATTGAAGGTGAGCTTCGTTCAGAAGTATCATTACACATCAAACGTTTAATGGACATCGGATGTTATAGAGGTATTCGTCACAGATCTGGTCTTCCTTTAAGAGGACAAAGAACTAAGAACAACTCTAGAACAAGAAAAGGTAAAAGAAAAACTGTTGCTAACAAGAAAAAAGCAACTAAATAATAAGTAATATGGCTAAAGCGACCACAAAAAAACGTAAAGTTATCGTTGAATCAACGGGAGAAGCGCATATTAATGCAACTTTTAACAACATCATCATTTCGTTAACTAACAAAAAAGGTGAAGTTATTTCTTGGTCTTCAGCTGGTAAAATGGGCTTCAGAGGTTCTAAAAAGAATACTCCGTATGCAGCTCAAATGGCAGCAGAAGATTGCGGTAAAGTAGCATTAGAAGCTGGACTTAAAAAAGTAAAAGTGTACGTGAAAGGACCAGGTAACGGACGTGAGTCTGCTATCAGATCTATCCACAACTCAGGAATTGAAGTAACTGAAATCATTGACGTTACTCCAATGCCGCACAACGGATGTCGTCCTCCTAAAAGACGAAGAGTATAATTATAGTATAACCAAGATAGAACTAAGATTATCGGAGGATACGACCTGAATTCATAATCTCTATCTTAAAACAATTTAAAATGGCAAGATATACTGGTCCACAAACTAAAATTGCTCGTAAATTCGGCGAAGCAATCTTCGGAGAAGATAAATCCTTCGAAAAAAGAAATTACCCTCCCGGACAACACGGGATGGCTAAAAAAAGAGGTAAAAAATCTGAATATGCAGTTCAGTTAATGGAAAAGCAAAAAGCGAAGTACACTTACGGAATTTTGGAAAAACAATTCAGAAACCTTTTTGAAAAAGCAGCCGCTTCTAAAGGTGTAACAGGTGAAATCCTATTACAATTATGTGAAGCAAGATTAGATAACGTAGTGTACAGAATGGGTATTGCACCTTCAAGAAGAGGAGCAAGACAAATCGTTTCTCACAGACACATCACTGTGAACGGAGAAGTGGTAAACATTCCTTCTTACCACCTAAAACCAGGTGATAAAGTAGCAGTTCGTGAAAAATCAAAATCTGTTGAAGCTATCGAGCGCTCATTGTCTAATTCATCTCACGTTTATGAGTGGATTACTTGGAATAATGACACTAAAGAAGGAACTTTTGTATCTGTTCCTCAAAGACTTCAAATTCCAGAAAACATTAAAGAACAATTAATCGTTGAGTTGTACAACAAATAATAATTGACATTAGTCTTAATTATGGCAATATTTAATTTTCAGAAGCCCGATAAAGTTATCATGATCGATTCTACCGATTTTGAAGGGAAGTTTGAATTCAGACCTTTAGAACCGGGATACGGATTGACCGTTGGTAATGCACTTAGAAGAGTTTTACTTTCTGCGTTAGAAGGTTATGCCATCACTTCGGTACGTATCGAAGGTGTAGAGCATGAGTTTTCTACCATTTCAGGAGTTGTAGAGGATGTTACTGAAATTATCTTAAATCTTAAACAAGTACGTTTCAAACGTCAGATTGAAGAAGTAGATAATGAAACAGTTTCTATTTCCATCTCAGGAAGAGATCAAATTACAGCCGGTGATTTTCAAAAATTCATCTCTGGTTTCCAAGTGTTGAACCCGGAATTGGTAATTTGTAATTTGGACAGCAAAGTGAATCTGAACATGGAATTAACTATCGAGAAAGGTCGTGGTTATGTTCCTGCAGAAGAGAACAAAAAACAAAATGCAGCAATCGGTACTATTTTTACAGACTCTATTTTTACTCCGGTAAAAAATGTAAAATATGCCATTGAAAACTTCCGTGTGGAGCAAAAAACAGATTACGAAAAATTAGTTTTTGAAATCAAAACTGACGGTTCTATCAATCCAAAAGATGCTCTTACTGAAGCTGCCAAAGTTTTAATTCACCACTTCATGTTGTTCTCTGATGAGAGAATTACACTAGAGGCTGACGAAATCGCTCAAACAGAATCTTACGACGAAGAATCATTACACATGAGACAGTTGTTGAAAACCAAATTGGTTGATATGGACTTGTCAGTAAGAGCTTTAAACTGTTTGAAAGCAGCCGAAGTTGACACCCTTGGAGATCTTGTATCTTTCAATAAAAATGATTTGATGAAATTCCGCAATTTTGGTAAAAAATCGCTAACTGAGTTAGACGAATTGGTTGCCAACAAGAATTTGACTTTCGGAATGGACTTAGGTAAATACAAATTAGATAAAGAATAAATTACTTCATATTTTGCTCTCCAAAGCGGATTGTAGCAAGATGAAGGTTAAAAAAGTACGTCATGAGACACGGAAAAAAAGTAAATCATTTAAGCAGACAAACAGGACATAGAAAATCTATGTTGGCTAATATGGCTTGTTCTCTTATCGAGCACAAACGTATTATCACTACTGTTGCTAAAGCTAAAGCGCTAAAACAATTTGTTGAGCCATTAGTAACCAAATCAAAAGAAGACACTACGCACAACAGACGTATCGTTTTCGCTTACATCAGAAACAAATATGCAGTAACTGAATTGTTCAGAGAAGTAGCTGCTAAAGTGGGTGATCGTCCGGGAGGATACACTCGTATCATCAAAATGGGTAACCGTTTGGGAGATAACGCTGATATGGCGATGATCGAGTTGGTAGATTTCAACGAACTATACAACGGTGGTAAAAAAGAAGAGAAAAAAGGAAGAACTCGTCGTGCTAAGAAAACGACTGCTCCTGTAGCTGCTCCAAAAGCAGAAGCTCCGGCCCCGGTAGTAGAAGAGGTAGTGGAAACTCCGGCCGTTGAAGACGCTGTAGTTGAAACTCCGGTAACTGAAGTAGTTGAAACTCCGGTTGCAGAAGCAGAAGCTCCGGCAGCAGAGGAAACTCCTGAAGCTCCGGCAGCTGATGAAGAATCAAAAGAAGACGAGGCATAATGACGGCCAACTCAAATATAAAAGGATAAGCAGTAATGTTTATCCTTTTTTTTTGCCTTTTAGGAACGAATCGCTCGGTCCTCTTCAGGCAACCCTATTCCCGCTGTCTGCACTACATGGTAGTCGCTGCCATCGGGGTTAGTCGGGCACCTTAGGAATGTTTATAAACGCTGATAAATCATTTCGGTATCTGACATGAAAAAACTAAATTTGCAACACAACAACTAACTACACATGCAATACAAAACACGACCACAAGCTATCTTATTACTGGCAGATGGCACTATCTTCTACGGAAAATCTATCGGAATTTCAGGAAAAACCTTTGGCGAAGTCTGCTTCAATACCGGAATGACCGGGTATCAGGAAATTTTTACCGACCCATCCTACTTCGGACAAATTATGGTAACCACCAATCCGCACATTGGAAACTACGGTGTCAATGCGGAAGAAGTAGAATCGGATAAAATCATGATTTCCGGATTAGTTTGTAAAAATTTCAGCTTTACCCACTCGCGCCCGGATTCTGAAAGTAATCTTTATGATTATTTTGAAAAACAAAATCTCATTTGCATCTCAGATGTTGATACCCGTGCTTTGGTAAGTTACATTCGGGATAATGGTGCTCAAAATGCCGTGATTTGTACTGACGGAACACCCATAGAAGAACTGAAAAAAGAACTGGCCAATGTACCTGATATGAAAGGATTGGAATTGGCATCCAAAGTGTCCGTAACTGAACCTTATTTCTTTGGAAATGAAAACGCCAAATACAAAATTTCAGCCCTGGATTTAGGAATCAAACGAAATATTTTGAGAAACCTCGCGAAGCGTGACTGTTACATCAAAGTATTTCCATACAACACCTCTTTTAATGAATTGCAATCCTTTAATCCTGACGGGTACTTTTTATCCAACGGACCCGGCGATCCGGAACCTTTGGAAGGTGTAATAAGCGTAGCCCAACAAATAATTGCTTCAGACAAACCGGTATTCGGGATTTGTTTAGGACACCAAATAATTGGCTTGGCTAATGGGGTTTCAACATATAAGATGTTTAACGGTCACAGAGGAATTAACCATCCTGTGATGAATACACTGACCGGAAAAGGAGAAATCACCTCGCAAAATCACGGATTTGCCGTTAACAGAGAGGAGTTGGAAAAACATCCCGATTTAGAAATTACCCATTATCATATTAACGATAATACCGTTGCCGGAATGCGGATGAAATCAAAATCGTGCTTTTCGGTACAATACCATCCGGAAGCAAGTCCCGGTCCGCACGATTCATCGTATTTGTTTGATGAGTTTGTGACCAATATTAAAAACACCAAAAAACTGCAGACAGTTTAAGCACTAAATCGTTTGCGTTAATAACATTCGGTTAAATTGGCCAATCGATAGAAAAAGAAGAAATATATTTGTGTCACCCTGAGCTCAGTCGAAGGGCTAAAAAATAATATCAAAATCTAATAGCATACAACATGAGTATTATTATCAAAGTACATGCAAGACAAATTTTGGATTCGAGAGGCAATCCAACCATTGAAGTTGATGTAGTAACCGAAAATGGTGTTTTAGGCCGTGCTGCAGTTCCGAGTGGTGCTTCAACCGGTGAACACGAAGCGGTGGAATTGCGCGACGGAGGCAAAGCCTATATGGGAAAAGGAGTTTTGAAAGCAGTAGACAATGTGAATTCAAAAATTGCACAGGAATTGTTAGGAACTTCTGTTTTTGAACAAAATCATATCGACCGATTGATGATTGATTTAGACGGAACAGCCAATAAATCTAACTTGGGCGCCAATGCTATTTTGGGTGTTTCTTTGGCGGTAGCCAAAGCAGCAGCTAATGAATTGGGCTTGCCTTTGTATCGTTACGTCGGTGGTGTTTCCGCCAATACCCTGCCGGTACCGATGATGAATATCATCAACGGTGGTTCACACTCTGATGCCCCAATCGCGTTCCAGGAATTTATGATTATGCCGGTAAAAGCCAAAAACTTTACCCACGCTATGCAAATGGGGACAGAGATTTTCCATAATCTTAAAAAAGTATTACACGACAGAAACCTATCAACAGCCGTAGGGGATGAAGGGGGTTTTGCACCTAATTTGGCTGGTGGTACCGAAGATGCTTTAGATACGATCAAAAAGGCAGTAGAAAATGCCGGATATAAATTCGGTGACGAAGTGATGATTGCTTTAGACTGTGCTGCTTCAGAATTTTATGTAGACGGAAAATACGATTATACCAAATTTGAAGGGGCGACCGGAAAAGTAAGAACCTCTAAAGAACAAGCCGAATATTTGGCTTCGTTAGCAGCCAACTATCCGATTATTTCCATAGAAGACGGAATGTACGAAGACGACTGGGAAGGCTGGAAATATTTAACCGAATTAATTGGAAATAAAACCCAATTAGTAGGGGACGATTTATTCGTAACCAACGTAGAACGTTTGTCCACCGGAATCGAAAAAGGTATCGCCAATTCCATCTTGGTAAAAGTAAACCAAATCGGTACTTTAACCGAAACCATTGCGGCGGTAAACATGGCACACAATGCAGGTTATACTTCGGTAATGTCACACCGTTCAGGAGAAACCGAAGACAATACGATTGCTGATTTAGCCGTAGCCTTGAATTGTGGGCAAATCAAAACCGGTTCAGCATCGCGTTCTGACCGTATGGCCAAATACAACCAGTTATTAAGAATCGAAGAAGAATTGGGAGATACTGCTTATTTCCCGGGCTTGAGAGCTTTTAAGCAGAAGTAATTTTGTAGCACTATATAAAAAACACCCGATAGATTTCTATCGGGTGTTTTTTGTTTTACTCTACCGCTTTTACATTATCATCCGGAATCCGGTCAATCAAATAGTTGTAAGGGTCAATACCGGCCTTGTACGGCTCGGTTTTAGTCTTGAAGGTAAAGGTGTTGTTCTTTTGGGTAATCTTCAATCGTTTATATACCAATGGTTTCCCCAGTACATCTTCTTTGTCTGATTTGCCAAATACACCAATGTCAATATAATCTGCAATAGGAGTAGGGGTTTCTCTCCCTAATGCATTGGAACGGAATTTCTCCGAAGTGGTTTTGAGCGTTACGACATACTCGGTTCCTACTTTTTTGGAAGTTACTTTTAAGGTGCGGTTCGAAAACAAAGTGATGTTCTCAAACAAATCCGGAATCAAATAACTCAAGCTGTCCGGAGTCACTTTTCGAAACTCATTGACGGCATCAATAGAAGTTGGGAACGGTGGATTCTTGTAGCCAAACTTTTCTACCAGGCGATGCAAAGCGGTATTCACATTTTTCTCACCAACCATTTCTTTAAAATAATACAGTACCACACTGGCTTTGTTGTAGTGAATGTACTGCTGGTTCTCGGTTTTCATAATCGGATTTTCGCCTTCAAATTCCGAGCTTCTGCCCCGCAGGTAATCATTCATTTCGTATTCCAAAAACTTTTTCATCTTGTCCTTGCCATATTCTTTTTCCATGACCATCAGGGCGGAGTATTGCGCAAAGCCTTCACTCATCATTTCGCTTCCTTGCATGTTGGCGCCACACACCTGATGTGCCCAGTATTGGTGCCCCATTTCGTGCGCTACGACATAAAACACCATATCAATATCGTCTTTGGTCACATCCCTCAAATCGGTGATAAAACCAATTCCTTCACTATACGGCATAGTACCCGGGAAGGCTTGAGCAAAGCTCGAATACCTCGGAAATTCCAAGATTCGACATTGCTTTTGGTAATACGGGCCAAAGTTAGTGGTGTAATAGTCCAGTGCTTTTTGCATGCTTTTCATCATGTTCGGCACATTAACAGCATGTTGCTTGTCGTAATACACTTCCAAGTCGATACCGTGCCATTTTTTACGGGCTACTTGGTAATCAGCCGAAATAAACGAATAGAAATTCAGTGCTTTTTGATCCAGTTTGTAGTTGAAGTACTTCCGGCCATTGGATTCCCAGCTTTTTAATAACGAACCCGGAGCCACCGCAATTTGGTCTTTCGAAGTGCTGATGGTAGTGTTAACTTCTACCCAATCCGAGTCGCTGCTGATGTACGTATTTCCCCGGTCGGCCAAATTGTTTTCATCCAGTTTTGGCATGCGGTTGCGTTTCGGCAGCTTGCGTTTGATACGTAGGTTTTTATCGGATATTTCAAACTCAGGGTTATAGCCAAAAGAAGGCAGGATGTCTTTATTGTTAAAGAAAGTACCGTTTTGCGTCAGTTGGGTAAAGCTCACTTCGTTCTCAAACCCTTTGGTAAGGCTCACTACATCAACGCCTATTTTGATCGAATCATTCGGGGCTAATGGAGTGTTTAGTTGGTAAATCCTATAGTTTAAATCATCATCTTTCAGTTTGATTTTAGCATTCGGAACCGTCAGCGTAATGCTGTCACTCAGTTGCGGCAGGGTAAAGTGGAGTTCCTGAATCGGTTTATCAGACTTGTTTTTAGCCCAGGCTTCCACTTTGGCCATCATGTTTCTTTCAGCCGGATAAATAGCTATGGTATAATTGAATTTATAAAAACGAGGTTGATTTAGCTTTTCGTCTTTTTTGTATTTGGTTTCATAGTTCACCTGCAGGTCTTCTGTTTCTTTCGAAGAATCATAAGAGTTCAGTACTTTGGTGTTGTAAAAAACAAAACTACCGCAAAGCATAAAGGCCAATAAACTCAAGGCTAGCCCAATTTTACTCTTTTTAAATTGCAGCTTGGCATAATGTAAACGGTGTTTGAAATCAATTTCTTTACCGCGTACATAAAAAGCCAAAACCACAAAGCACAATACGATACAGAATAATCCCCAGTACAAATTGAACCATATCGTTGACGGCACAAAAGGACCGTAACCATTCATGTCGGAATAAATGATGAACGGTTTGGAGTTAAACGAAACCATGTTGGTACTGATTTCGAGTAGGCTCCAGATAAAGGAATTCATCACTATAAACATTACAAAAGCAAAATAAGCCACATAACGGTTGTTGATTAAATAATGAAACAGCAAGGATAAAATGACCAGGTAAGAATAGCTCAAAAGTTTAAGCACCAATAAGGATTTGATATAAACATCCAGGTCATAACGGGTGTACCCGTGCAACGTCTGCGCGATGATACCAACCACTATAGTGGCCACCAATACCAAGGCAATAGCAAAAATAATAGCCAGCACTTTAGAAGCAAACAAACTCAAGGTTTGAATCGGCGTGGCATCTTGTATTTCATTAATCTTAGCATCGCGCTCTTTCCATACCAAAACACCGGTGTAGAAAGTAATGAACCCAATCATAAACAACATAAAAGAGCCTTCAATAATATCGACGATATCATACGTCACCGGATATTGCACCGCGCCATAGCGCCCGGAGAAACTGGTCAGGTTCGTAATCAGCAAAATCATCCCGATAGAAACAATAATGATGAACGTAGGGTTTTTAATCACCGCTTTCAATTCAAACTTGACCAAACTCCAAAAAGTACTGAACGAAAACACGCCCGCTTTGGTGGGTAAGAACTCTTGATTGGATAGCGATGGAAGGATATCTTTTTGGCCCGTTTTCTCCTTTTTGGCTTTAACATTTTTGGTGTTAAATGAAAAACGATAATAAACAAAAATCAGGATGG
The DNA here is from genome assembly GCF_051547105.1 of Flavobacterium sp. XGLA_31. NCBI lineage: Bacteria > Pseudomonadati > Bacteroidota > Flavobacteriia > Flavobacteriales > Flavobacteriaceae > Flavobacterium > Flavobacterium sp. XGLA_31. Next base: position 26,716 of record NZ_JBPTTM010000007.1, on the reverse strand, counting down.
CAAGCATAATAGCCAACCACACGATGCGGTTGATAAGTAACTCACCATGCAGAGACACCGCTTGGGTATTCTTTTCGTCTACCGTCAAATATTTGGTCATAATTTGAAACGGCTTTCCTCCAAACGGATCCAAAATACTGGCCAGCCATTCTTTCTGAATATCTTTGGTAAAAATGCCCGAAACCGCATAGAAAACCAAAATCAACATCGAACCAATAAAAGAAATGATATTGCTTCTGAAAATGATGGCCAACGAGAAAAGCATAACTCCCGAGATAATGACATTGGGAATCCCAAAGTTGACAATTCCATAGAAATGCCCGGCCCAATTGGTTTCACCAAATCGCTCTGCCGGAGTCATATTCAAGCCTGGAGCCATCATTGAACCCAACAAAGCTCCGACAGAAATCCCCAACAAGGGAACGACCGAAACCATAGCGGCACCAATAAATTTCCCGAAGAAATAATCCCGCTTTTTGATGGGGGAGGTAAAGATGAATTGATACATACCATACTGAAAATCTCTGTTGGCTGTTGCATTCATAAAGGCGGTAGTCATCAAAAGACAAATGGTTGAAAACACCCCATAATATTGTTCAATAACAAAAGGAGCATTTTTATGGGTATTCCCAACACCGCCACCAATGGTGACATGTTCAGAAGCTACCGCAAAAAAGACCAATAAAGCATTGATGAAGAAAAAGATCCATACCATTGGCGTTTTTAACCAATAGCGAAGTTCGAATTGTATAAATTTCCACATAAGATTATCGTTCTAAAATTTATACTAAAGCGTTCAGTTTGGCAAAAAACACATCTTCCAGATTTTCTTCGGCTTTGACAAAACCGTCTATCGGATTTTCAGAAAAAACGTGAATCAACGGCTGTCCGCCTACCAATTTATTCGATATAACCTGGTGTTCTTCCTGATATTTAGCCAGTTCCTGTTTCGGTACTTTTTTCTCCCATACTTTACCGCGCACTTCCAATAAAGCATCATCGGTATTGCCGGCAAAAAGCACCCGTCCTTTATCAACGACCGCCATTTGGGTACACAACTCACGTACATCCTGTACGATGTGGGTCGAAAGTATGACAATGGTGTTTTCTCCGATTTCACTCAAAATATTATAAAAACGATTACGCTCTCCCGGATCCAAACCGGCAGTAGGCTCATCCACAATCACCAGTTTTGGAGAGCCAATCAAACACTGCGCAATACCAAAACGCTGACGCATACCACCGCTATAGCTGCTAACGGCATTTTTACGATGCTCCCAAAGATTTACTTTGACAAGCAACTGCTCAATCATTTGTTTGCGGTCGGCTTTGTTCTCAAAGCCTTTCAGTAAGGCCAGGTTATCAAGCAGGTCCACAGCGGAAGTTCTGGGATACACCCCAAATTCCTGAGGCAAATAGCCCAACACTTTGCGAACGGCTTCTTTGTCATGCAACACATCAATATCGCCTAAAGTAATCGAACCGCTGTCCGCATCTTGTAAGGTGGCAATGGTTCGCATCAGTGACGATTTACCGGCTCCGTTTGGCCCAAGCAAACCAAACATTCCTTTGGGGATGGTTAAGGAAACATTATTCAGGGCATGTACGCCGTTGCTGTATTTTTTGTCTAACTCTTTAATGATTAATTCCATAATTTCGGGTTGGTTTTGAGTGATTTTGAACCGATAAGACGGCAGGGTGTTCCATTTTGTTACAAGGGCTGCTCCAATAGGAACAAACCAATACCATAATAAAGGGGGAAGGTAGTCAAAATAAAACACACCTCACCCGTTGCTGTAACCGGTGAGGTGTGTTGGTTTTGAAGCACAGAGTGCTTTGTTAGCGGATGGCTGACCACCAATTATTTGCTGACTGCAATTATTATAAGAATCAAGTAAAACAAACTTCCGGCTGATAGAAGAAGAACTTGTCTCAAATCTGTTCTTGAATTTCCTGCTTTTCCATAGAAAATTTGATTGCCGGTAAACTTGGTTATAAACAAAAACACTATAGGAGCAAGCAAGAATATTACCAAACTGTTATTCCAAAAACTGTTTGAATTTTCTTTTTCAGTTGAATTTCTACTTTCTTTTGACATTGTTTGTTGAATTTCTCGGGAAGCTTTCTGCCAACGCTCCACAGCATGGCGAACGGACCGTAGGTAAACCGCTGTTGTAGGCAGTTTTTGCCATCCAATATTAGAAAGCTACCGTATGTCCGATATGTTCCGTGCTACTTGTTGGATCTGAAATAGGAATAACTAAGGTTGCATTTCCACCATTGATATTGCAAGAATATAATTCTGTTGTTACATAGGTGTTAGCTGTATTTGCACATGTAAAGAATATTGTATTTCCATCTGGGGAGACTGATATTGACGAATGAACTGTTCCAAAAAGAAAGCTAACATTTGCGGGTAAAACAATCGGAATTTGAGTTGCGTTGGTTCCATTATAATTAGCAATCCAAATTCCGTCACCTTTTTCATAAACAATTTTTCCAACAGGCGTAGAGCTTGTTGCAACACTGTCTGATGAACAGCTTATCTGAAATAAGATTCCGGCTAAGGCAAAAACAAATAAATACAGCGTACTTTTTAATAGATTTTTCATAATAATTGGTTTTATAGTAATAGTTAAAGTAATAGTTCCGGTTGAGGAGAAAATGACACACAACGCCCCACCGCTTTACGCAGTAGCTTCAACGTTAAATGATTAGTAGTAAATATAAACAAAAATTCCAAGCTAGTAATTTCCGGCAAAAGGAATAGGTTAGGAGCTATTGCGCCACCCGAGCCAACTTTAGTTGGCGAACGGATCGAAGCTACCCGAGACTGCGTTAGCAGTCGAACGGACGAAGGAACCCGAGGCCGAAGGCCTAACAGAGCGAAGCTAAACCGCTGTTAGCATTAGTTTATTTTTTATAGAAGAAGTATGCTTCTTCAATTGTTGGTTGCCAATTTTCTTTTCTTAATTTTTTTAGCTTTAAGTCTTCAAACAATTTTTTTGGCCCTTGAATTTTTATTGTAAACTGATCACGATTGCTTATATTTTTCTCATCTAAAGTATAAGAAATACTGTAGTCATCTTTAGCAACAATTTTCTCAATAAGTGGATCAAGATATTCACTGATTTTTTTTGGACTAGAAAACTCCTCCGTTTTTTTGAATTCAATTTCAAAGCTTCCTTCATATTTAAATTGCGGGCCATAATCAAATAAGAATTTTGGGTTTCTTTTTTGCTCAACTAAATATTTCTGATATTCAGTTTTGCTTTTAAATACCTTGATTTCGAAAATATATTCAAAAGGGTTTGTGGAATTTAGTTGTGAAATTTGTGAAATGTCAAATTGATAAGTATGACCATCATGCGTCATTGCACTTTTCAGATTTGGGTTTATTGTCCATGTACCTATTTCGTCATAGTCTTTAATAACAGTAAGTTTAAAACAAGGGTTTTCAAGCGAGTTTTTAACTTCACTACCTAAACTTATACTTTTTCTGAAATTTTCAATTGAAGCAGAATCCTCAATAATAAAGTTGAATTTTTCATATGACTTTTTTTTATCATATTGAGGATATCTTCCTATAATTTTAGTTTTTGAATTTACCTTTAGTGTGTCAAAAAGAGTTTTTTGAGCAAAAATTTGAACACTAAATAGTATGAGAATAAAAAATGTGATTTTTTTCATAAATGTTGTGAAATAAATTACCGCCAACGCCCCACCACTTTACCCAGCAGCATGACGTTAATGATGAGTTGTAAATGTAATCAAAAATTCAAAGCCAGTAATTTCCGGTGTAATGCTAACAAACTATTGCGCGACACGAGGCGAAGCCGACTGACGAAGTAAACCGCTGTTAGCAGCTGGCGTTTTTACATTAAATTATTTTCTACTAAAACTTTCTTCAAATAATCTCCAAAAAATACCATTTCTCCATATTTTTCAAGACAATCTTTAATCGTTTTTATCTTTTCCAATTCAGGTAAAATATGTTCTTCAAAATCAATTACAATTTCGTTTAAAAATTTATTTTCGTCAACATCGTCTGTTAAACAATAACCAGTTTTATTGTGATATTTATATTCAACTCTGCTTTGAGGAAGATATGAACCTTCTCTTGTATGAACCGTCATTTTTTGCGCCGTCGGTTTTTTTAAATTTTCTAAGACCGCTTTAATTGAAATTCCAATGTTAAAGCAAAAATCAACTTTGTTTTGGCTATTCCAAGAAAAATTTTGGAGTTGAATAATCATAAAAAAATCACCATTATCTTTCCACCAATTTTGGCCACTTGTCAAATAGCCCAAACTTTTCAATCTCGGTTTCAAATATTCTTTTACGATTTTGGTTTGTATTTCTTTTGCTGTCATTTATGCAGTTTTGGTTGACGCTTGCCACTAACGCCCCACAGCTTTACACAGCAGTATGACGTTTAGTGATTAGTTATAAAAGTAAACAAAAATCCCAAGTTCGTACATTTTCTACTTGTTTGTCTTGTAATTTACTATCCAAAATCGCACAACCTTTTTATAAAATGTAACGACAATATATGCTATTGATATAAGCAATACAAATGCAACAACTTGCCATAATAGCAAACCAAAACTAAAATTAGTTATTACTTTTTCCATATTCGTTTCTTTTTTTGAGCAATCCAGGAAAAGCTTACCACTAACGCCCCACAGCTTCACACAGCAGTATGACGTTTAGTGTTTAATTGTAAATATAATCAAAAATCTCAAGCCAGTAATTTCCGGCGCAATGCTAACCAGCCATTGCGGGACACGAGGCGAAGCCGACTAACGGAGTAAACCACTGTTAGTGGTAGTGTTTATATTTCGTTCAGTTCTGTCCTCATTAGCTCAATGATTTGATCTTTAATACTGTTAATGACCATAGCCGAAATTTCAATTTCTCTTTGGTCGGCTTTAATTTGTTCCTGATTATTTGTCAACATTAAACTTGGCAAATCACTCATCATTTTATTTGAAACTTCCATTGATTTATCATAAGCTAAATTAAGAACATCTAATTTTCTTAATATTTCATCACTTGCAATTAATCTAATCGTATTTGTTTCTTGTTTAATTTTCATTAAATCTTGACTTGCATCAAAAGTTAATTTCTGAATTTTTTTTGACAAAACAGTTACTGCATTCGTTTCTGCCTTTTTATTATTTTGGCTAGCCGCATGCAAATAATTTCTGTTGAATTCATCTAAAATGGGCATTAAATTTTCCTGATTTTTGACATTGTTTTCTCTAGTAAACTGGTCAAGAAGTTGAAAAAACTTAAAATAAGTTTCTTTTTTACTTTCGTATTGATATTTCCTTTTCGAAATATCTAATTGATGTTCTTTTTTTAAATTCTCAAGTTCGTGATTAAATTCAGATTTGATTTTTTCTGTTTCAGAAATTAGTTTTCTGTTTTCGGATTTCAACGCTTTCAACTTAGCCTTCTCTTGTATGTAAGATTTTAAAAAGAGAATTGCAAGCGTGATTAATCCTCCAGTTATGTAAATAAAATAAGGTTGCAATTTGTTTATTATTTCCATTTTAAGATATACGTTCTGAAACATTACCACTAACGTTCCGCGGCTTCGCGCAGTAGCGGCAAGTTAAGAAAAAATGTCATGCGGTAAACTGAAAACCGCTAGGTTTTCGGAGAAGCAGTTACTAGCTATTGAGCGAAATCGCTGTTATAGGCTGTGCATCTAAATAAAAATGCTGATTACAACAAAATGGTTTGTTATAATCAGCATCAAACCTATTTCAAAATTATTGCTTTGAAGGTGTTGGTTTCTGTGGAGGCGGTGCTTGTCTTGTTGGTTGCTCGCTCTCTTTGATTACTCTCGGCTCTTGCGGTTTTGGCGGTGGCGGAGGTTGCTGAATTTTGTGTTCATCACTCATAATATTCTTATTGGTTATATAGACTTTCTGTATTTCTTCTTTTTCGTGATTAATATAATTTACGCTGTATAATATTGAACTCAAAAAAAGGGCTAATACACAGTTTAATATTTGAATTTTAGAATTATGTAAATATGCGGATTTTTTGTCATTATTGAAAGTATTATTTTCTACACATTTAATTAAAATGTTTTCAACGTTATTTTTAACAAGTGAATCCAATGTAACTTCTTTACCTAATTCTTTTTTATACTTGTCATAATAAGATTTCATATTTTCATATTCCACATCTATAAAGTTGGCACTTGGAAAACCATTATATTTGTAGCCTTTGTAAAAATCGTTATATGATTTGACCAGGTAATATATGCAGAATAACCAAAAAACAAGTGCAACAATTATTGCAACAATGAAAGAATATTTTAGATATATGTTTTCGTTTTTGTAATTGTATTTGCTAGTCAAGAAATAAATTCCAGCCAATATTGCAGTTAAAATTCCAATGGGAATATTCAAAGAATTATTTAAACTATCTTTTCTTTCTTCTTCTTTGTAAAACCATTCTTTTATAAATTCAAATTTGTCCATTCATTTATATTCTATAGTTTCTTTAATGCGTGTTTTGGCATAGCCTATAACTTGTTTATATACTCAACTTTTTGGCTTTTTATTCAGTATGGCTAACCTTTTTGGGTGTGTTATACGCAACTTTGGTGAAGCATTACTTCTGATAAGAAGAATACCCGCCCACTAAAATATAAAATTCCTACGAATAATCACCATACAAAACACAAATCACTACCCCACACCAAAAAAGAAGCCCGAGGCATCACCCCGGGCTCATCACAGCAACCAGTCCCACATCATACCGCACCGTCACCTTCTTCTTTGTTACGCTTAGCCGCCCGCATACGCTGCACCAACTTCAAACCCGTATACTCATCCTGCGTAACCGTCCCCTTAAAAACAAGCTTACCGTTGCGCATAATCTTCTTAATCATACGCTTCAACTCCTCATAGTGCCCCACATTTTTATTCGTAAGCTGCTTGCGGCTGTCCATCATCTCATTTTGAATCCTGTTTTTGTCCTCCAGGCTCGCTCGGTGCGCCTCTAAGGTGTCGGCAAAATCAGCAGCCATCCCTTGTGCAACCAACTCACTTTGATGAGCTCCAATAAATTGTTTCACCCCTTCAATCTTCAAAATAGCCCCCTCAATGTTCCCGTTAAGCAAATCATTTTTTAAACCGCTTACAATAGCAGTATTCAATGCCGCTTCCTCAAAATACACACTCAAATAATTCAGTTCCTTATTCAACTGATTAGCTTCGGCATACAAACTCGCCGTAATGCCCTTTTGACTCTCGGTCAACATCAGGCTGCTTTCCAAATGCTTCACAAAATCAAGCTTAGCAATAAAAGCATCTTTAAAGTCATTGTTCATCGTTGCAAACCGACTTTTGATAGCATCAAAATCACGAGTATAACTCGTCAAAATAAAGTCACCCAAGGCGGTAACTTCTTCTAATTTTACGTAACTGTTCATAATTTTACATTTTTAAATTAAAATTCCTTTACCAAATAGCAACACACTATTTGTAGGTAAAAACGCAATCAGCGTGCCGTAAATCGTTGGAAGTAAAAACTTTAACTAATTTTTAACAATTCACCAACAAGCAATAGGGGCCAACCCCGCCATATTCCCGTCGTCACATAACCAGGCAAAGGAACTCCACACTCCTTTAGCATAACGAACAATACAAATGAAGCATTGGCTTGTATAAATGAAGCATCCGGTCGTATAAATAGAGCATCCAGCTGTATAAATAGAGCATCCGGTTGTATAAATGAAGCATCCGGTTGTATAAATGAAGCATCCGGCTGTATAAATGAAGCATCCGGCTGTATAAATAGAACATCCAGTTGTATAAATAAAGCATCCGGTCGTATAAACAGAGCATCCTGCTATATAAATAGAGCATCCGCTCCTGTAAATCGGGTTTTCCCTTGGCGTGTAGCGGTATAGGGGAGACCAAACGATACAGTACAAACAAACAACCCAATCCTTTTCCTCACAGGTGCTTTTATCAAAAAGCGAATTGGGTTTCGCGGCAGTGGGTACAAATAAAAAACCCGAACAATAATTTGCTCGGGTTTTACAAAAGGGTGTTGTGGGAATTATTTTTTGATAACTTTTAAAGTCTTTACGTTATTTCCCGCCGCAATTTTCACAACATAAGTAGCAGGCTTCAAAGCCGAAAGATTGATGGCGCCCTGCTCAGATGGCAAAGCTTCAGTCAGCAACTCTTGTCCAAGCATATTGTAAACAGTAACCGAGGCAGTCTCCCCAAGATTTTTGAGGTGCAACCAATCAGTTACCGGATTAGGATAAACCTCAAACTCATTCCCCGATACAGTCGGAACACTCAAGGAGCTGTTGTTGTATTTCACAACCACGGCATAATCCAGGTTGCTGCCACACATATACACCGTACTAAAATCAGCCGAAGCGATAATGTGAGAGAAGTAATTGTATCCTGAGTTCCCGCTAAGATACGGGATGTTAAATAATACATAGCCATTGGTGCCAAAAGTACTGTCTAATGTACCGTCCTGGTTATAACGTGCCATGATAATATAAGGGGTAAATGAAGCTCCGCTGGTGGGCTTCACAGTACCTCCCAAGAGCAATTTTCCGTCAGGCTGAACAAGGATTTTTGTAAAGTCAGCAAATTTATCGCCTTCAATAATCAGGTCGGATAGCGTTAATAATCCGTTAGTCCCAAAAGAAGTGGAGGGATTACCGGCCGCGTTCCATTTTTCAATACTGTTTACCACCGGCATCGAAGTCCCGTTTCCAATCTGTCCGCCCAATACATAGATGTTGTCATTCTGATCCAACGCTAAGTCCGATTTAGCCCAGTTGTAACAAGTATAATCGTGTTGTCTCACTGCAGGCTGCCCGCTTCCGTTTGGAATAATGGCAAAAGTAGCTCTGGTGTATGAGGTTTGAGTAGAAGTACTTTGATGAAACGCCGACATACCCGAAACAATGACTTGCCCGTTAGACATGATATCAATATCACCAATTCGCTCATCCGTAGCATAGCCTATCGAAGTATAAGCCACGTTGATGCCCAATTCCGTAGCGTCAAAGTTAAACGTAGTGTCTTTTGTACCGTCTAAATTGTGTCTTCGGGCATAATAATCATTATAACTTCCATAAGCAGTATCGCTGTTACCGCCTATAAGAAGTTTTCCGTCATTCGATACTTTCATACGAACCTGATTGTAAATGTCGTTCCCAAGGTCAAGGGTAACGTAACCCGCTCCGCCGCCAAGGCTCGACTCAACCGTACCGTCAAAGTTATAACGCCCCATGTTGTAAACATCATAAATGCCTTTGGTCAACAACACAATTTGGTTATTAACCACCCAAAAATTTTCAATGTAGTAATAGGGTTGAACAATATTGATGACACCATTGACTCCAAACGTAGTATCCGCTTCACCATTGGCATTCAATCTCTTGAATTGGGTTCCCTGAATGTAGATGATTTTGCCGTCGGGCTGAACAAACTCCCCAAAGGTAGCTCCGTTATTTCTGCTCACAGTCACATAACCATTGGTTCCGAAGGTAGTGTCAGAAACACCATCTTGTGCCCAGGTCAATGCAGTGAAAAGAAGTAATACACTAATAGTAATTTTTTTCATGCTTGATTTTTTTTGTCCCTACTCTTTAAGCTTTTCGGATTTCGCTCCGTTTGATTGGTTTCTGGTCTCCAAGATTCAAAAAAATCGAGAGCAAAGAAAAAGAAAAGAGCTATAAAACTCAAAAACAGGTACCATAAAATATTAACAATCAATCATTCATTATTGTTAAATTGTCGTTCAAAGTAAATGCACTCGATTAACGGCAATAACAAAGAGAACCCCTGTACCCAAATGAGGCTTTACAGAAGTAAAATACCTCTTATCAAGGCTGAAATCGAAAATCACAAATAAATAACGCCAACCATTTTATATTTTAATTCAGAATAGTACTTTTGCACATGCAACACAACGTACTTATTTTAGATTTCGGCTCGCAATACACACAACTCATTGCACGCCGCGTAAGGGAACTGAATATCTTTTGTGAAATCTTCCCTTTTAATCATTTTCCCAATGATTTATCGTCCTACAAAGCGGTTATCCTTTCCGGTAGCCCTTATTCCGTAAGAGCCGAAGACGCTCCTCATCCTGATTTGTCCCAAATTAGGGGCAAACTCCCGTTACTTGCCGTGTGTTACGGTGCCCAATATTTAGCCCACTTCAATGGTGGCGAAGTAGCGCCAAGCAACATCCGCGAATACGGTAGAGCCAACCTGTCCTTCATCAAAGACGATGAAGCCTTTTTTGAGGAAGTCGCTTTAAACAGCCAGGTGTGGATGAGCCACAGCGATACCATCAAACAAATGCCGACGAATGGCGTTTTATTGGCCAGTACTAAAGACGTAGCCAATGCCGCCTACCGCATCGATGGCGAAAACACCTATGCCATTCAGTTTCACCCCGAAGTATACCATTCCACTGACGGAAAACAAATCTTAGAAAACTTCTTGGTTAAGATTGCCGAGGTACCACAAAACTTTACACCCAATGCTTTCGTTGAAGATTGTGTAAAAGAACTGCAGGAAAAAGTCAAAAACGATAAAGTCGTGCTCGGCCTCTCCGGTGGTGTCGATTCTACAGTGGCCGCCGTTTTATTAAACAAAGCCATCGGCAAAAACCTCTATTGTATCTTCGTAAACAACGGCTTGCTTCGTAAAAATGAATTCGAAAATGTGCTCCACCAATACAAAGACATGGGCTTAAACGTAAAAGGTGTCGACGCTTCCGAAAGGTTCCTGGCAGCGTTGAACGGTATCGAAGACCCCGAAGCCAAGCGCAAAGCCATCGGCCGTGTTTTTATCGAAGTATTTGATGACGAAGCCCACCATATCGAAGACGTCAAATGGTTAGCCCAAGGCACCATTTACCCTGATGTCATCGAATCCGTTTCCGTCAAAGGCCCGTCTGCCACCATCAAGTCTCACCACAACGTAGGCGGCTTACCCGATTATATGAAACTGCAAATCGTAGAGCCTTTGCGCATGCTGTTCAAAGATGAGGTGCGAAGAGTTGGAAAAACACTGGGCATTGATGACGAATTGCTGGGCAGACATCCTTTCCCGGGGCCCGGTTTATCCATAAGAATATTAGGAGCCATCACACCGGAAAAGGTGAGAATCCTTCAGGAAGTAGACGCCGTCTTCATCAACGGTCTAAAAGAACACGGCTTGTACGACAAAGTATGGCAGGCCGGTGCCATCTTGCTTCCGGTCAATAGTGTCGGAGTCATGGGCGACGAGCGTACGTATGAAAAAGTAGTAGCGCTCCGTGCCGTTGAATCAACAGACGGTATGACCGCGGATTGGGTGCATTTGCCTTACGAGTTTTTGATGAAAATCTCTAACGAAATCATCAATAAAGTAAAAGGAGTCAATCGGGTAGTGTATGATATCAGCTCGAAACCCCCGGCAACGATAGAGTGGGAGTAATCCCATTTTATCGACAAACGGTTAAAAAAAATCGGTTATTTGCTTTGAAATAAAAAAGATTTGTTAATTTTAGCCATGAATAAAACAATTTGTACATGAAAAATCGCATCCTTTTTTCAATATTACTGACAGTATTCTCTTTTGTGGTCAATGCATCGGCCATGCAGGAGAAATATATTAAACATACTGTTGTTAAAGGGGAAACTGTCAATAGCATTGCGCAAAAATACAAGGTAACTCCTTTTGATATTTACAAGTTAAACCCGGATTCCCAAAACGGAATTCAGTTGAATAGTGTTCTGTTAATTCCGCCTTCAACGGTAATGCCTACCGCTGTGAAACCGGTTGCTCAAAAACAAACAGGAAACCCGCCTACCACGCATTTGGTACAGCCTAAAGAAACATTGTACAGCATTGCCAAACAATTCAATATAACTATTGAGGCATTAAAAGAAGCCAACGGTACGCTGTTGAATAACGGTTTAAAAATTGGACAAACCATCAAAATTCCGGCTGCTGTCGGGGAGCGTCCTGTAGCAACTGTGCCAACGGTCGAAGCACCCAAAGAGGTAGTAAAAGAACCCGTTAAGGAAGTAGTGAAAGAGGTAGCCAAAACGGCGGAGCCTAAGACAGAAACCGCCTTTCACGTGATTGAACCTAAAGAAACCAAATATGGTGTTTCCAAACGATACGGAATGACCATCGAGGAATTGGAACAATTGAATCCGCAAATTTTAAACGGCTTTCCTATAGGAATGAAATTAAAAGTGGCTGCAACGGAGAATGCGGTGGCGGAAACCCCGGTTAAAACAGACTCGGGCACGGGTACAACAACCAAACCGGTTGTCACACCCAATGCTTCCAGTGGTAAAAAGTACTTACAGGAGTATGTGGTACGACCAAACGAAACGATTTCAAGTATCGCCACTACATACGGCATGTCCGAAAGCGAATTGTTAGAACTGAATCCGGAATTGAAAAGAGGCGTAAAACCCGGTATGATTCTCAGGGTGCCCATCATCTCCAAAAAGGAACTACCCAAACCGGATCCTGTTCAGGGACAAGGAAACTTACTGAAAAAATTAAATACTAATGCGAGGAAACAACTCGCATTACTTTTACCCTTTAATATCAACAAGATCCAAAGTGATACGTTGAACACGACACAAGAGCGTTTGAAAAAAGATAAGTTTCTGAATCTAACGCTTGATTTCTATTCCGGCGCTTTGATGGCTATCGATTCGGCAAAGGTTTTAGGATTGAATGTAGACATCAAAATCCTGGATTCTCAGGAAACTAAAAGTACTTCCAATGTAGCCAATTTGGTCACTCAGGAGAATTTAGGAAGCATGGATGCCATCATCGGACCCTTCTACCAATCCAACGCTGAGAAATTAGCGGAACTGGTAGGGGCTACCGGTACCCCGGTAATTTCTCCTTTGTCTAAAGAATCAGGAAAAAAATACGCTAACCTTTACCAGTCCATGCCAACGGCTGACCTGTTGCGCTCTTCTGTTTTTAACTACATGCGCGCCAAAGGCGGGAATATTATTGCGGTAATAGACCCGAAGAAAGGTAGTGTTAAGCAGTACATTCAGGACATGCAAAAAGGAGTTCGCGTAGTGGGGCTCAATGAAAAAGGAGGAATCGTGGCTGACAGTTTAAAAGTGCGGTTGCAAAAAGACAAACTCAACTATGTGGTGCTGGCTTCAGAGAGTACCAGCATGATTTTGGCCACTACCGCGGCTATGTTAGCGGCCCAAAAAGAGTATCAGGTACAATTGGTTATTATGGAGCCAAATGAAACTTTGGATTACGAAGAAATTCCGTTGAATCGTTTGACCAAATTGAAAATGCTATACCCTTCGCTGTCACGTCCGAATGAGACCGATGAAGCCAATCAGTTTGACGCCAAATACAAAAAACTGAATAAAATTATTCCGAATCAATATGCTATTCGTGGCTTTGACGTAACCTTTGATACCTTGTTGCGTCTTTCACAAGACAAGCCTTTCAATGAAACAGTACAGACAGCTGCTTCGGAACAAATAGAAAACAAATTTGAATATGTTGCCAATACTACAGCGGGGTATTCCAATAAGGGAATTTACATCCTGTATTACGATGACGATTTAACAATAAAAGAAGCTTTATAATGCCTACTTCCAAAGTTACATACCTGGGTGATTTACGCACCTCTTCCATACACTTACAATCCGGCAGCGAAATTATTTCGGATGCCCCTTTAGACAATAACGGCAAAGGCGAAGCTTTTTCGCCAACGGATACAGTAGCCAATGGTTTGGCCAGTTGTATGTTTACCGTAATGGGTATCAAAGCCCGAGAGATGAATGTGGATTTCTCAGGTTCAACGGCTGAAGTAACCAAAGTAATGGCAGCCGAACCCAGACGTATTTCAGAAATTCATGTTACTTTCCATATGAATTTGGAACCCGATGATAAAACCAAAACTATTTTGGAAAGAACGGCCATGACCTGCCCGGTTCATTTTAGTTTGCATCCTGATATCAAAAGGGTGATTGTCTTTAATTGGAAGTAATTGAATTCGCAACAGCAACTCCTGATTAAACTGGCGCATGCCAAAATGCCGTTCGGCAAATACGAAGGGTATTATCTTATCGATTTACCCGAATACTACGTGGTTTGGTATTCCAATAAAGGGTTTCCCAAAGGGCAACTGGGGGAACAATTGCAACTCGTTTATGAACTCAAATTAAACGGTTTGGAACAACTGGTACGCAACATTAAAAAACAATATCCTAAGCCAATTTGAAAATGTCATAATTTGAAAATTTGAAGATATTATAAGTGCGTTTAGCAATCCCAAAAAATAATAATTTTCAAATCTTCAAATTCTCAAATCTTCAAATTAAATCAGTACTTTTGCCTGGTTTTTTACAACAACGACAACAACACAACAATTACTTTTACAATGAATCCAACAAAATACATTTTTGTTACCGGCGGTGTGACCTCTTCCTTAGGAAAAGGTATCATTGCGGCTTCCTTGGCCAAGTTACTACAGGCCAGGGGATATCGAACAACTATTCAAAAATTTGACCCGTATATCAATGTGGATCCGGGAACTTTGAATCCTTATGAACACGGAGAATGTTTCGTAACGGATGACGGAGCGGAAACCGATTTGGATTTAGGGCATTACGAAAGATTTTTAAACGTACCTACCTCGCAAGCGAATAATGTGACCACCGGAAGAGTGTATCTTTCGGTAATAGAAAAAGAAAGAAGAGGCGAGTTTTTAGGGAAAACGGTACAGGTAGTCCCTCACATTACCAACGAGATTAAAGAGCGCATGCAATTGTTGGGCAAGTCGGGAGATTATGATATTGTAATCACTGAAATTGGTGGAACAGTCGGCGACATTGAATCGCTTCCTTATATTGAATCGGTACGTCAATTGGTTTGGGAATTAGGAGAGCACAACAGTATAGTGGTGCATTTAACCTTGATTCCTTATTTGGCTGCTGCCGGAGAATTGAAGACCAAACCCACACAACATTCGGTAAAAACCTTAATGGAAAGTGGTATTCAGGCCGATATCTTAGTGTGCAGAACAGAACATGAATTGTCGGATGAATTGCGTCAAAAACTGGCTTTGTTCTGTAATGTGAAAAGAGAAGCGGTAATACAGTCTATCGACGCTTCAACTATTTATGAAGTGCCCAATTTAATGTTGGAAGAGGGATTGGATATAGTAGCCTTAAAGAAATTAAATCTTCCCAAAAAATCCGCTCCGGATTTGAAAAACTGGAATACTTTTTTACACCGATTAAAGCATCCGAAACAGACAGTAAATGTTGGTTTAGTTGGAAAATATGTTGAATTACAAGATTCTTATAAATCGATTTTAGAGGCATTTATTCATGCCGGTGCTGCCAATCAAACCAAAGTAAATGTAATCAGTCTGCATTCAGAATATATTGATGAAGCCAATGCGGCAGAACAATTGCAAGGGTTGGACGGAATCTTAATTGCTCCGGGTTTTGGAAGTCGTGGGATAGAAGGTAAAATTGAAACGGTTCGTTATGCCCGCGAAAATAATATTCCGTTTTTCGGAATTTGTTTGGGAATGCAAATGTCAGTAATCGAATATGCCAGAACTGTTTTAGGTTTAAAAGATGCCAATTCGACGGAGATGAATGAGAAAACCAAAAATCCGGTTATTTCTTTAATGGAAGAACAAAAAAATATTACGGACAAAGGAGGAACGATGCGTCTTGGAGCTTGGAAATGTAATATTCAGGAAGGAAGTTTGGCACACAAAATTTATGGCAAAAGCCAAATTACGGAGCGTCACCGTCACCGTTACGAATACAACAATAAATACAGAAATCAACTGGAAAGTGCCGGTTTGATT
Source organism: Flavobacterium sp. XGLA_31 (assembly GCF_051547105.1). Lineage (NCBI taxonomy): Bacteria > Pseudomonadati > Bacteroidota > Flavobacteriia > Flavobacteriales > Flavobacteriaceae > Flavobacterium > Flavobacterium sp. XGLA_31. Next base: position 10,825 of record NZ_JBPTTM010000007.1, on the reverse strand, counting down.
GCTTCGGGAGTGAATCCGGATACCGGTTTGGTTGAGATTGTGGAACTTCAAAACCATCCTTTTTTTATCGGGGTACAGTACCATCCTGAATATAAGAGTACCGTTGCAAATCCACACCCTATTTTTGTTAGCTTTGTGGCCGCTATGGTAAAACATAAAAAATAAATTAGTAACAATATTCCAATTGTTGCTTCTTATGACAAATACTTAAAAATGGAACAAAAAAAATTTGATTTTAATTCAATTATCGGATTCGGTTTAATCTTCGTAATCATCATGTGGATGATGTATAATAACCGTCAAACCGATCTGAAAGAGCAACAGGAAAAAGCTAAAAAAGAAAAAGTAGAAAAGGCACAACAGGCAAAACAAAGCAAAACCAAAGAATTAGCCGCAGTAGCGCAAGATTCTACAGTTGCCGATTCGGTTAAAATAAAAGAGCTTCAGGGAGCTTTGGGTAGTTTTGCTTATTCGGCAACTTTGCCGTCTGCCAAAGAAGCTTTCACCACTTTGGAAAACGAATTCATAAAATTGAAAATCGCTAACAAAGGAGGGTATATTGCTGAAGCCACTTTGAAAAACTATGAACGTTTTACGAAGAATTCTAAACAACTGGTAGCCTTAATCAAGGATAACAATGCTGATTTTAACCTGCAGTTGCAAACCAAAGACAATCGTGTTTTAAATACCAAAGATTTGTTTTTTGAACCGACTTTAACCAAAGTAGGTGAGAATCAAATTCTTTCCATGAAACTAAAATCAGGAGCTAATGAATATTTGGAATACAAATACGTACTGGCACCGAAGAAATATTTAGTTGATTTTGATATTCATTCACAAGGACTGAGTGCCGTTTTGAACACATCAAAACCGATTGATTTGCAATGGGACTTGAAAACGTTCCGCAACGAAAAAAGTATCTCGTATGAGAATCGTTATGCCGATGTTCGCTACGAATATGAAGATGGAAAAGACAATTATGTAGGGCAGGGGAAAGATAAAGAAGAAACTCCGGAAAAAGTTACTTTTATCGCCTTCAAACAACATTTTTTCACGACCATTTTGTTGACCAAAACGCCGTTTGCAACTTCAAAATTGCATTCCAACAATTTGGTTAATGATGAAAAAATCGACACCACTTTCACAAAACAGTTCAGAGCCAATGTGCCATTGGTTGCTACTAATGGAGAGTTAGATTATAAAATGAACTGGTATTTTGGGCCTACAGATTACAAAACATTGAAAGAGTATGACCGTGGCATGGACAAGATTATACCATTAGGTTGGGGAATTTTCGGCTGGATTAATAAGTTTATTTTCATTCCGCTGTTTGGTTTCTTGAGTTCATTCATGGGATTGGGTATTGCAATCATCATCTTTACTATTTTGATTAAAATAGCCATGTCGCCTATCACATTTAAATCATTCTTGTCGCAGGCGAAGATGAAAGTATTGCGTCCTGAGATTATGGAAATTGGAGAAAAATTCAAAAAAGATCCAATGAAAAAGCAACAGGAAACGATGAAATTGTACAACAAAGCAGGCGTAAACCCTATGGCAGGCTGTATTCCGGCTTTGATTCAAATTCCGTTTATGTATGCATCATTCCAATTCTTCCCGTCAGCGTTTGAATTGAGACAACAACCTTTTTTATGGGCTAAAGATTTATCGTCATTTGATGAAATCGTTAAATTACCATTCCACATTCCGGTGTATGGTGACCACATCAGTTTGTTCCCGATTTTGGCTGCCATTGCTATTTTCTTTTATATGAAAATGACTTCAGGCGACCAAGCGATGGCTCAACCGCAGCAGGAGGGCATGCCGGATATGACCAAAATCATGAAAATGATGATTTATATTTCCCCGGTAATGATGTTGTTGTTCTTCAATAATTACGGTTCAGGATTGAGTTTGTATAACTTTATTTCCAACTTAATTACCATTGGAATCATGTTAGTGATCAAAAAGTATTTTATCAACAGTGATAAAATTCATGCTCAAATTCAGGAGAATAAAGCAAAGCCGAAAACTGAAGGAAAGTTCCAAAAGAAAATGAGAGAAATGATGGAACAGGCTGAAGCACAGAAACAATTACAAAACAAGAAAAAGTAAATACTTCAAAATAAAGTAAAAGTAAAAGCGCGGTTATAAACCGCGCTTTTTTTATATTAGTCAGACGACGATGTTTATAATGCAGGTAATAGTACTTTGCTCAGAACATGTATCACACCATTTGATGCTTGAACATCGGTGGCAACAATGTTACACTCTCTATTGTTTGCATCTTTGAGTCTGGCGCCTCCGCTTAAAAGCACAGTGAAGGTTTGTGCCGGAGTTAAGATAGGCGTTACCACTTGTCCTTCTGTTAATGAAGAGGAAAGCACATTTGCCGGACTTACCACATGATATTGCAACACTTTAGTTAAATTGGCTGCCGATACACCGGCAATTCCTCCCGGGGCTAACTCAGTGTTTAACGAAGTAAAGGCTGCATTGTTTGGGGCAAAAACAGTAAAAGGTCCTGTTCCTGAGAGTACAGAAACAAAATCAGGTTGATTGGGATCTGTTAATGCTCCTACTAAGTTTGAGAAATCAGGATTAGCAATAGCATGATTTACAACCGTCGGCAGACCAATAACATTATCCACAATATGAATAACTCCGTTAGAAGCCTCAATATCTGCGGTCACTACTGTTGCGCCACCATTAGTAGCACCACCGTTTAATTTTACGGTTGTTCCAACTTGTACAAACATGCTCAAAGTGTTGGTTGCGGAAGCTGATCCTTTGGCTAATGTTTTTACATAACCGGTGGTCAACTCGTTACTGTAAAATGATCCTGAAACAACATGATTTTTTAAAATCTCTGTTAATACATCTACAGGAACAGCATCTAAATTGGCAAATCCATTAGCGGTTAGGAATGCTTGGAATTTGTCATTGGTTGGCGCAAATACCGTAAAGTCTCCCGGGCTATCAAAAGTAGAAGTCAATCCGGCTTTGTTAAGCGCTTGTACCAGAATACTCAAATTCGGATTAGATGATGCAATAGCGGCAATCGTTTGCGGCTGATTTGAATTGTTATCGTCACTACTGCACGAAAAGGTCAACAGTGAGAACAATGTAATACTTAATAATTTTGTTAGATTTTTCATGATTTTTTTCTTTAGTGTTTCGGCTAAATTAAAAATTATTGTTTAACAAAAATTAAAAAAGAATAAACAAAATGACAATTTATAATAAATTTAACAATTTTGTTTTAGCATTATAAGAATCTCTTTAGCAGTCTTTTATAAGTATTTATTGAGTTTTTTTAAATAAATGTTATCTGAAAGTGTTCGAATAGTTAAACAAAATGAATATCTTTTTTAAAACAATTTTAACAATAAGAGGTATACTAAAAAAAAAATATTCTTCGTTTTGTATAATAGCCTTAAATTTACAACTTCATTTATCACCGTATATAATTATTCTGTATGAAATTTATTTTCCTTTTTTTAATGCAAACCCTTGCTCTTTTTGCCCAAGACGTCAATAAGTTCGATGAAAACGGAAAAAAGCATGGTTTATGGAAAGGTATTTACGAAGAGTCTAAACGCCCCCGTTACGAAGGTACTTTTGAACACGGGAAGGAAACAGGAATTGTTGGGTTTTTTGATGCTTGTTTGATAAAAAAAAGAATAAATTAAGGAAAGTTCAATAATGTAAAATGATTATATAACTTTTATAGAATAAAAAAAGCTCCTTATTAAGGAGCTTTTTTTATTCTATGTTTTGTTATTATTCCGTGACAGGAAGCATAACACTATCTATTGGGTTAAGAGTTCCGTTGCTGCAATTAACATCTCTGGCAAGTACTGTAGCTGCAAAATATGAAGATGACGAATCAGGATTAGTCAATGTTAATATGTTATTGTAAAAATAATAAGTTGAAGGGTCAGTATTGTCTTCAATCATCACTTTAAAGTTTTGACCTTGTAATGTCGTTATTTCTTGGTTGTTGGTTAATGATGTAGAAAGAACTCTAGTAGTCAAAACGTGGTATTTTAAGATATTAGCTAAATATCCTGGATAATCTTCTTCTAATTGAGCAAGACTAGGCTCTCCTAGACCGGAAAGAAAGCTCGAAAAAGCATCATTGGTTGGAGCAAAGACAGTATAATCACCCTGTGTTTCAAATGTGGAAGTTAAATTAGTTAAATCTAAAGCAACTACTAGACTGTCCATTTCAGGAGTCGCTTTTGCAATTGTAGCAATTGACTGTGCTCCTACTGATTTATTACCATTGTCTTGTGAGCATGAGATTACTGAAATAGCTATTGCAATTCCACCCAGTTTTTTCATTAAATTTTTCATTTGGTGTTAGTTTAAATTTTTCCAAATGTAAAAAAAAAATGTTCTAAATTAAAATTTTTGTAAAAACATAGTATTGTAAAGTTTTGATAAAAGAAGCGTTAAAGAATACTAAAACTTTTAATTTTGCGTTTTTAAATAAATTATTTTATGAGATTAGTTTTTATTTTCTTTTTTTTTATTAAACTATGCTTTGCCCAAGACGTCAATAAGTTCGATGAAAACGGGAAAAAGCATGGTTTATGGAAAGGTATTTACGAAGAGTCTAAACGCCCCCGTTATGAAGGTACTTTTGAACATGGTAAAGAAACAGGCATATTTAGATTTTTTGATGATACTAAAGTCGGTACGGTAATTGCCACACGCGAATTCAATGCCAAGGATAATTCGTGCTATACGATTTTTTATAATCAGAAAAATAATAAAGTAAGTGAAGGGAAAGTCGTGAACAAGCAGTTCGAAGGAGAATGGAAATATTACCACGAAGATTCTCCCGTTGTCATGACACTTGAAAATTACACGAACGGAAAATTAAATGGAGTCAGAAAAGTATTTTATCTCAGTGGGAAGATAGCTGAAGAAACGACTTATAAAAACGGTATCAAAGATGGAGCTTATAAAAACTATGCTGAAAATGGTGTGGTGATGGAAGAAACCATTTATAAAAACGGGGAGTACGACGGACCGGCAATTTTTAGAGATCCATTGGGGAAAATTACCGGGCAAGGACTTTTTAAGAATGGTAAAAAAGTGGGCGTCTGGAAAATTCTTGAAAAAGGAAAATTGAAAGAGATTAACATGAATAAACAAGGGAAGAAATTCCAAAAAAGAGTTAAACCGTTAGAAGAATAACAATTTATCGAGTAATTTTGGAGCAAATTTTGCTAAAAAATGAAAAGAGTTGTTGTTGGGCTTTCAGGAGGTGTAGATTCGAGTGTTGCTGCTTATTTATTAAAAGAACAAGGCTACGAAGTTATTGGACTTTTTATGAAGAATTGGCACGACGATTCAGTGACCATTTCCAATGAATGTCCGTGGCTGGAAGATAGTAACGATGCGCTACTCGTTGCTCAAAAACTGGGGATTCCTTTCCAAACAGTTGATTTAAGCGAACAATACAAAGAAAAAATAGTTGACTATATGTTCAACGAATACGAACAAGGGAGAACTCCAAATCCCGATGTATTGTGTAATCGTGAAATCAAGTTTGATGTTTTTATGAAAATAGCGCTAAGTCTCGGAGCTGATTTTGTAGCCACCGGGCATTATTGTCGCAAAGGAGAAATCGAAGTAGATGGAAAACCCGTTTATCAGTTGTTGGCGGGTAAGGATGGCAATAAAGACCAATCTTATTTTCTGTGCCAATTATCTCAAGAACAATTAGCGAAATCACTATTCCCAATAGGAGAATTGACCAAACCGGAAGTTCGTGAAATAGCAACGCAGTTAGATTTAGTTACTGCCGAGAAAAAAGATTCGCAAGGGTTGTGTTTTATCGGTAAAGTTCGTTTGCCCGAATTTTTGCAACAACAACTACAACCAAAAGAAGGTTTGATTTATGAAATCAATTCTGATAATCCTATTTACGCACAAGAATTGCCAAGTTTTGCCTCTTTAGAAGAGCAATTGGCTTTTGAAGCTCGGGGGATTTCTTATTTGCCTGAAAACGGAAAAATAGTAGGAAAGCATCAGGGAGCTCATTATTTTACTATAGGTCAACGCAAAGGGCTCAATGTGGGAGGGACGAAAGAAGCGCTTTTCATTATTGCTACTGATGTTAAATCAAATGCAATTTATACCGGTCAAGGCCAAAATCATCCTGGTTTATTCAAAAAAACACTGCGGGTCCAACCTTCTGAAATCCACTGGATACGTCAAGACTTGGCGCTAAAGAACGGAGAGTGTATGGAGGTTATGGCTAGGATACGATACCGACAAGCTTTACAAAAAGCTACTTTGTACCAATTTGATAGTGGATTATATGTTGCCTTTGATGAGCCGCAATCCGCAATAACAGAAGGTCAGTTTGTAGCTTGGAACATTGGGGAAGAATTAGTGGGTTCAGGAGTAATTTCATAAATTAGCGTTTTCCAAAAGGATAGTGCTATGAAAAAAATACTGTTATTCGTTTTTTTTCTTTCAGGTTTTTTAGGCTATACACAAGAAGATGCCTGGGTTTACTTTAATGATAAGCCTAATGCACAGCTTTTTTTTGATAATCCACTGAGTGCCTTAACCCAAAGAGCCTTGGACAGAAGAACGGCACAAACAATTTCGCTGGATATTACGGATGCTCCTATTGAACAGACTTATATTGATCAAGTTGCAGCGTCTCCCGGGATTACCGTAAAGGCCCAATCCAAATGGCTGAATTGTTTGCATATTCGAGGAAGTATTGATGATATTCAGGCACTGACCTCTTTTGTTTTTGTAGATCATATTCGTTTTGCCAATAGTTCTCTCAATAGCAAAACAACAGTTTCAAGGCCCTTAATTCCTGTTAACAAAGTGCTGGATGTGCAAACAACTTTTGCCTATGGCAATTCGGGAAACCAAATTCAGATGCTAAATGCGGATTTGTTGCATCAGGCCAATTACACCGGGGACGGTAAAATTATTGCGGTTTTAGATTCCGGATTTTCTGCGGCCAACACCATTACTCCTTTTAACCGAATGTTTAACCATGGGTTGTTTTTAGGAGGCTATAATTATGTTGCCCAAAATACAGATGTGTTTTCTACTCATAATCACGGTACAATGACATTGTCCTGTATGGCAGGCTATGTTGATGGGCAATTGGTGGGAACTGCACCTGATGCCCAATACTATCTTTTCATAACCGAGGATGTGTCCGGAGAAAATCCTGTGGAAGAAAGTTATTGGGTTGAAGCCGCTGAAGAGGCTGACAGGTTGGGTGTAGACATAATTTCAAGTTCTTTAGGATATGCAGTTTATGATAATCCCAATTACAGTCATTCGTATGAAGATTTAGACGGAAATACAGCTTTTGCATCTCAGGGTGCCAATATCGCTTTCAATAAAGGGATAATCGTAGTAGCCAGTGCCGGAAATTCGGGAGCTACAACAAATCCCTACATAAATGTACCCGCCGAAGCTACGAATGTCTTAGGTGTAGGTGCTGTACAACCAGATAGAACTTATGCCGGCTTCAGTTCCATTGGTCCTAGTTTTGATGGAAGGGTAAAACCCGATGTCATGGCTCAAGGGCAGGATGCTGTCATTTCCAATATTACAGGTGCTGTAGTCACAGCCAGCGGAACTTCTTTTTCATGTCCCATTTTAGCAGGAGCTATTGCGTGTTTCTGGCAGGCTATTCCATGGGCTACTAATGCACAATTAGTCGATTTTGTCAAGCAATCGGCAGACCGATATAGTAATCCGACCAATCAGTATGGGTACGGAATACCTGATTTCCAATTGGCATTAAATACTGCGCTGTCAGTTAATGATATTTCCAAAAGCAGATTTTTGGTCTATCCGAATCCCGCTCAGGATTTTTTGACTTTTTCTTTTCCCAACGATTTGGATGAGGTTCAGGTCAGTTTTTACAATGATTTGGGGCAAATTGTTTTGGAGCAATCTGTTCAAAAAACAAATCAAATGGTTTCTTTAGAGCAATTATCGTCCGGAATTTATTTGTATAAAATTAAAAGTCAGTCTTTTGTCCAAACCGGAAAAATTATCAAAAACTAAATATACTCGTATTCTTTTTATGAATAAAATTACCCAACTTTTCAAAATACAATATCCAATTATTCAAGGAGGAATGATTTGGAACAGCGGTTATAAATTAGCAAGTGCAGTTAGTAATGCAGGTGGGCTAGGGTTAATAGGAGCGGGCTCGATGTATCCGGATGTGCTTCGGGAACATATTCAAAAATGTAAAAAAGCAACAGACAAACCATTTGGGGTTAATGTTCCGATGCTATACCCGAATATTGAAGAAATCATTCAGATTATCATAGAAGAAGAGGTGAAAATCGTCTTTACTTCGGCTGGAAATCCTAAAACTTGGACCAGTTATTTAAAAGAGAAAGGCATTACAGTTGTACACGTGGTGAGCAGTTCCAAATTTGCCTTAAAAGCTCAGGAGGCTGGTGTAGATGCTGTCGTTGCAGAAGGCTTTGAGGCCGGAGGGCACAACGGACGTGAAGAAACAACGACGCTTACTTTGATTCCTATGGTGAAAGAACAAATCCGAATTCCGTTAATAGCTGCAGGAGGGATAGCCAGTGGCAGGGGAATGTTGGCGGCTATGATTCTTGGTGCTGATGGTGTTCAGATGGGCTCTCGATTTGCCGCTTCTGAAGAGAGTTCTTCTCATGATAATTTCAAGAATGTTATTTTAGAAACCAAAGAAGGGGATACGCAGCTAACCCTGAAAGAGTTAGCTCCGGTGCGTTTAATTAAGAATAAATTTTTCAACGATATTCAGGATTTATATGCAAAATGCCCCACACCGGAAGAATTGAAAAACTTGCTGGGTAGAGCCAGGGCCAAGCGAGGAATGTTTGAGGGAGATTTAGTAGAAGGCGAATTGGAGATTGGTCAAATAGCCGGATTGATTCATGAAATTAAACCGGTAAGTGCAATTATAGAAGATATTATGGCCGAATTCAAATCGGCTGCAGTTGAAGCCGGAAAATTAACCTTTTAATTCTTCTTTGCCAGGTTGCAATTAATCGGCAGCAGTTTGTTTTTCGAAGTATATTTATTAACAATTTTATTTTCGTCAATTTTTTTTGAAAGTATTAATAACTTCATTCTTGAGCTTTATTTTTTCATAAATAATTTTATTTCAGCTTTTTATGTTTTTTAGCAGTTGTTAATAGTTTGTTAATAATGTTGATTATTTTGTTTATAACATTTTAACAACTCAAAAGATGAGATTATTTTAATCTGTAATATAGTAGTAGCATTTTTACTTTGGATAAAACTATATAAATCCTAATTCAGGAAGTCATCCATAACATCGATTTTGGATGGTAACAATGAAATAGAAATCCATAAAATTCAAAAGTGTTTAAACTGAATTGCTTATGAGAATAATTACTCTTGCTAAAAAATATTTTTTAAAACTTGCTTTAGTTGCCTTTTTATTTGGTTTCAATAGTATAGTCTATGCGCAATGTCCGACAATCACCAATCCAAATCAAAGTTTTTGTGATACACAGTCGCCTACTGTTGCCAGTTTGGTAGCAACAAACAACGGAGGGGGAATTAAATGGTACGCCAATGCAGGTGATCCGGCCGGAGCTTTTTTGGCGCCAGGTACAGGTTTGCAAAATGGAGAAGACTATTTTGTGGATGACAATACCGGTGCTTGTGGATCAAGACAGAGTGTGACGGTTTCTATTTATTCTGCTCCCATTGCAGATCCGTTTCAAGGGCCTTGTGTAGAAAATCTCAACGATGCCACACTTCAGAATTTTGTAGCAATAGGGAATAATATACAATGGTATGCTACCCCAACAGGAGGTAGTCCATTACCAATCACGACAGTTATTGTAAACGGCACTCTTTACTATGCCAGTCAAACCAATCCGAATACCGGTTGTGAAACATCAAGAAGAGCTGTTAGGGCTGTAGTGGGTTACGTGCCTACTCCGACCGGAAGTCCGATTCAGAATTTTTGTAATTCGGGCACGCCCCCAACAGTTAGTAATTTAGATGCTACCGGAAATAACAATTGGTACCTCAATTCGTTTTCCAGTTTTCCTCTGGATCCTTCTACACCTTTGATTAACGGTCATACTTATTATGCAACCACTGTGGATCCACCATGTGAGAGTGTCAATAGGTTTGCGGTTTTGGCTAATATTTATGATATTAATGATGCCGGCTCTAACGGGGTTTTGAATATCTGTGAAAATTTAATCAGCAGCACGGCGCCTTTTGATTTGTTTAATTTGTTAGGAGGGACGCCTGATAATACCGGAGTATGGACAGGTCCAATAGCTACATCGAATGGTTCTCAGGGAACTTTGAATGTCTCTTCCATGACGTTGGTCGGAAGTCCTTATGTTTTTACATACACGGTGAGTAATCCGGCTTGTGCCAACGCTACAGCTACTGTAACTATTTCTGTTTTGCCTTTGGCTACTGCTACAGTGGCCGTGAATCCTGATACCATTTGTGAAGGAGCTACTTCAAACATAACTTTTACTGGTACACCAAATGCCACGATAACCTATACTTTAAACAACGGAAGTGCTCAGACTGTAGTTTTGAACGGTTCGGGAACAGCTACCGTTACTAATCCTTTTTTGACAACGACAACAGTTGATATTATTAATGTTGCTAGTTCAACATCACCAAGTTGTGATAATCCGCAACCAAGCAGTGCTGTAATAACAGTTATTCCTGCTCCCGATGCTACAGCATCTTTTGATCAACCGGCTGTTTGCTTAGGAGATATTTCAGTACTGACCTTTACAGGAACCGCCGA
>NZ_JBPTTM010000006.1:0-156084 GCF_051547105.1 Flavobacterium sp. XGLA_31 | reverse complement strand
CAAAGCACACTTCTCGCTTAAACGATAATTCTAAATACAAACAAAAAGGCCACTGAAGAGTGGCCTTTTTTATTGGCATTAAAGAAGGCTAACTCAAAAAATATTGAAACTATAAAGCAAGTAGTTTTTTTCAAATTACATTTTTTTTGGATAAAAAGAGAAAGACTGTCGGGTTATGGTTTTTTGACTGTAAGTGTTTGATATGTAATGGTAAATAATTTCTTTTTTTGGAGATAAGTTTTTTTGGCTGTTATGATTGCAATCATAAGATTAAGGGAAACTATTACTGAAATTTGTATAAGAAATTCTAAACAAAAAATATCATGTACAAATTATCAGTATTACTTGTCGCTATGTTTTTATTCATTTCATGTGGCAAAAAAGAACAAACAGGAGGTGATTTTTCTAAACCAACTACTGAGGATGCTGCAAAACCTGCAGATGCATCTACCTATGATCCTAATCGTGGAGAAGGAAAATATGATAAAGTTGATTTGGGAGCAACTTTGGATCAGGCTATGGCTACTGAAGGACAAAAAGTAGCCGAAGTAAAATGCACGTCATGTCACAAACCTACAGATGAAAAACTTGTTGGTCCTGGTTGGAAAGGTGTTACATCACGTCACAGACCGGAATGGATTATGAATTTTATCACGAATCCTGATCCGATGATTACCAAAGACCCTAAAATGCAGGCTCAATTAGAAATTTGCTTGGTTCGTATGCCGAACCAAGGATTGAATGATACTGAGGCAAGAAACATTTTAGAGTATATGCGTAAAAATGATGGAGTTAAATAAGCCTAAAACTAATGACAATTGAAATTCAGCAACTTTTAAAATTGTCACTCTAAACCAAATAATATCATGAAAAATAAATTTTTAAAAGCAATTTTAACTATTGCTTTGGGAAGTGCTTTGCTCACTTCTTGCAAGCCAAAAAACTCAGGAGATGCCGTTAGTGGCGATGCTGCTCAAAAAGCTTACGTGGCTCCTGGGAAATATGATGAGTTCTATAATTTTGTTTCCGGTGGTTTCAGCGGACAGATGAGTGTTTACGGAGTTCCGAGCGGACGTTTATTCCGGGTGATTCCTGTATTTTCTGTTGATCCCGAAAAGGGATATGGGTATAATGAAGAGACCAAACCGATGTTGAATACTTCACACGGTTTCGTGCCTTGGGATGATTTACACCACACCGAAATGTCACAAACTAATGGTGAAGTAGATGGACGTTGGGTTTTTGGTAATGCTAACAATACACCGCGTATCGCCCGTATCGACCTGAAAACATTTTCGACCAAGGAAATTATTGAATTGCCGAACAGTGCCGGAAACCACTCTTCTCCTTTTATTACCGAAAACACAGAATATGTAGTTGCCGGAACACGTTTTAGTGTCCCTGCAGACAATTCTAACGGAGATGTGCCGATTAATACTTATAAAGAAAATTTCAAAGGACATTTAAGTTTTGTAAAAGTGGGCAAAGAAGGCGATATGAGTATTGCTTTCCAAATCCAATGTCCGGGAGTGAATTTTGACCTGTCACATGCCGGTAAAGGGAAATCACACGGTTGGTTCTTCTTCTCTTGTTACAATACGGAACAAGCCAACACCCTTTTAGAAGTAAATGCTTCTCAAAAAGACAAGGACTTCATTATGGCAGTAAACTGGAAAAAAGCAGAAGAATATGTTAAAGCCGGTAAAGGAAAATTGGTTCCAACCAAGTATGCTCACAATGTGTATGATGAAAAAACACATACGGCAAAATCTGAAATTGTCGACAAAGTGTTGATTTTAGATTCCAAAGAATTGAAAGATATCTGTTATATGATTCCGTGTCCTAAATCACCTCACGGTTGTGACGTAGATCCTACCGGAGAATACATTGTAGGTTCCGGTAAATTAGCAGCTTTGATTCCGGTATTTAGTTTTGATAAATTACAAAATGCCATCAAAAACAAACAATTTGAAGGTGATTACGACGGTATTCCGGTAATCAAATACGAAGCAGCATTACACGGCGAAGTTCAAAAACCGGGTCTTGGACCATTACACACAGAATTTGACGGAAAAGGTAATGCCTACACCACATTCTTTGTGTCATCTGAAGTGGTGAAATGGGACATCAAATCCTTGAAAGTTTTAGACAGAGTACCTACGTATTACTCCGTAGGTCACCTTTGTATCCCTGGTGGTGACAGTAAAAAACCATTTGGTAAATACTTGATTGCTTATAACAAAATTACCAAAGATCGTTACTTGCCAACAGGACCGGAGTTAGCTCAATCAGCACAGATTTATGATATTAGCGGTGATAAAATGCAACTGATATTGGATTTTCCAACCATTGGAGAACCACACTATGCTCAGGCAGCACCAGCGGATATAATACGAAACAACGGCCAATTGAAATTCTACAAACTCGAGGATAATCACCACCCATTTGTGACCAAAGGCGAGAAAGATGCTAAAGTAGTTCGCAACGGAAAACGTGTTGATGTGTACATGACTTGTATCCGTTCTCACTTTGCACCGGATAACATTGAAGGAATCAAATTAGGAGATGAAGTATATTTCCACGTAACCAACTTGGAACAAGATTGGGATGTACCTCACGGATTTGCCATCAAAGGCGCCAGCAATGCCGAATTGTTAATCATGCCGGGTGAAACAACTACCTTAAAATGGGTGCCGGATCGAGTGGGTATTTCTCCATTCTATTGTACCGATTTCTGTAGTGCACTCCACCAAGAAATGCAAGGATACATCAGAGTGTCACCGGCAGGAAGTTCAGTTCCGATTACTTTTAGTGTTGGAACCAACTTACCGAAACCAACTGCCAAATAAAATTAACCAAAGGGAACAAGTTTTATTTGTTCCCTTTTTTTCTCTTTCTCATGAAAAAATATAAAATTTCTATAGTATCAAAGGTGTTACTTTTGATAGTAGCAGCTTTGTTTGTGGGTTCATTGTTCGTCCCAATGTGGCAAATACAGCTTGAGGCTCCACAATATCCGGAAGGCTTGGTGTTGCAGTTGCATGCCAATAAAATAGGAGGAGATGTAGATATTATCAATGGACTGAATCATTACATCGGTATGGCAACCTTGCATACCGAAAACTTCATAGAATTCAGTGTGTTGCCCTATGTTTTCGGAGCTTTTGCAGTCATTAGTTTGCTCTTAATATTTAATGCCAAAAGAAAAGCTGTTTTGTGGTTTTTGATAAGCTATATGTTATTTATTGTTTTAGCGGCAGTCGATTTCTACCGTTGGAATTATGATTACGGACACAATCTCAACCCCGATGCTGCTATTAAAGTACCGGGTATGGCATATCAGCCTCCCTTAATCGGATATAAACAATTGCTGAACTTCGGGGCTTATTCCATCCCTGATACGGGAGGATGGATGCTTACAGCAGCCGGACTATTATTGTTTGTAATTGTACTGAAAGAATATAAATTTAACAAAGAAAAATAACCTATGAAAAAGTCAGTCTTGGCCTTAGTGTTGCTGTTTGTCTTAGTATCTTGTGGAAACCGTGAACCTCAACCTATTAAATTGAATGTTGATTCTTGTGATTTCTGCAAAATGACAATTGCGAATGCACAGTTTGCAGCCGAATTGATTACCGATAAAGGACGCATATACAAGTTTGACGATTTTACCTGCATGATACAGTACACCAAAGAAAATTCGACGGCAAATAATGCGAAACTATTTGTAAACGATTATCTTACCGCAAATAAATTTATTCCGGTAGAACAGGCTTTTTTTCTGAAAGGAGGTACCATTCATGCTCCTATGGGTGGAAAAGCGGTTGCTTTCAGCAACAAGGCTGATGCCCAACAATACCAACCTAAATTACAAGCCGAAGCGGTCAACTGGAAAACACTTTATAATCCAAATTAAATGAAAACCATCCTCAGTTGTATATTTTCCCTTTTAATATTTTCCTTGACTGAAGCCCATACTATTCCGGTAGGAGCACAGTATCCTGTTAAACGAATCAAACAGGCTTTAGCTATGGCGAAAGACCGTGATACCGTTGTTGTCTATGGCGGAATCTATAAAGAAGGAAATATTGTTGTTGCCAAGAAGATTATTTTTCTGGGAAAAAATAACCCCATACTTGACGGGCAACATAAAGGAGAGGTTCTATCGGTGAAGGCTGATAGTGTGCTTGTAAAAGGTTTCCGGTTAGTGCGTTCGGGCTTTGCGGCTTTAGATGATCCTTGCGGCATTAAAGTGTATAACAAGACGTTTGTGCGTATCGAAAACAATTACCTGGAAGACAATTTCTTTGGAATTTACATTCAAAACGGAAGCAACTGTATTATAAAAAACAATACGATTATCGCCCATGGCAAAGAAGAACAACTGATAGGCAACGGGATTCACTGTTGGAAAAGTGCCAATTTGCAGATTACAGCCAATACAATACAAGGTCATCGCGATGGTATTTACTTTGAATTTGTAACCAATTCGGTAATTTGGCGCAACATATCTACGCAAAATATTCGTTACGGGTTGCATTTTATGTTTTCAAATGATGATGCTTATATCTCCAACATCTTTAAAAATAACGGAGCTGGTGTAGCTGTGATGTTTACTCGTGATGTTAAAATGTTTAACAATACTTTTGAAGAAAATTGGGGCGATTCAGCTTACGGTTTATTACTCAAAGAAATCTCGGACAGTTATATTTTCAACAACCGTTTTATTAAAAATACTTCAGCCATTTACCTCGAAGGCGCTTCGCGAATCAAGCTTGAAAAAAATGTTTTTGAAGCCAATGGCTGGGCGATGAAGGTACAGGCCAGCTGCATGGATAATGAGTTGGTCAACAATAATTTTTTGGGCAACACCTTCGATATCAGCACCAATGGTAGCTTGGTTTTAAACACTTTCAACAGTAACTATTGGGACAAATACGAAGGTTATGATTTAGACAAAAACGGGATAGGTGATGTGCCGTATCATCCCTTGAGTTTGTTTGCGGTATTGACCGAAAAAAATCCGTCTTCCATGATTCTTTTCCGGAGTTTTATGATTACGCTTTTGGATAAATCGGAAAAAGTATTGCCCAGTATCACCCCCGATAATTTTATAGATAATTCCCCATTAATGAAGTCTTTGCCCCTATGATTGAAATAAAAAATTGCCAAAAGAAATTTGGGAAACTACAGGTACTGCAAGACGTTAGCCTTACCTTTAATCAAGGTGAATGTATTGCGCTGATAGGCCCGAACGGTTGCGGAAAAACAACCTTAATAAAATCCATACTGGGTATGGTGTTGCCCGATAGCGGTTCGATTGAATATAATGGAAAATCGGTTTTGGGAGATTACCAGTATCGGGAACATATTGGCTACATGCCCCAAATAGGACGTTATCCGGATAATATGACCATTGGTCAGATTATTGAAATGATTAAACAAATTCGTCAAAGTGATCAACCTTTGGATGAAGATTTACTCAAAGCCTTTGAATTGGAAAAGATGTTCAACAAACAAATGCGAACACTTTCCGGTGGAACCACTCAAAAAGTGAGCGCAGTATTAGCCTTTTTGTTCAATCCCGAAGTCTTGATTTTGGATGAGCCTACAGCAGGTTTGGATCCATTGGCTTCCGAAATCTTAAAGGAAAAAATTATTGCTGAGAAACAAAAAGGGAAACTCATCTTAATCACATCGCATTTGCTGAGTGAATTGGATGATTTGATTACCGAAATCATTTTTATGCAGGATGGACAAGTTCATTTCCATAAAAAAGTAGCTGATTTAAAACAGCAAACCCAGGAAGAAAAAATCTCGAAAGCGATTGCTCAAATATTAAAACAACGGTCATGAACAGAATCATTAAAATAATACTACTCGATATTCTCAAGAACAAAATTGTATTGGCCTACACTTTGATTTTGGCTGCTTTATCTTGGAGTTCTTTTGCCTTAGAAGACAATTCCGCTAAAGGTTTACTGACCATTTTAAATGTAATTCTTTTCACTGTCCCTTTGGTTTCCATTCTTTTTGCCACCATTTATCTGTACAACAGCGCCGAGTTTATTGAGTTGCTCTTAAGTCAACCCATCAAACGAAAAAAAATATGGATGAGCCTTTTTTTGGGAGTGTCTTTGTCGATGATTTTGGCTTTCATTGTGGGGGCCGGAATACCTTTGTTGTGCAATGCTCCCGATAATTTGGGACTCATGATGGTCGTGGTCGGTTGTCTGATTTCAGTCATTTTTGTAGCCTTAGCCTTTTTAAGTTCCATATTAACCCGTGACAAAGCCAAAGGAATTGGTATTTCTATCATGACTTGGCTCTATTTTGCATTGCTTTTTGACGGTATGGTGTTGTTTTTATTATTTCAATTTTCAGATTATCCTATCGAAAAAATGATGGTAGGAGTGACAGCTTTGAGTCCGATAGATTTGGCTCGTATTCAAATATTGTTGCACTTAGATGTATCGGCTATGATGGGGTATACCGGAGCCATTTTTAAGGATTTTTTCGGTACGGGAGTGGGTTTGATTGCCTCTTTTCTACTACTTTGTTTGTGGGCAGTTATTCCTTTTTTCATTTCATTAAACCGATTTAAAAACAAAGATTTGTAACCAATGAAAACCGATATTCGCAATAGAAAAGACATTGAAAAGCTGGTTAATGCTTTTTATGATACAGTCAAAAAAGATTCTGTTATTGGCTATTTGTTTACTGATGTGGCTCAGGTCAATTGGGAATTGCATTTGCCTAAGATGTATAATTTTTGGGAGAATATTCTTTTCTTTACTGCCAATTATGAAGGAAATCCGATGGCTCGACATAAAGAACTTCACCAAAAAAGCCCTATGACCAAAGTGCATTTTCAACATTGGAATGAATTGTTTACTCAAACAGTGGACAAACTTTTCGAAGGGAAAAAAGCGGAAGAAATCAAAAACCGGGCGTTGAATATTTCTGATGTTATGATGTATAAAACGCTGTCACAATGAAGCATCACATTTTTCTCGTTTTACACTTACTGGCCGCTACCGTTTGGGTAGGAGGCCATTTGTTTTTATCCCTTCGTTTTTTGCCCGAAGCCCTGAAAAAAAAGGATCCGGAAGTGCTCAAAAACTTTAAAGACAAATTTGAACCGGTAGGGATGCCCTCCCTAATAATACTTTTGATAACAGGAATTCTGATGGCTTATGATTTTGACGTGACGGTTACCAAATGGTTTTCGTTTTCCAATGCTATTGAAAAAGTGGTTTCGTTAAAATTGATTTTAATGTTCACTTCCCTACTCATGGCTATCAATGCGCAAATTTTCGTTTTTCCGAAAGTTACTTCAGAGCGTTTGAAGCCGGTCGCCATTCAGATTGTTCTCATTACACTGATAGGAATAGCCATGTTGGTTTTGGGAAGTTTAGTCAGAGTGGGAGGGTTGTAGTTTTTTTGTTTTTCACAAAACCACCTCGGTTTTCAGTCCGTTTCAAAGAATGATCTACAATTAACAGCCCTACTGTAATCATGTTTTTCAATTCGCAAAAAGCCTTATTTAAGGCAAAATTTTCTTCTAGTAATTGTAGTTCTAACTCCCAATACGTTAATTCCATTTGACTATCCAACAAATCGACATCATTTCGGATTATACCCGCATTTTGCTGCATGATTTTTTGCAAATGGTCGCGTATAGAAGCCAGATATTTTTGATTCATGGTGCCGGGTTTTGGAAGAAATTCATGATGATTCACGACTGCTGTTTTTGGATTAATTTTCTTTTTTTGAGAAAGATATGTGTAAATGTTGTTTGAATATACTATGGCTTCCAAAAGCGAGTTCGATGCTAATCGGTTGGCGCCATGCAAACCGGTACGCGAACATTCACCGCAAGCAAATAAATTTTCAACCGAAGTTTGACCGTTGGTGTTCACCACAATTCCACCACACAAATAGTGCTGTGCCGGAATAACCGGAATCCATTGAGTTTCTACTGGTATGCTCAGGGCTTTACATCGGTCATAAATCATTGGGAAATGATTTTTAAAAGCTTTTATGTCCAATTGTGTACAATCGAGATATACACATTCGTCTCCTGATTTTTTGAGCTCCTGCTCTATACTTTGGGATACAATATCTCGCGAAGCCAAGTCGGCACGGTCATCATATTCGGTCATAAAACGTCGTCCGTCTTTGGTTCGTAAAACGGCACCAAAACCCCGCACCGCTTCCGAAATTAAAAACGTAGGGTTAACGTCTTTGTGGTATAAAGCCGTGGGATGAAATTGTATGAATTCCATATCCGCAATGATGGCATTGGCTCTTTTGGCCATGGCTATACCGTCTCCGGTAGCCACCGTTGGATTTGTGGTATGACCGTACACCTGACCAATACCTCCTGTTGCCAATAGCGTATAGGTTGATTGAATGGTAATTATTTCATTGGTGAGCTCATTTAACACCTTGGCACCCAGACAACAGTTGTCTTTCGTAACCAAATCCAATGCAAAATGATATTCATAAAATTCTATGTTTGGTTGGCGGTGAGCCTCAGCCACAATGGCCTTTTCTATTTCGTAACCGGTTTGATCTTTATGATGCACCACACGGTTGTTTGAATGACCACCTTCTTTTCCCAAATCTAAAGTTCCGTTTGCGGTTAAGTCAAATTGTGCCCCCCAATTCATAAGTTCTTGCAAGCGTTCCGGGCCTTGGGAGACTACCATTTTCACCACATCAGAATCACACAAACCGTCTCCGCATATCAGGGTGTCCTGAATATGCTTTTCAAAAGAATCTTCAATTTTATCGATAACCACAGCAATTCCACCTTGGGCGTATTTGGTATTGCATTCTTCTTCCACCGTTTTGGTAATGATAATCACTTTTCTTTGAGGAAACCGCTGCGCTATTTTTATAGCAAAACTCAATCCTGCGATGCCCGAACCGATTACTAAGTAGTCACACTTTTTCATGATTTGGATAATTCAAGCATTCTTGTAATGGGGACCAAGGCTTTTTTGATAACGGATTCCGGTACTGTAATTTCCGGACTTTCATGTACCAGACAATCATATACTTTTTGCAATGTATTGACCTTCATAAAGGCACATTCACTGCAGGCACAGGTATTGTCTTCTTTGGAAGGAGCCGGAATTAAAAGCTTATCAGGTACTTCCTGTTGCATTTTGTATAAAATTCCTGCTTCGGTGCCCACAATAAATTCGGTTTTGGGACTGTTTTTTACATGAGTTATCATACCGGCAGTAGAACCAACATAAGCTGCGGTTTCCAGTATAACGGTTTCCGATTCGGGATGGGCAATGATTTCGGCTTTGGGATGTTGCTTATGTAAGGCTATCAATTTTTCTAATGAAAAAGCCTCATGTACAATGCATGAGCCATCCCACAATAACATGTTTCGCCCGGTTTGTTGGTTGATGTAATTCCCCAGGTTTTTATCGGGAGCAAAAATAATCGGAATGTTTTTGGGTACAGATTGTACTATTTTAACCGCATTTGACGAAGTACATACGATATCACTCATCGCCTTGATTTCTGCAGAACAATTAACGTAAGTGATAACCAAATGATCAGGATGCGCTTCTATAAATTTTTTGAATAGTGAGGGAGGACAAGAATCAGCTAATGAACATCCTGCAGTGAGATCGGGCAGAATTACTTTTTTATTCGGATTTAAAATCTTGGCAGTTTCGGCCATAAAGTGTACCCCGGCAAACAAGATAATCGAGGCAGCTGTTCTTTCCGCTTCCTGCGATAATCCCAAACTGTCACCCACATAATCGGCTATTTCCTGAATGGCAGGTTCCTGATAATAGTGTGCCAGAATAACAGCATTCTTTTCTTTTTTCAGAGCCAGAATTTTTTTCTTCAGTATTTCCATAACATTTTAATTGTGACCTTTAAGCGTTAAGTGTCCACAAAATAACTCACGAAAAACCGCATATTCTATGACTTTAATCATACAAGGGTATGGTGTTATCTTCTTAATATTGAGAATAAATTAATTACAAAAAAAAGATAGAATATGAATACATTAGAACACCCTACAGTAGGAGAATTAGTAGCACAGGACTTCAGAACGGCTGCAGTATTTTCTAAATATGGTATTGATTTTTGCTGTAAAGGGCATAAGACTTTAACTGAAGCTTGTGCCAAAAAAGGATTGGATGCCGACTTAATTCAGGATGAGATAGATGTGGTCTTGGCATCAAAATCAGATCTTGGCGTTGATTTTGTTTCCTGGCCGGTAGATTTGTTGATTGACTATATTGAAAAGACCCATCATCGATATGTGGAAGAAAAATCAACCAGTCTGCTTTTCTTTTTGGATAAGCTTTGTAAAGTACACGGACAAAGACATCCGGAGTTGTTTGAAATTGCCACTCATTTCAGAATTTGTGCCGGCGAATTGGCACAACACATGAAAAAAGAGGAATTAATTTTATTTCCTTTTGTCAAAAAAATGTATTACGCTTTGAAAGATAATTCATCAATGGAGCAGCCTCATTTTGGCACCGTCGACAATCCTATTGCAATGATGCGAGAAGAACATGAAAACGAAGGAGAACGTTTCAGAAAAATAGCGGCTTTAACCGACGAGTACACACCACCGGCTGATGCTTGTGAAACATATAGAGTAACTTTTGCCATGCTACAGGAATTTGAAAGAGACCTGCACAAACACATCCATTTGGAAAACAATATAGTGTTCCCGAAAGCGAAAGCCATGGAGGAACGCTTTTCTATAGTGTAAATAACTTTGCTGTAAAACCAACGATATGGAAAAATATGTTATCAAAAGAAATGGCGATTACAGGCTTTTTGAAGGATATAAAATAAAGGATGCTATTGCCAAAAGTTTTGCCAGTGTCTCCCTTCCTAATGATGCCTCTGTTTTCAGAGCAGTGATGGATACTGTTAAAAGCAAAGATACTTGGGCGGTTGAAGAACTTCAAGATTTGATTGAGAAAATCCTTTTTGACAAAAGTTATTTTACGGTGATGCGTTCGTTTATGCTCTATCGGCATACGCGTAAATTGCAACGGGAACACGTGCAGGGACTGAATGATGATACAACTTATGTCGACAGCACACAAACCATAGAAGAGTATATCAATCAAACGGATTGGCGTATCAATGCTAATGCCAATACTTCCTATTCCAATGCCGGATTGGTCAACAATGTAGCCGGAAAAATTATCGCCAACTATTGGTTGGATAAAGTATACACTAAAGAAGAAGGTTACGCACATAGAAACGGAGACATTCACATTCACGATTTAGACTGCCTGACGGGTTATTGTGCGGGTTGGAGTTTACGTGTGCTACTCAACGAAGGATTCAACGGCGTACGCGGTAGAGTGGAGAGTAGACCTCCCTCGCATTTCCGTGAAGCCTTGGGACAGATGGCTAATTTTTTAGGTATACTGCAAAGTGAATGGGCAGGAGCGCAAGCTTTCAGCTCGTTTGATACCTATTTGGCGCCTTATGTTTTTAAAGACGATTTGTCCTTTGAAGAGGTGCTTAAAGCGGTGCGAAGTTTTGTATACAATTTGAATGTGCCGGCACGTTGGGGACAATCGCCTTTTACCAATATTACCCTGGATTGGGTAGTTCCCGATGATTTGAAAGAACAAATTCCGACCCGAAATGACCATCATTTATTTGAAAAGAATGCGAGTGAGAAGTTATTGCAAAGAGCAAACGAAAGAGGCGTAGCAACTGTAACCGAATTGCGGTATGAGCATTTTCAAAAGGAAATGAACCTAATCAATAAAGCCTATTATACTGTGATGACTGAAGGCGATGCCAATGGTCAGCCTTTTACGTTTCCCATTCCAACGGTTAACATTACCGAAGACTTTGATTGGGAAGGTGAAAACACCGAGTTGCTTTTTGAAAATACCGCTAAAATAGGTTCTTCTTATTTTCAGAATTTTATTGGGAGCCAATATGTTTTGGACGAAAATGGGCAGCGTGTAGAAAATCCGAATGCTTATAAACCAAATGCTGTTCGCAGTATGTGTTGTCGTTTGCAATTGGATTTACGCGAATTACTCAAACGTGGCAACGGCTTGTTCGGCAGTGCTGAAATGACCGGAAGTATTGGTGTGGTTACCCTCAATATGGCACGACTAGGCTATTTGTATGAAGGTGATGAGGAAGAATTGTATATGGCTTTAGACCGGTTGTTATTTCTTTCAAAAGAAACCTTGGAAAAGAAACGGCAGTTTATTCAGGAACTGTATGACCGCGGATTGTTTCCGTATACCAAACGGTATTTACCACATTTCAGAAATCATTTTTCTACCATTGGCGTCAATGGCATGAACGAAATGATTCGCAATTTTACAGCGGATAAGCATGATATTACAACACCGTTTGGTTTTGAATTCTCGATGAAACTGTTAGACCACATTCGCAACAGGATGAAACAGTTTCAGGAAGCTACCGGAAATTTATACAATCTTGAAGCTACACCGGCCGAAGGTACCACGTATCGTTTTGCCAAAGAAGACAAAAAACGTTTTCCCAATATGCTGCAAGCGGGTATGGGAGAGAATATTTATTATACGAACAGTTCTCAAATTCCGGTTGATTTTACACAAGACCCATTTGAAGCTTTACTGTTGCAGGATCAGCTGCAGTGTCAATATACGGGAGGAACCGTGCTGCATTTGTATATGAACGAAAGAATCAGTTCTCCCGAAGCATGTAAGAACTTTGTCAAAACGGTCTTAACCAATTTCAAACTGCCTTACATTACGGTAACTCCGGTATTTAGTGTTTGTCCGGTGCACGGCTATTTGAACGGAGAACACGAATATTGTCCGAAATGTGATGACCAACTCATACAAACCTTAAATCATACAGCAGATGCAAACAACTAATCAAATTTTAGAAACGAACCAGCATTTGAGAACCAAATGTTTGGTCTACACTCGTGTTATGGGCTATCATCGCCCGGTAGAAAGTTTTAATATCGGGAAGAAAGGGGAGCACAAACAGCGCATTCATTTCAAGGAAGTGAAATGCTGAGTAAACCTATTGCCGATATTACTCCTTTCACATTATTGGATTATCCGCATCATTCAGCCTGCATTCTTTGGTATGCAGGCTGTAATATGCGTTGTCTGTATTGTTATAATCCCGAAATTGTTTTGGGTAAAGGCACAATCGATTTTTCAAGTGTGATTACCTTTCTTAATCACCGTAAAGGTTTATTGGATGCTGTGGTCTTTAGCGGAGGTGAATGTTTGATGCACAAAGCCATTTGTCATCACATAAATGAAATCAAAAAACTTGGATTTTTAGTTAAAATCGATACAAATGGATCCAAACCTCAACTATTGGAGCAATTGATAAAAGAGCAGCAGATTGATTATGTTGCTCTCGATTTTAAAGCCCCACAAGAAAAGTTTAAAACCATCACGCAGTCAAATCGCTATGCCGCTTTTGAACAATCATTGACACTGCTCTTGCAATCCGATATCCCATTTGAAGTTCGTACTACGGTCCACTCCCAATTGCTTTCTGAAAAAGACCTGCAGTATATGACGACATTTTTAGAGGCAAGAGGATATCAGGGTAACTATCATATTCAATCTTTCCGGAACAATGTTGATACTCTGGGACAATTGGGTTTCTCGCCGCAAATGCAGGAAAAACAGGTTGCTTCAACAACTTCAAAAATCAAGATAGTTTATCGATAGCTGATTTCCATTTCATTTTTCGGAATTACTATTTCGCTTAATTTGATTTTGTAGTCATCTAATTGTTCCAGAATTTCTTTTTTCTTTCCTGAAAAATAGGCAGAGGTTTGCATCAGGTTTTCATAATAGGTTATTCCTTCCGAAAGATTGCTTCTGAAGTTTTCCCATTTTTTTATCTGATTTGAAGCCACCTCACTGCTGAAATTTGAAATTTCTTTTTTCAGATAATCAACGTACATTTTTAGCTCCTTAATGATCACTACAGGTCGATTGATTTCAGTGATGATATTTGTATTGCCATAGATGTGTTTGACCATTTCCAATAAGGTTACTTCTTTGTCAAAGTAAGCCAGGTTTGGCCCGGGACAAATGACCACTCCTTGTTGTTGTCCTTTGATGGGGATACTGTTTTCCAGATAAGCCGAGTTTACCAAACCTACACACAGACACGATTTTTCAGTGATTTTATTCTTTTTATCTTCAAAATCTTTAGCGGTCAGATTGGATTTAATTTTTTCAAGTTCCTCTAATTTAATATCCTGATATTTTTTGGATGCTGTACAGGTTCCTTTTACATCGTATTCTTTGCTTAAAGCCAACAGTTTCTTCGGGCAGGAACTTCCTGCTTTATTTTGTTCAATACGAAGCTTTTTCCATGTGTCATTGGAAACTCCTTTTACGGAGTTAAAAGGAACACCCAAAGGGGAGATATTACTGAGATAAAAATCATCTTCTTTGGCATTGAGTAATAATTTTCGGGTTTCGCTGTCAACCGAGCTCGCTTCAGGAACCAATAAAAATGGGGACCCCCAACCTATGGAGTCTAATTGGTAATGTTCCAGCAAAAAAGCATGCTCTTCTGCAGTTCCTACACCTCCCTGAGCAGTTATTTTTAAAGGTAGCGGTTGCTCGGGGACTGACATCCCTTTTTGGCTTAAAGCTTTCACCAACAAGCTGTGGGCGGATTGAATTAATTCTTCTTTTTTTAGTCTGAATTCTTCTAATATTGGTCCCAACAGAAATCCGTCAGTGGCAAAGGCATGTCCTCCGCAATTTAGGCCTGATTCGATGCGGTATTCAGAGACCCACAATCCTTTTTTAGCTAAAAAATTACCTTGTATCATTGCCGAACGAAAATCACTTACTTTCAGAATGATTTTCTTTTTTAGATTGGAATAAGCATCAGGGAAAAAATCACTGAAATTTTCAAAATAGCTGTACAATCGTGGGTTCATACCGGCAGAAAGTACCACTGATGAGTCTAAATTACTATTGGCAAATCCTCTGAGTGAAGCATGAGCATCATTAAATTCAACGGGCAATTGCACATCGTTTTCAAAATTATCCTTGTCGACTTTGGTCATGATGTTGACATCAATATCACCGGGCACTAATTGTTCTTCGAGCAAGTTCTTGAGGTTAGTTTTCGAGTGAGAGTCTTCCTTAAGATAACTTTCTAATTTTTCTTTCAGCTCTGATTTATAAGGCAACATCGTAATAAAGTTTTCCAGAGTAGTTTTACTTTCTGTTAACTCACTTTTGAATTTTTCAAATTTTTCTTTTACTATACGGTCTACTAAATTCAAATAACTGGTAATTCTTGCTGCCCTGTAATCGTGCACTTTTTGAGATATTTCCTGATAAGGAACGGCAAATTTTTTGCTGTAAAAAGCTCTCATTTTTTCGATTAATTCATCATCTGTAATAGAGATTACAGATGAAATGCCATATTGTGCCACTCGAATCGGACTGTCAATGGTATAGGCTAACCCCATAACAGGAATATGAAAAGAATGAAGGGATGTTTTTTTCATAAGTTGAAAGTAAAAATATTAATTGGCGAAACTCATCAAATTAACTCAGGAATACGATGATAAATGTCATGTTATGATTTTCTCTTTTAATTTAATTAATAATGTATAGCTAATGAGGTATAAACCGGTTAGTAATCCCAATCCTGAGAGCACAAAGAACAAATAAATCAAATGCAGTGATTCCTGAAATGCACCAAAGGAAATCATTTCGCGACCCAATTGCCAATATCCTTTTTTTACTCCCATGACTAATAAAAGAATCCAAAACAGCAGGAAGGAAAAGTGAAAAATTTTCATCCCGATTTCAATGTTGTACCGATTTTTTTGAGTAATGTTTTTATTTTTTTCCAATATGTAAGTTATGGAGGCTAACAGAATCAAAGTGTTAATACCAATAGTGCTTCCCATAGAATGAGCCACGGTAATATGGGTGCCGTGTGTAAACAGATTAACAGCAGGAATTGAAATCAGTAAAGCTAAAATGATGTTGAGTAACACCCAGAAATCTGCCAGACGGATTAATCTTCGTGCCAAAGGAAAATCGACCAGATTTCTTTGTTTGGCACTTGTTTTCCAGTCATAAATGATAGAAAATAAAATAATCCACTCACTCATACTGATGGCGTATGCCAAATACCGTATCCAAGGAACAGACGGAACAATGTAGGTATGATGTGCCCAACCCAACATCAGATTGGTCAATCCCAGAAAGTAAAAGAAAAAAGCCTTTGAGGAAAACGCATAGCTGTTGTCTTCGTTTATCTTTGACATTACATACAATGCGGTACCATATACCAGCATATTCCAAGAGCCTACATAGGAACCGCCGGCTTTCCATTGCAACATTAGGTTTTGTACAAATTGGCCTTTGAAATAAGGCAGCATCCAAAGATGAGCTTCGGTGAAATGGTATATCATAAAAAAAATTCCGGTACCCCACATCCAGTAATAAACCGGCCACGATTTAAATTGAGGTAATACAGTTTTACAATATGTGATAGCCAACAATATCCAACCCAGCATAATAGGAAAATAAAAGTAGATCGGAAACTCCAAATATTCTTTTCCTCCAAAATGTTGTGTCAGATAGGCATAGGTTATCCCTATTCCGGAAAGGAAAAATATCCAAAAATGCCATCGAATGTGATTCCCCCCGAATCTTGACGATTGAGAAGAGAGAATGTAATAATACACCCCACCAATGGCTGAAAGTACAATCCAGGAGATGACAAATAAAGTGTGAAGAGGACGCATGGCGCTAAACGGAACTAACGATTTGATAAAATCGGGAATCAGATATTGTAAACCGGCTAAAAAACCACAGAGTAAGGCCAACATTAGGCAAATCAATCCTAAAGCCAAAAAGGATAAGGCATATTTTTGATTTTTCATGGTGTATTGGTTTTAATGGAAACCCAACCGTTGGATTCAACAACTGCTCCCCGGTTAGGATATTGGCCGGTTTGATCAACTTCTTTAAGAAAGGCTACCAGCGCCTCTTTTTCTGTTTCCGAAAAATGAAATAAAGGCATCGCTTTTACACCACTGTTGAGCATGGCTTTAATTTGCGGCGCTCCTTTACCTTGTTGGGAGTAGATATTGGTTAAATCGGGACCAAGATAACCACCCAGTCCGTATAGTTGATGACAACTGTTGCAATTGTACTGTTGCCACAATCGCTCTCCGGCCAATGCCTTTTGGGATAAATGAACCGTGCCAAAACAAGAAGTTTGTGTATAAATCCAGAA
This sequence comes from Flavobacterium sp. XGLA_31, assembly GCF_051547105.1. Taxonomy (NCBI): domain Bacteria; kingdom Pseudomonadati; phylum Bacteroidota; class Flavobacteriia; order Flavobacteriales; family Flavobacteriaceae; genus Flavobacterium; species Flavobacterium sp. XGLA_31. The sequence goes on along the minus strand of NZ_JBPTTM010000006.1, from coordinate 138,798 downwards.
GTTGTAACACATAAAACCACCAACCAATAGCGATAAAATGAGTTGATAGCGAAACTGATTTTTCATGAAAATGCAATGCGGATAAAAAGAGTTGTTTAAATCATCACAAAAAAAGCGTGAACGACAACTTCACGCTTTTCCACTTTAAAAAAGAAAAACAACAGATGAATTAATAATTATTTCGCTTTTGGTAAAAGAACATCGCCAATCACATGAATGATACCATTTGAAGTAGGAATAGAGGCTACGATTTCGGAACCATTAACAAAGGTTTTGTCTCCTTTTTTAGTAATGGTAACCTTGCCGCCATAAACCATATCAAACTGTTGACCATCTTGCATGTATTCGGTTTTTAAAGCTCCTACATAAGTATGGTATCCCAAGATGTTAGCTAACTTTTCTTTGTTTTCTGGTTTTAGTAAATCTTCTACAGTGCCTTTGGGTAGTTTGTCAAAAGCTGCATTGGTTGGAGCAAATACAGTAAATGGTCCGGCATTGGAGAGCGCATCCACTAAATCAGCGGCTTTTACAGCAGTAACTAAAGTTGTGTGATCTTTACTGCCAATAGCAGTTTGTACAATATTAGGACTTGAGGTTTCATCTTTCACACCCGATTGTCCTGTGGCTTCGGTTGGAGTTGTGTTTTCTGAAGTTGTTTGAGCTGGTGCTTCATCGGTTTGTTTGCATCCGAAAGCCATAAAAAAGCCGGCTAATAACAAAAGTTTAATTGAATTTTTCATAATAATAAATACTTGGTTTATACCAACAAAGTACCTAATTATGAAATGGTTATTTTATGAGTCCAATCATAAAAGAGGTTGAAATTTTACTTTTTTTATAGAATAAAAAGTGGTAATCAAAATTCCCAATACCAAGAGTATGGCAATGCCAAAAAGCATTTGGTTGACAAACGGAATTACGGTATAACTGAACGAGGCTATTCCCTGAATTGCCAAAACAATTTCGTTTAACAGCACACCTACTGAAAAGAGAATGATACCGTATTTGATTTTTTGATTGCTGTGAAATAAGGAGTTTGCATAGATATAAAACAGTAAGAACAAAGAAATTATTGCCAAAAGGACCAAATGCAGATACGCAATAACAATAGGGCGAAATCCAAAAGCCAGTTGACTTACCGAAGGTATAGTAGAACCTAACTGCAGCAATAGTTTTACACTTAGTGCAAAAGCAACAAACAATAAAATATAACGCAAGAAAAACGGATAGTTTTCAAGCATTTCAAGTTTCCTTTTCGAAAGGATATAAAGTAACCGAAACCACGAATATACTTGGGTAAAAGCCGCAATAACGGTAATGATATAGAGCCATAAAGGTAAATTAAGCCAAAGCGTAGATAAGAAGTAAGCCGGGATACAGGATGCAAAAAACAATTTGAATGAAGTTTGGTAAAATGAGCTTTCTTCTTTTTTTAAGTTAAAAAAATCAAACAGCAATCCCATGCATCCAAAAAAGAACCAGCCGTTATATTGAAAATGCAGGTAATAATAAATGGATGCCAAATACTCATCCTGATAAACATTTTTAGTAGCCATCATATAGGCGAGATAAAAAGTTCCTGCAGAAGACAGTATATTAAAACCAACGGCAGATTTGAACCAGTTAACAGCCAACAGTTTTTGATTTAAGGGTTTCACGTCTTTAAAGAAGGAATAACCAAAAACGTAAGCTACTAAAATGGAAGCGGTTGAAAAAAAGATAGAATACAAACCATATCCCTGTAAAATAAAAGAAATGAGCATTCCGTAAGAACAAACCAAATTGGCTATAATAATTTTATTGTACTTGGTACTGTTAAATTCTTTTAGCCTTTTTTGTAAAAAATGAATCAGTAAAACCATCAAGGTATGACTAATCCAACCGCCAAAGGCAAAATGAGAATGCGAATGCTGTAAGCTTTTTTGATTGAAGTAAGGAAACTCAAATCCTATTTTATAACGCATCAATAATCCTAATGAGGCAACAATACAAAGATTGATTAGAGAAAATTTAAGCCAAAATTTTGTGGTAAACATTTTAAAAAAATATTTTGTGATTGATGATTTCCACCTTATTCGTTTTACTCATCTTAGTCAAAGCTCTGATGACGGTTTCCACTCGTAAACCGGTAAAATTAGCAATCTCCTGACGGGTAAACGGTACCAACTCTTTGGTGTTACAGTCATTCCTTTTGTTGGCATTCAAGAAAGCCAGAATTCTGAATTCGGGTTTTTGATTTACAATATCTTTAGTGGTCATCGATTTGGAATGAATTCGTCGTGCCATTAATTGTAAAAACTTTTTTTGAATGGATGGATATTCATCCAAAATTTTGAGAAATTTATCTTTAGAAAGCTTAATAATCTTACTATCCTGAAATGCTACTGCGGAAGCCGGGTAGGCTTGCTCTATCATCAGCGGAGGTTCACCAAAACTTTGGCCATCCGAAAAATAGCCTTGTGTAAATTCCTTGCCTTCGTCATTAGTGTTGAACATTTTGACACTCCCTTCTATGATTTGGAAATAAAAATTGGCCATGTCTTCTTCATAAAAAATTATCTCATTTTTTTTGTACTCTTTTGCTATGGCACCCCAAGTAAACAATAAATCGATGTCTATTTGCATGTTTGATTTATAGAGTTTTTAAGCTGAATTCCTTTAATGCAAAAAGGGAAAAGCTAAGGTTAGACAAAAATAATTTTTATAAAAATACTAAAATTATGACCTTAATCATATTAAAAGCTAAAATTTGAACTGTAAATTTGTAACATTAAAATTACAGAGTCTGAACTTTTGTTTGATTTTTCTAATGCATAGATTTTCAGAGCTTTCGTATTGATATGAGAAGAATAGTCGTCATAATTGCTTTAACCCTCTTTTTAAAACCGGTTTTTCCGGTGATAGAGTACATCGTAAATTATGACTATATAGCTAAGGTACTCTGTGTAAATAAAGACAAACCCATGATGCACTGTAACGGGAAATGTCATTTAATGAAACAATTGGCGAAGGAAGCCGAAAACGAAAAACCGATTGTTCCTAATAAAAAAGGAAGTGTACAGGAAACGGAAATGGTTTTCTGTTTGTATGGACCAACTTTTGAACTACCAAAAATATATTTTAATTCCATTCCGAAAATAAACACATATTATGCTGACTTTTATGATTATGCAGCTACACTAAGTGTGTTTCACCCTCCTGCCGTTTAAATCAATTGTATTCAGTGGTCAAATGACTTTTGATGTGATTTGACAGGACACTTGTGTCCAAAAACTCTCGGAACTATTTTCCGATAGGGAATGTATTAATTTAAATAAACAAAAAAAATGAAACGTTTACATACGATTATGGCTATTATAGCCACCGGAATTCTATTATCTCTAACTTCCTGCTCCAGCAGTACTGATGAAGCTGTCATTGATGAGCTGGCGAATATTTCTAAGTTTCAGGAAATAACAAATGCTACTCATACCTTGGAATTATATTCTCATTTGGGAAGCCTTGAACAAGGATATAATGAAATATCCATTCGCATTAAGGATAATGCAACCCACACTTATGTCAAAAATGCGGAGGTGAGCTGGATGCCTTTAATGCACATGTCTATGATGACTCATTCCTGTCCAAAATCAGCAGTTGAAAAAGTTACCGCTGACGGAACGCTTTATGAAGGTTATATAGTATTTCAAATGCCTCAAAATGATACTGAATATTGGGATTTGCAAATCAATTATACGATAGACGGTACTGACTATAGCACTACAGCTGTCATTGATGTTCCTGCTTCTGCTGAACGAAGAGTAAATACTTTTACCGGATCAGACGGGGTGAAATACATCGTAGCTTATGTCGAACCCCACCACCCAAAAGTAGCAGTGAACGACATGACAGTAGGGATTTTTAAAATGCAGGATATGATGCATTTCCCGGTGGTTGATGGCTATAGTTTACAAATTGACCCGAGGATGCCGAGTATGGGGAATCATGGTTCGCCTAATAATGTGGCAGCGACTCAAGCTGCACCGGGAGGATTGTATACGGGTAAAATGTCGTTGACCATGACCGGGTATTGGAAAATAAACCTGCAATTAATCAGCCCTGAAGGCACAGTGTTGAAAGGGGAAGCTGTTTCCGATGCTGTGACCGAAAGCAGTCTTTATTTTGACTTTGAATTTTAAACAACAGTAACTACTCATAAAAGGTCATTTGGGATTGACCATATGACCTTTTTAATTTTTTTTACAATGAAAAGATATTTGTTGTGTTTTCTTTTGGGTCCTATTGTGGCCGTTATGGCGCAGGAAACACCAAAAGATACCGTTAAGCCATTAGAGCTAAAAGAAATAATAGTTATTGGTAAAAAGACCCCTTTAGCCGAAAGACAATCAAAGACATTATCCTCTATTGATGAATACCTTCAAAAGTCAATGAAGGTTGGTATGATTAAAAGAGGCGCCTATGCCTGGGAACCCATCATCAACAGTATGGCTACCGAAAGAACTTTGGTTACTATTGACGGCATGCGCATTTTTGGTGCTTGTACTGATAAAATGGATCCGATAACATCGTATGTTGAGGTTTCAAATTTGTCTGAAGCAACCGTTTGTTCCGGACAGGAAGGCGCTTGTTATGGCAGTACCATAGGTGGTTCGGTGGATTTGAAAAGGAATCCGAATGCCTTTAGCAATAAGAAATGGGATTTTAATTTTAATTCAGGTTTTGAATCGAATAACAGACAAAAAATTATAGGAGCTTCTGTTACGTATGCCGACAGTTTGTTTTATTTTGACACCGATTTTATGTCGCGCAATGCCGATAATTACAAAGCAGGAAATGACAGGGAAATTTTGTTTTCTCAGTTTAAAAAAATCAACTTTTCCGGAACTTCCGGTTTTAAGTTGGCTAAAAATCATTTGGTTGAAGCCTCCGTTATTTATGATAAAGCTACCAATGTGGGCTATCCGGCTCTACCTATGGATGTGTCATTGGCCGAGGCACTCATTACTTCCTTAAAATGGGATTATGTTCCAATACAATCTATCGTGAACGATTGGGAAACCAAAATTTATTTTAATACCATAACCCACCGAATGGATGATACCCATCGTCCATCAGTTCCTATACACATGGACATGCCGGGTTGGAGCTCAACCTATGGTTATTATTCTAAAGTCAAAGCAGTAGCTGCCAATCATCATTGGGTATTCAACCTGAGTGCTTTTTACAACCAGTCTAAAGCCGAAATGACCATGTATCCGCAAGATCCGAACGAGAATCCGATGTTTATGTATACCTGGCCTGATGTGCGGACTTTTTACCAAGGTTTTTATGCGGAAGATGATTATGCTTTTACATGTCATTCAGGACTTAAGGTTTCGGGAGCTGTTGGTTTGCACAGCAACAAGGTGGCCAGCACGTTTGGATTGGAAAGCCTTCAGATTTTTTATCCCGATATGAAAGCAGAGCGACAACGCATACTGAAAAGTTTGGCCTTGAATTATCATTACGGTAAAGATATTGTTACCTATGGTTTAGGGATTGCTTATGGCGAAAGAGCGCCTTCGGTTTCTGAGGGCTACGGATTTTACTTGTACAACAGCTTTGATAATTATGACCAAATAGGAAATCCCAACCTGAAAAATGAAAAATCGGTTGAAGGAAATGGGTTTGTCGGATTCCAAAGCAAAAAAGGTTCTGTTAAAGTAACGGCTTCTTATTTTCATATTGTCAATTATATTATTGCCCAGCCTCATGCCGATTTGGTGCCGATGACTATAGGAGCAAATGGCGTAAAAGTCTACAATGCCGTGCCTTATGCTACTATTTGGAACGTTGGTTGGAATGCAGCATACAAACTTACTCCCGAACTCAAATGGAAGGGGCAGGTGCTTTACACTTATGGCAAAGATTCTAAAGAAGTTAATTTACCTTTTATCAGTCCACTTAGCTATACCACAGATTTGGTGTATCATACTAACAAATATTCAGCAGAACTCAGTCTGCAAGGCAATGCCACTCAAACCCGTTACAGTCCCTATTACGGAGAAGACAGAACACCGGATTATGCTTTGATTAACGCCGGTTTTGGATATAATTTTAAAATCGGTTCCTGTAGTTTTGGATTGCGAGCCGGTGTTGAGAATCTTTTGGACACGTATTACACCACGTATTCAGATTGGAACAATATTCCACGTATGGGGCGTAATTTTTATACCGATTTGGTTGTGAAATTTTAGTGTTTTGCGTGTTGCTTTATTGGGTTTGTTCGGGTGTTAAGGGCTAATTAAAGGAGCAAAACTATCCCTACAGGCGGGAAAACTATCAGTGCAGGTACGAAAACTATCCCTGCAGGTGGGAAAACTATCAGTGCAGGCGGGAAAACTATCAGTGCAGGTGCGAAAACTATCGGTGCAGGTGCGAAAACTATCGGTGCAGGTGCGAAAACTATCAGTGTAGGTGGGAAAACTATCCCTGCAGGTGGGAAAACTATCAGTGCGGGTGCGAAAACTATCCCTGCAGGTAGGAAAACTATCAGTGTAGGCGTGAAAACTATCGGGAAGGGTGCTTTTGTTTTGAAATTTGATAGTATTAAAAAAAGGAAAGCCTGTCAATCAAACGATTTACAGGCTTTTGATTTGTTCTAAAGTTTTTTTAGTGAAGTTGGGGAGGGTAGCTGCGTTCAGCTCCACCGTTCCATACCTGCAAATGCAATTGGCTGTCTTTGACAAGACAGGCGGCTATAAATGAAAAAATCCATTCAAGTAAACTTGATGGATTTTTATCATTTACATCCGCATTGCAATTGCGAGTGATGTGGAGTCGGGGAGAGTCGAACTCCCGTCCAAACAAGCAACTAAAGAGCTTTCTACACGTTTAGTCTCTGATTCAATTTTCGACATTAGGCTGTGCCAAAGACCGCGACCCAATGCTTAGCTCTATGAGTGTCAGAAAGGATTCAGAACATTACCTTTCCTAGGTTTACTTTTACGGTTCCCCTAAACCAGCCGCCATAAACCAAGGCTTCTGAGGAGAATCCAGCTTCTCGTCCTTGACGAGACTAGGCAAATCTTACTATGATTCAGATTAAGCAGCTAAAGCGTAATTATTTTCGCCGTTTATAAGTTTGTACCTTTGGATTTACGAGCCAAAAGTACAAGGCTCGACGTGCTTACTGTTCAATTCGACTTGCTGTCAAAACCAGTCGACCCCAATAACAGTTTTTGCTTTCGCAAAAATTATGCCGTAAAGGTAAGGCAAAAAATCAGCATTTGCTATTCTTCACCGTCCTGATTCAATTTAAAGGGATAGTCTCCGAATAATGCAGCCAGATTTTTAGTTTGGTATGTTTTTTTGGTGAACTTATTTGACAGGGCAATGATGGTTACTTTTTCTTTTCTCAAATTCAGGAAGGATGAGGTATTGCCGTGCCACCAGCCGTTGTGATAGTAAAAGGGTTCTCCTTTTTCAAAGCAGGTCATTCTTACGCCTAAGCCATAGTTTCGGATGCCTTTGCATTCATTGCTGTATCCGGTGTATATTTTTTTTATTAAATCAGGGTTCAGGAAGAACGGGGCGTAACGGGCTTTGTCAAATTTGAGTAAATCTCTCGGAGTGGAATAAATGTTTTTATCGCCATAAATTCCGTCTAAGTAATCTACCCCGATTTCTACGTTATTTCCTTTATATGATGGCGCTACATTCCCACGGTCTTTGGTAATGTCAAATACAAAAGTATGGGTCATCCCCAGCGGAGAGAAAATCATTTCTTTCATCGCTTCGGGGTATTTTAACCCGGTTACTTTTTCGATAATTAATGCCAACATGGCATAGTTGGTGTTGCAATAACTGAAGTGCGTATCTGTTTTGGTCTCCAATGGGATTTGTTTGTCGACCATAACTTTGACAATATCTTCATTGGTTAGTGTTTGTTTTTTGTCCCAATTCCCGTTTTCATAAGTGAAATAGGCATAGTTTTTCATCCCACTTCTGTGGTTCAGTAAGGTTTGCACCGTTACATCGGGATAAGGGAAATTTTTGATGATGGTATTTACTTTTTGATTCAGTGTGATTTTTTTGGTATCAACCAACATTAACACGGCGGTGGAAGTCAAAACTTTACTTACTGAGGCAATGTGCAAAGGAGTGTCTTTGGTGATTTTTTCATCGGTGCTTTTATTGGCATACCCCATGTAATTTTCATAAATAATCTGCCCGTTTTTGGCTACTAAAAAAGCAACGTTATCATTCTTTTCAGACCATATTTTTTCGAAGAAACGTTCTGCACCGTATTTTTTATCGGCGATATAATCAGCAGTAAGTTTGGGCATTTCTTCCTGTAAGGGTTGCATCACGGGAATCCCTTCTTTATTGACTTTAAGGATGCCTTCTTCTGTTTTTTCTTGTTTGGTACAGGAAATAAAAAGTAGTGTTGCGGTTAGTAAAACGGCTATATGTCGGGTTAAATTCAGCGTCATTTTTTAAATAATTGGATAACAAATATAAGTATTCAGTCTAAGGTTTGCATCGCTTTTTTTGAAAGCTATCAACAGGTTTTTCACAATTGCAAACGATGATTTTGTAAAGAGTTAATTGTCAACTTACGTTTTACAAAAAGAGAATGGTTATTTCTTGAAAAAAGTTTTGAAAACGTTTCGCATACTACTACTTTTGGCGGGAAATAAAATTTGCTACAATGAAATTTGGAATCATAAAAGAACGAAAAAATCCACCTGACAGAAGAGTTGTTTTTACCCCGGAAGAATTGGTACGTTTACAACAAGAGCATCCCGAAGCAGTGGTAAGGGTTGAGAGCTCGGATATTCGCGTTTTCAAAGATGAGGAATACAAAAATCTCGGTATTGAGGTGGCCGAAGATATATCGGATTGTGATGTGTTTTTTGGAGTAAAAGAAATTCCTGTGGATTATCTGATTCCAAATAAAAAGTATTTTTTCTTTTCACATACCATTAAAAAGCAAGCCCATAACCGAAAGTTGTTGCAGGCCATTTTGGCTAAAAACATTGAGCTCTATGATCATGAAACCATAGTGGATGCCAACAACAGAAGGTTGATTGGTTTTGGACGTTATGCCGGAATCGTGGGAGCGTATAATGGTTTCAGAGCTTTTGGAATTAAATATGAGTTATTCAATTTGCCAAAGGCGGAAACGTTGCACAGCCAAGCTGATTTGATTGAACGATTAAAACGCCCGGTGTTGCCTAACATTAAAATTGTTTTGACCGGTCACGGTAAAGTAGGCATGGGGGCTAAGGAAATGCTGGACGGAATGAAAATAAAACAGGTTTCGGTGGAGGATTTTTTAAACAAAATTTATACACAGCCCGTTTACACTCAAATTGACGTACTGGATTACAACAAGCGTTTGGACGGTCAGGTTTTAGACAATACTGATTTTTACAAAAATCCGCAGGAATACACTTCTGATTTTGAACGGTTCAGTAAAGTAGCTGATATATTTATAGCTGGTCATTTTCACGGAAACGGTTCGCCCGATATCTTAACCCGCGAAATGCTTCAGGCGGTAGATTGTAAAATTAAAGTAGTTGCCGATATTTCTTGTGATGTGGACGGTCCGATAGCCTGTACCATCAAAGCTTCTACTATTGCCGATCCATTCTTTGGGTATTTGCCAAGCGAAAATAAAGAAGTGCCTTATACCCACCCGGGCTCAGTTATGGTCATGTCGGTGGATAATTTGCCTTGCGAGTTGCCTAAAGATGCCAGTGAAGGATTTGGTGAGATGTTCATGCAACATGTGATTCCTGCCTTTTTTAATGGGGATAAGGACGGTATACTGCAACGGGCTAAAATTACCGAACAGGGTAAACTTACACCTCGTTTTGCTTATCTTCAGGATTATGTAGACGGTAAATAACAGATTAGTATCAAAAAGGAAATCTCGAGTAACATCGGGATTTTTTTTATGGAAATTGTTTTAAGAAATCGATTTCGTTAATAACTAATTAAAAGGAATAGTGAGCTAAAACTATTATAAATGTATTTTTAGACTCAAAAATTAAATAATAACTACATAAATCAAAAACGCTTTGATATGAAAAAGTTTCAACTTTTGGGACTGTTGTTTTTAGGAACGCTACTGAATGCCCAAAATGTACAATCTCCTTCGAAAAATATTTCGGTTGATTTTAAACTAATTGAGAACGGGCAACCCGCTTATAGTGTGTATTATAAAAACAAAGCGGTTGTCCTTTTAAGTTATTTAGGTATCAAGCTGAAAGGAGGGGGAGATTTGACGGCTGATTTTTCTTTGGACAATTCCTCTAGCCGAGCTGTTAATGAAACGTGGCAACCAGTTTTAGGAGAACAAGCGAATATAAAAAATAGTTATAATGAGTTAACCGTTTCGCTAAGTCAAAATAAATCAGGACGAAAAATGAATATCATTTTCCGGGTTTTTGATGAAGGTGTTGCTTTTCGTTATGATTTTCCGAAACAGGCCAACTTAAATTATTTTATTATTTCGGATGAGGTATCGGAGTTTAATTTGACCGGTGACCATACTGTTTTCTGGTTGCCGGGTGATTTTGACAGCCAGGAATACCCTTATGCAGAAACAAAGTTTTCTGAAATTAACACCGATAATATTGACAAAAATAACGGTATTGCTTTAAAATCAATAGCAGGGAAATATGTAGTGCAGTCACCCCTGATGATGAAAACCGCAGAGAAGCTTTATCTGAATATTTTTGAAGCGGCGGTAGTGAATTACCCGGTAATGCATTTGGATGCTGATGTGCAGAATTACGTTTTAAAATCGCATTTGGTTCCCAATGCTATCGGAGATAAAGCTTATTTGCAAACTCCTTGCGTATCGCCTTGGCGGACTGTAATGGTGAGTGATGATGCGCGTGATATTGTAGGGTCAAAGATGATTTTGAATTTAAATGAGCCATCTAAAATTGATGATACTTCCTGGATAAAGCCTATGAAATATGTTGGTGTTTGGTGGGAAATGCATGTAGGGAAGTCGACTTGGGATTATGCCGGTTCTCAAAATGCTCAAAACGCGGCTGATGGTCAACTGAAACCTTCCGGGAAGCATGGTGCTACCACCGAAAACACCAAAAGATATATTGATTTTGCTGCTAAAAACGGTTTTGACGGTGTCTTGGTGGAAGGCTGGAACACAGGCTGGGAGGATTGGTTTGGCAATTGGAAAGAAGAAGTGTTTGACTTTACGACGCCCTATCCGGATTTTGATTTGCAAGCGGTAAACGATTATGCCAAATTAAAAGGAATTAAAATGATTATGCACAACGAAACTTCGGGTTCGGTTGCCAATTATGAAAGACATTTGGACCGAGCTTTGGAATTGATGACTCAATATGGTTATCCGGCAGTAAAAACAGGTTATGTGGGACGCATCATACCACGTGGCGAATTTCATGACGGACAAACGATGGTCAATCATTTTAACTATGTAGCTCGCAGAGCTGCGGATTATAAAGTAATGGTGAACTCGCATGAAAGCTCACGTCCGACAGGCTATAGCAGAACTTATCCGAATTACATTGCTGCTGAAGCTGCCCGCGGAACAGAATTCAACGCCTGGAGTTCGGGCAATCCCCCGATGCATGAAACCATTTTACCTTTTACAAGATTATTGGGAGGACCGATGGATTATACACCAGGTATCTTTGAAATCAAAATGAATGTTTATGATTCCAAGAAAACAGAACAGGTTCATACCACATTGGCTAAACAATTGGCCTTATATGTTACGATGTACTCTCCTTTGCAGATGGCTGCGGATTTACCTGAAAATTATGAAAAATATCCCGATGCTTTTCAGTTTATCAAAGACGTTGCAGTAGATTGGCAAGAAAGTAACTATTTAGAGGCTGAGCCGGGAGATTATTTAACGGTTGTTCGAAAAGACAAAAAATCAGAAAATTGGTTTTTGGGTGCCATAACCGATGAAAATGCGCGTAACACAGAAATTAAATTGGACTTTTTAACCCCGAAGAAAAAGTATCAAGCCATTGTTTATCAGGATGGTCCAGATGCAGATTGGCAGAAAAATCCAAAATCCTATACTGTAAAAACAATACAAGTAACGTCAAAATCCAAAATAAAGTTACATTTGGCTAACGGAGGAGGGACGGCTATCAGTTTCAAACCGATTAATTAAACCAATCAAACTAACCAACCAACCAAACCAAAATTATGACATCCGAACAAACTAAAACCAATTGGGCCCAATTTATTCCCTTAGTGACTGTATTTTTCTTTTGGGGATTTGTAGCAGCCAGTAATGACATTTTAATTCCGGTTTTCAAAAAAGCTTTTGATTTAACCCAAGGACAAAGTCAGCTCGTATCGGTAGCATTTTATGTTGCTTATACTGTAGGTTCTATAATTTACATGATAATATCCTATTTGACCAAAGGAGATTTAATAAACCGAATCGGATATAAAAACTCTTTAGCTTTAGGACTTGTTATTTCTGCCTTGGGAACGCTGTTGTTCTATCCGGCAGCAAATTCAGGTTCTTTTCCGTTAATGCTTTCCGGATTGTTTATTGTGGCTTTGGGATTCTCATTACAACAAACTGTGGCCAATCCGTTAGCCATTGCTTTAGGACCTATCACTACCGGATCACAACGATTGACTTTGGCAGGCGGTGTGAATAACTTAGGTACGACCATCGGTCCGTTGATAGTGAGTTTTGCCATTTTTGGTTCAGCCACTTCAAGTAATACCGATATGAGTATAGAAAGTGTTAAGATACCTTATTTGGTGTTGGGAGGAGCATTCTTATTGGTGGCTGTTTTATTGAAGATGTCTTCATTGCCCGATAAACCACAAGCGGTTGTTGCAACCGAAGACAGTACAAGCAACAATAGAAGTTCAGCGTTAAAGTACCCACAATTGATTCTGGGAATGATAGGGATTTTTGTTTATGTTGGTGTTGAAGTCTCAACTGCCAGTAATTTACCGGCTTACATGGAAAAAGGTTTAGGCTATATGACTAAGGATATTGCCCCTTTTATTTCCCTGTATTGGGCAAGTTTGATGATTGGTCGTTGGACCGGTGCCATTGAAGCCTTTACTGATAATATGAACAAACAAAGGATATTACGCTTTATTGCGCCCTATTTAGCTTTTGGAGTTTTCTTAGGGGTTAATAAATTTATGGATCATGATTTGTCTCATTTTTATATTTATGCGTTAATTATTATTGTATTGATTATTGCGGATATGGCCAGTAAAGGGAGTCCTGCAAAAATGCTTTTGATTTTCTCTGTTTTGGGAATTTTGGCTTTGCTAATAGGGATGTCAACGTCTGGGATGACCAGTGTTTATGCCTTTACTTCAGTAGGATTGTTTTGCAGTACGTTATGGCCTTGTATTTTTACGTTAGCCATCAGTGGTTTAGGAAAACATACCAGTCAAGGCAGTAGTTTTTTGATTATGATGATTATGGGAGGTGGAATTATAAGCTGGTTGCAAGGTTATTTGGCTGATATGACTAATATTCATTCCAGTTATATTGTTGGTGTAATTTGTTTTGCCTATTTGGCATTTTACGCATGGAAAGTTACCGGTATTTTGAAAAATCAAGGGATTGATTTTGAGAATAAAATAGAAGGTGGACACTAAAGATATATAAATCAAAAATCCCGCTAGGTGTTACCACTTCGCGGGATTCTCGAACCCTAACCAAACATCTAAAACCAATCTAACCTTTTATTTTTGACCTTCAATTTTTGTTTTGGTACCATCTGCTTTATAGTAATAGTACTCATCACTGTTGTTTGAAGAAGTATTGTAATCGTCATTGTCTCTATCATCATTGTCATTGTGTTGGTAGTAATTATAAGTGTATCCTCGATTTCTTCCTTTCACACTTCCAATCATATCTACGATATCACCTCTTCGATTGTATATTAATTGCATCCCTCCAATTTGAGTCAATGACCAACGGTTGTATTTCATATAAACTGTACCAATTCGGCTTACTCGGTCTCGGCTATCATAGTTGATGAACGTGTTGCCAACTCTTCTGATTCTGCCAAAACTGTCGTGCTCAATCAAAACACCATAATTTACAGCTTTTCTTGAAGTTGCCGCAGTTGTCTGTTTTCCGGCAGTTTTATAATAGTAATCTCCTTGGCTGTCTTGTGGACGGGTATTAAAATCAAAGTCACCATTTGGGAAAACAAAAAACTCAATTCCTCTTTCTGTAAATGAGATTGGCTCATTAAGGTCAAATCTGTTTCTCCTATCTTCATCTGAATTTTTGATTACTGCTGATGCTTTCGCTGCACTTCCTGACAGTAAAATGACAGCTACTAAAAGTGTAATTTTTTTCATGATCAAACTAATTTTGAGTTTTTGCTTACTCTTTCGATTTTCAGCATCTTCGAACAAAATAATTTTGTTATGATGGGTATTTCAATCAGTGTGCCATAAATCGGTTTTCAATTCTTAAGATTTGATTAAGGATTGCTAATTAAAAGATAATCAGCGGTTTGTGTTTCTGTATAATCTTGTTTTTTTATCAAACAATATGAGGTAAAATTTATGGTAGCATTGTTTTTTTAGTACATTTGTTGCTGAATTTTGAATGAAACCTAAAAAACAATATTGATTATTCAATGAAAAACCTACTTCTTTCATTTGCCATTTTATTTATGGTCGGACAAAGTTTCGGTCAACAGTATATATCTTATTACGGCACCGTGGTAGAACAATGTTCCCAAACCAACGTCACTAATGATTTGACTGAATTTCAGGCTCTAGGTCTGAAGAAGCGCGGTACAACTGCACTCCAAAATACATTGACATGGTTAGAAAACAAATATTTAAGCTATGGATATACTGCTTCACAGATAGAAGAACAGTCTTATACCAACTCAGGTTACACTTGTAAAAATTTGATTGTGACCAAGGTTGGGACTGTTTATCCTAATACTTATGTGATTGTTTGCGGACATTACGATTCTACCGGAGGCACTGGGACCAATGACAATGGAAGTGGAGTGGCATGTATATTAGAAACAGCGCGTTTGTTGCAAAACATCCCCACGGAATATTCAATAAAATTCATTAATTTCAGCGGTGAGGAAGACGGGTTACTGGGCAGTCAAAGCTATGTAACCAATCGTGTTAATAATACGAATCCGAAAATGAATATACGTTTGGTATTGAATTTAGACGAAGTGGGTGGAGTAGCCGGTATGACAAATGATACGATTACTTGTGAGAGAGACACCAATAATAATCCCTCTACCAATAATGCGCAATCGAGCATTATGACCAACGAATTGATAACTTGTGTAGGATTGTATTCTCCTTTAAATACATATTTATCATATGCTTATGCATCCGATTATATGTCATTTCAAAGCAATAATGAAATCATTACCGGACTTTTCGAAACCAACGAAACCACTCATAAACACACCAATACCGATTTACTCATATACATGGATCCGGTTTATAACTATAATGTAGCCAAAGCCACTATAGGAGCGACCATGCATTTTGCGGTTGCCGCTACCAGTTTAGAAAGCAGCACATTTGAAAACGAAAATCAGGTCAGCTTTTATCCGAGTCCGGCTATGGATACGTTGCATATTAATCTGGGTACTCTGACCGATACACAATATTTGTTTTCATTAATTGATTTACAAGGAAAAGTGGTCTTACAAAAGCAAATAAACAATGCTCAGTTAATTGAAACAGTCACCTTGGAAAATATTACTAAAGGAATGTATCTGGCGATTTTGGAAACGTCTTCAAAAAGAATCACGAAGAAAATTATGATTGAATAATTTTATTTCAGAAGTAAAAAGCCTCTCATAACGAGAGGCTTTTTTATTTTTTATAATTTGTCTTTCAAGTAAAATCCAGTAATCGATTTTTTGTTTTTTACCAAATCTTCCGGAGTTCCAATTGCGAGGAGTTGTCCACCGTTTTCACCGCCTTCCGGTCCTAAATCGATTATCCAATCGGCACATTTTATCAAATCCAGATTGTGCTCGATAACGATGATGGAATGACCTTTTTCAATCAAAGCATCAAATGAAGCTAATAGCTTTTTAATGTCATGAAAATGTAAACCGGTTGTTGGCTCATCAAAAACAAATAAAGCTTTTTCTTTGGTAGCTCCCTTAACCAAAAATGATGCTAACTTGATGCGTTGTGCTTCACCACCGGAAAGAGTTGAGGAGGATTGTCCCAATTGTACATATCCTAACCCTACATCTTGTAAAGGTTGCAGCTTCTGAATGATTTTGGTTTGCTTATTTTCGGCAAAGAACATAATGGCATCATCAATAGTCATTGTTAGGATATCATCTATATTTTTACCTTCAAAAGTTACTTCCAGTACTTCTTTCTTAAAACGTTTGCCACCACAAGTATCACAAGGCAATGAAACGTCAGCCATAAACACCATTTCAACATTTATAGAGCCTTCTCCCTTACAGGTTTCACATCGACCGCCATCTACATTAAAAGAAAAATGTTTAGCCTGATAGCCACGTACTTTTGACAGCTTTTCTTTGGCATACAAATCTCGAATATCATCATAAGCTTTGATATAAGTTACCGGATTGGAACGGGAACTTCTTCCGATAGGGTTTTGATCCACATATTCAATGTGTTTGATATGCGAAAAACTTCCGGTTAATTCGGTGAACTGACCGGCTTTGTCTCCAATACCTTCTATCTTTTTTTGTACAGCAGGAAAAAGAATTTTCTTTACTAAGGTACTCTTTCCACTTCCCGAAACACCGGTAATAACGGTTAAACTTTCTAGTGGAAATGCCACGTCTATATTTTGCAGGTTATTTTCACGGGCGCCTTTGATTTCGATATAATTATTTGATTTTCTTCTTTTCTTCGGAATGGAAATTTCTAATTGTCCATTCAGATATTTTGCAGTTAAAGAATCCGATTTTAGGATTTCTGTAAAAGTACCTTCGGCTACCAATTCCCCTCCGAAAGTTCCCGCTTCAGGACCAATATCTATAATTCGGTCAGCTGCCTTCATAATATCCTCGTCATGTTCCACAACAATAACGGTATTCCCTAAATCGCGCAGGTTTTTCAGTACTTTTATCAAACGTTCCGTATCTTTTGGATGCAAACCAATACTGGGTTCGTCCAAGATATACATCGAACCCACCAAACTGCTTCCCAATGAAGTAGCCAGATTAATACGTTGTGATTCACCACCTGAAAGAGTGGCGGAATTGCGATTCAAAGTCAAGTAATCCAATCCTACATCGCTCAGAAAAGCCAACCGGTTATTGATTTCAATTAAAAGTCGTTTGGCCACTTTGGCATCGTATTCAGAAAGCGTCAATTCTTTAAAAAAAGGAATCAAACTTTTGATTGACATATCAACCAATTCTGAAATGGTTTTGCCGCCAACGGCAATATAGTTGGCTTCTTTGCGTAAACGTTTGCCTTTGCAAGTTGTACACTTGGTTTTACCTCGATAACGCGAGAGCATCACTCGGTTTTGAATTTTATAATTTTTCTCTTCGAGTTCTCTAAAAAAGTCATCCAATCCTGTGAAGTAGCTGTTGCCTTTCCAAATTAAATCCCGTTGCTCTTCGTTTAATTCAAAATACGGTTTATGAATAGGGAAGTCAAATTTGTAGGCATTGTTGACCAATTGGTCACGGTACCAACTCATGCTTTCACCACGCCAGGGAAATATAGCATTTTCATATACAGAAAGAGAGGTGTTAGGAATAACCAATTCTTCATCAACACCAATTATGTTGCCGTATCCTTCACAAGTAGGACAGGCGCCATAAGGATTGTTGAAACTGAAAAGATGAATGTTTGGCTCCAAAAAAGTCATACCGTCCAACTCAAAATTGGTACTGAATTCCAGACGTTTATTCGTTTGCAATTCCTGTAAATAACAAATCCCTTTGCCTTCAAAGAAAGCTGTCTGAACAGCATCTGCCAAACGGTTAAAAAACTCTTCCTCTTGTTTTACTACAATTCGGTCAATAATCAAAAGAATGTCTTTGTTATCTAACGAATGTTGCTCAATTTCATCTAAACGAACCATTTCATTATCAACCAAAATACGGGCAAACCCCTGTTGTAGTAAGACTTTCAGTTTGTCTTCGAGTTTTCTGCCTTCCTCTAAATGAATAGGAGCAAGCAGGAGCCACTTGCTGTCGGGGGTAAATGTTTTTACTTTGGAGGTAACATCGGTGACTGTATCTTTTTTGACTTCATTACCCGAAATCGGCGAATAGGTTTTTCCTACCCGGGCAAAAAGTAATTTTAAATAATCATAAATTTCAGTGGAAGTCCCAACGGTTGACCTCGCATTAGTGGTATTCACTTTTTGCTCAATGGCAATAGCCGGAGCAATGCCTTTGATGTATTCCACTTTTGGTTTGTCCAATCTTCCCAAAAACTGGCGAGCATATGAGGATAAGCTTTCCACATAGCGTCTTTGTCCTTCAGCATACAAGGTGTCAAAAGCCAAACTGGATTTTCCGGAACCTGAAAGTCCGGTAATGACAACCAATTCGTTACGTGGTATGACCACATTCAAATTTTTTAAATTGTGGATTTGAGCACCTTTGATTAAGATGTTTTTCTTGGGTTCCAATGTAGCTATTTCAGTACTTTTCATAGTAAAAAAGGGAATGAGCACAAAGATAATCAATTAGTAACTGGGATTAAAATTATATCTAAAACCATATAAAATTGAAGCTTGTGAGATCCAAATTGCGCTTATTTTGTTAATTTTTCAATATAAATTTGTTTATTTGTTTAAAATTATGTTAAATTTGATTCATAAATAATTCACAAACAAAAATTAGCCTATAGCAAAACATTACTTTTTAGATTAAAAACTCTCTTTTTTAACCCTTACTAAAAGGTAATATTATGGCTAAATCACAACTTCCAGATGCTTTATTGGTAGATAAGTATGTTGCCGGCGATGAAAATGCTTTGGCTATACTTGTTAACAGACATCAGTCAAAAATTTACGGATACATCTATTCGAAAGTGTCGGATAGAGATATAACTGAAGATATTTTTCAGGAAACCTTTTTTAAGGTAATCCATACTCTCAAAGCAAAAAAGTACTATAATGAAGAAGGAAAGTTTCTTTCTTGGGTATTGCGTATTGCCAGTAATCTCATTATCGACAAATTCAGAAGTGATAAAAAAATGCCTTTGAACAGAGATACTGAGGATATGTCAGTCTTTGCTACTATACGCGACAATTCTATGAATATTGAATCCCGCTTGATAAAAAATCAGGTTGAAATTGATTTGAAAAATATTATTGAGGAATTGCCTCATGATCAAAAAGAGGTGGTGATGATGCGTTATTATCTGGATATGAGTTTCAAAGAAATCTCAGATTTTACAGGAGTAAGTGTTAATACGACTTTGGGACGTATGCGTTATGCCATGACTAATTTGAGAAAGGTAATTGAAAAAAATAAAATTTATTTGCCTTCGTAAACAATAAAAAGTAATTTTTTGCGTTATGCTATTGTATCTAACCAATATTATAGTTTTTATGGCAAAACTTTACTCTAAACGAAAATTAGCAAACAAAACCATGTTGCCCAAAAAAGAAACCATTCGACTAATACTTCAATATTCTTGTGCATTGAGTATTATGAAGGTGGGTAACATGAACTTCGATACAATAGCTAATTAAACAAACCGCCTGGTATAAATTTACTGGGCGGTTTGTTTTTATTCTCAAAATCCCTCGAAAACACCCAATCCGAAAAGTGCAAAATCGTATTTTACGGGATCATCGGCATCTAGTTGACGCAGATTTTGGTCTAATTCATTTAAAGCTTTAGCATCATTTTGTTTGCGGGTCAATAAGCCAAGCTTTCGGGCTACATTTCCGGAATGAACATCCAGTGGACAGGAAAGGGCGGACATTGGAATGCTTTTCCAAATACCAAAATCTACTCCAGCATTATCTTTTCGGCACATCCAACGCAAATACATATTTAATCTCTTGGCTGCAGAACCTTGCAATGGGTCGGAAATATGTTTGGTCGTTCGGGTTCCATGCTCTATTTCAAAGAATATTTTTTTAAATGCAGCAATATTTTCCTGAGTAGAAGAGAGGTGTTTACTTGTTGTAAAAGCATCTTCTAATCCATTATAATTGTTGTAAATATGTTGCAACCCTTTTATAAATGTAACACAATCTTGCCCGTTAAATGTTCTGTGAACAAAGTTTTCCATCAGTTCTAAATGACGTTCTTCATGGTTTATCACAAAATCGTAGGGTGAATTTCCCATAAAAGTAATCAATTTTTGTGCATTGTTGATAATCATTTTCCGATTCCCCCAAGTTATAGTTGCGGTCAAAAATCCGGCAATTTCGATATCCTCCTTTAATGAAAATTGATGTGGAATCTGAATGGGATCACTTTCAATAAACCTTGGATTGTTGTAAAGTATTACTTTTTCATCCAAAAACTCTTTGAGTTCGCTTTTAGTCATGACCGGTTAGTTTTTGAGAGTAAAAACCATCAGCTAAGTTATTACTTCGTTGTTGTGGCATCAGATGAAAATTGGTTTCAAAATAAATTAATTGTACCGAATTGACACACGGTAATTTTCCATTTCCATTCATCCAAAACAAGGAAGAGTCGACAGGGGTATTAAATTTCATATTGCCTCGGCTATCGCCTTTAAATTCTAATTGATACTTGGTATTCGGCTCAGGAATTAAAATGTTTTTGAAATGGAAAACACTGTTGTTTGCTAAAAAAGGATTTACGGTTAAAGCCTTGAATGAGACCGGTAAAAATAACAATATACCAATGACTGCAATACTCAAAATTTCTAAAAGTATGATGTGACGAACCTTTTTTAATAACAAGGCTAGTAAGAGTAAACCAAAAAATAATGTGAAGTAAACATAAAAACGATATTGAGGGGAACTGCAACAAAGTAATCCCAACAGAATTATAAATGCAGCATAAATGGTCCAAATTGTTTTTGGAAGTCGGTACTTGTAAATGAGAATCGGTCCCAATATAACAAAAACTACTGTGGTTATGGCAATGATACTATTGATACCATTATTGAAAAAATACAGTCCTATAAAATCCCAAAAAGAGGCATTTTCAAACCTGCTGTTCGGGAGGTAAAATGAATGCATCATACTTTTGCTAAAAAAGAAATCCATAATTTCCGTTGGAATTTTATAATTCAAATCAGGAAATGGTTGAAAAGCCAATGGAAATAAAGGATAACCGGTCAGCGTAATATTTTTGATCACTGCAATTAAAACGGTAACCGTTGTAATCAACTTAATTTGGACAGAACGTTGATTGACGGTTTTATAGTTGCTAAAGAAAATAGACAACGGGAAAAGCAATAGTATTACCGCCGTAATTTTAATAAATGAAGCGAATACAGCTAAAACAACTATCTTATTAAATACTTCCCGTTTGTTGCTTTCATTCTTTTCCAGAAAAAGGGAAAAAATAAGAAAGCTCAGTACATAAACAGGAAAATCAGGGGAAGGGGCATTGACGAATTGAAATAAAAAAACATAAGTCAACGGAAATAGACCAAAAAGTAGATCTGTTTTATTCCGATGCATGATAAATTGTTGCAACTTTCGAAAGGCAAAAAAATTCGCCAGCAACAAACAAAAGCCATTCAAATCATTGAATCGATCGTAAAGAAATGAAAAATTATAAACACTTTGTGCAATATGCCAAGCGCTCGTTTGACCAAAAAATAAATGCAGGTTGGCTAACCCTTTTACAAAACCATATTCATTTAACCATTTGATAGTCTGTATGTAATAAGTTTCATTGTCTATGATGTAGGGAAGTGTCGCACTTTGAGCCAATATCAAAAAACTACTGCTGATAAAAAGCCATTTAATTGATTTAGAAAATGAATGGAATTCTGTTAAGGCTATTTGAAACAGATACTTAAGTTCGGTTTTGTTTTGGTACCCAAAAAAAACTGAAATCAAGAATAATACAATGTGGAAGGTGAGCGAAATAGGTCCAAAGAATGCCCAGCTACTCGCCAAAAGTGTTACCCCGAACAACCCCAATATCGGGGTAAAAACAACATCAGCGGTAGAAATTTTTAACCATTTCGAAAGACCACTCCCTAAACTGACACAGGTCAAAAAAATGTAAACCCAGCTTAACAGAATTAGCAGCATGATATCATATAATTTGCCCGTCTTTCATAACCAGCTTTCGATCGGCCATATTAGCCAATTCCTCATTATGGGTTACTATGACAAAAGTTTGACCAAATTCTTCCCGGAGTTTAAAAAACAATTGGTGTAAATTTTCAGCCGAAGCTGTGTCTAAATTACCGGAAGGTTCATCTGCAAAAATCACGGCAGGTTTGTTAATTAAAGCACGCGCTACCGCAACACGTTGCTGTTCTCCTCCTGATAGTTCGTTTGGTTTGTGATGACATCTTTCGGCCAAGCCTAAGTAATCCAACAAACGTTTGGCCTCTTTTTCAGTTTCTGCCTTTTCCTTTCCCGCTATGTAAGCCGGTATACAAACGTTTTCCAAAGCGGTGAATTCAGGTAGTAATTGATGAAATTGAAAAATAAACCCCAAATGCAGGTTTCTGAATTTTGACAAGGCTTTGTCACTCAAACTCAATATATCTTCATCATTGATTTTCAGTATGGTTTCTTTTGATTTTGCAGCATTGTCCAAAGTGCCCAGAATTTGTAACAAAGTAGTTTTTCCTGCGCCTGAAGCACCTACTATAGAAACAATTTCTCCTTTTTTTATGTGTAAATCAACGCCTTTTAAAACGTGTAAAGTATCGTAATATTTGTGAATATTTTTGGCAATTATCATTCAATTCAATTTTTCACAAAGTAACAAAGTATTTTGTTTTGTTATACGGAATAGGAATTATTTATAGTTGAATAGTTTATAAATTGGTGTTAAATTAATTTATTTGTTTAATAAAAGTGTAAATTTGTTAAACAAAAAAATTAATTCTTATGAACACTACCATTGAAAAAGAATTATTTGAACTGATAGGCGACAATCATCAAATGACTTCTGCGGAAACGCCACTTAGACCCGATGCTTTTATAAAATCAGATGAAGAAAAGATGTTTAATATAGAAAACCATTTTTACGCTATAATGGAAGAAATGGGATTAGACATGACTGATGATAGTTTAAAAGGAACGCCACACAGAGTAGCTAAAATGTTTATTCAGGAAATTTTCTCCGGACTTAACCCTGCCAATAAACCTAAAGTTTCGGTTTTTGAAAATTCGTATCACTATGATAAAATGCTGGTGGAAGCCAATATTAGTTTTAATTCTACTTGTGAACATCATTTTTTACCCATCATAGGGAAAGCGCATATTGGCTATGTTTCCAGCGGAAAAGTGATTGGTTTATCCAAACTAAACCGAATCGTCGATTATTATTCAAGAAGGCCGCAAGTGCAAGAGCGATTGATTATGCAAATTTTCAACGAATTGAAAACGGTATTAGAAACTGATAGTGTTATCGTTGTCATGGAAGCCAAACATCTTTGCGTGTCCAGTCGCGGTATAAAAGATGAGAGTAGTTTTACTTCCACCATTCAGTATGGCGGGATTTTTAACGAAAAAGAAAACCGCAATGATTTCTTTAACTTAATTCAGCAAGAAAAATAGAGGTTTAGTTCCGTTTATATAATTTTTGGTTTGGAGATCCCGGATTTATTCGGGATTTTCTTTTTTGGAGAATAAAAAACCCAGTCTGCAACTCTTCAAAAGTTTCTTTTCAAAGGCCCAGAAGAAGGTGAACTGACCAAACAAAAAACCATAACTAACCAATAAAACCTGATAAACCGGGAAAATGAGTAGAATATACAAAGGGTAATAAATCCAAGCGGAAACACTTCCTTTTACAATGCCGAATAATGCTAAGATGGGTTTAGAAAGATAAGCTGCTGAAGAACCGGTAACAGCAAATACCACAATAATGACAACCATTTGCCAATTTGATTTGATATTCCAGCGCTGTTTAAAATTTGCCATCAAGAGTAAAGTTCCACAAATCTAATCATTTTTATGGTCTTGGCACAAATCCTGCCAGTTGTTGTTTGTTGGCTATTTGGAAATAAATAAAATAATTGTAAATCAAATAGTTTACTTCATACCCGTAATGAATATTAGGGTCGTAATTTATCTGCATTTCATATAAGTTGGGATTATACCGCTGAGGCTGCATCACCCGATTATTCCACTCGGCTGCATAAATCTGATTTCTGTTTTCTAAGTAGGATTCAGAGTAATAACCTCTGGGGCGTGCTTGGCCTGCCAACCAGGAGTTGAATCCGGGGTCGATAATAATTACTTCGTATTCCAAGGAATCATTGGCAATACGAACAGTGTCAGAAGTTTTTGCCGCCACGATTTTTTTATCTTTCGGGACGATGTTTTTGTCAAAATGGCAAGAAGCTAAAGCTAAGACGATAACCAGAGTAAAAAGCAACTTTTTCATAGCTCATTATTTGATATAAAATTACTAAAAATGAGCTGTTGTTGTCGTTATTTTAACAAATAAAAAACCACGCATAAGCGTGGTTCTCTGTATCAGTGAATGTGTAATTTATTTTAATAAACTACTAATTTGATCTGCGAGTTCCGTTCCAATGCGGTCTTGTGCCTCTAAAGTGGCAGCGCCAATGTGAGGCGTCAGTGAAATTTTGGGATGCATTAAAATTTGAATTTCGGGAGTGGGTTCATTTTCAAAAACATCTAAGCCGGCAAACATCACTTTATCATTGTCGAGGGCTTCTACCAATGCGACTTCATCAATCACACCGCCGCGGGCGCAATTTACTATCCCGACACCGTCTTTCATCAGTTCAAATTCATTTTTACCAATCACATAGCCTTCCTGAGCCGGCACGTGAAGGGTAATAAAATCGGAATGTTTGATTACCTCTTCCAAGGGTTCGGTTTCAAATTCGACATTGATGAATTGCCCGTTGTAGAAATCTACTTTTACTTCGGCTTTGTCTACAAACTTATCGGCGGCAATTACTTTCATTCCTAAACCGAGTGCCATCTTGGCCACAGCTTGTCCGATTCGACCAAAACCAATGATTCCTAAGGTTTTTCCGCGCAGTTCAATACCATTAGCATAGGCTTTTTTCAGACCGTCAAAATTGGTATCACCTTCTAAAGGCATATTTCTGTTGGCGTCCTGTAAAAAACGCACACCGGTAAACAGATGCGCAAATACCAATTCGGCTACACTTTCTGAGGAAGAGGCCGGAGTATTGATGACATGCAATCCTTTGCTGCGTGCATATTCTACGTCAATGTTGTCCATACCTACACCACCGCGACCAATGATTTTCAATCCCGGACAGGCGTCGATAATATCTTTACGCACTTTGGTAGCGCTTCGGACTAAAATTACGGAAACCTCATGGGTGTTGATATAATTGGCTACTTGCTCCTGAGCGACTTTGGTGGTGATTACTTCAAAACCGGCTTTGTGTAAGGCTTCGATTCCGCTTTTTGAAATTCCGTCGTTGGCTAATACTTTCATTATTTTAAATTCTGCATTTTAATTTTTAAATTATTTTCTTTTTAGTGTTGTTGCTATTTGCTGTTCAGTAGGGTACTCCTTTTTTCCATATGCTTTAACATTCGACCGTCATGGTCTAACACTCGACCGTCATGGTTCAACACTGGGCCGTCATGGTCTAACACTCGACCGTCATGGTTCAACACTGGGCCGTCATGGTCTAACACTCGACCGTCATGGTTCAACACTGGGCCGTCATGCTTCAACACTCGACCGTCATGCTTTAACACTGGGCCGTCATGGTCTAACACTCAGTCGTCACGCTTCAACACTCCGCCGTCTTGGTGCCACACGCTATTCGGAAGCCTTGTTATTCCGCCAATTGGGATTGGGCACTGTATAACGTCTCAAATTCCTTCATTACTTCTACTAATGCCTGTACACTTTCCAGTGGTAAGGCATTGTACATAGACGCACGGTATCCGCCCACGGAACGGTGTCCTGTGATGCCTGAAATTCCTGCTTCTTTCCACATTTTGTCAAACGATTCCTGAAACTCCGGATTTTCCAACAGGAAGGTTGCGTTCATGTTGCTTCGGTCAGCTACGGCCGCGGTTCCTTTGAACATGGTATTGCGGTCGATTTCGTTGTAAAGCAAAGCCGCTTTAGCTTCGTTTACTTTTTCGATAGCTGCAATGCCGCCTTGTTTTTTCAACCATTGTAGGGTTAACAAGCAGGTATATACCGCGAAAACTGCCGGCGTGTTGTACATGCTTTCCGCTTTGATGTGTTTTTGGTAATCCAAAATGCTGGGAATGGCTCTGCCTGATTTGCCTAAAATATCTTCTTTTACGACTACCAATGTGGCTCCGGCGGCTCCCATATTTTTCTGAGCTCCGGCATAGATTAGATCAAATTGCGAAAAATCCAAACTTCTTGAAAAGATATCCGAGCTCATGTCACAGACGATAGGAACTGTTGTTTTCGGGAATGATTTCATTTGGGTTCCGAAAATGGTGTTGTTGCTGGTGCAGTGAAAATAATCAGCATCCGTTGGAATCATATAATCCGTTGGGATGTGATTGTAGTTTTCGTCTTTAGAAGAAGCCACTATGACTGTTTCGCCAAACAACTTGGCTTCTTTGATCGCGTTGTTGGCCCAGGTTCCGGTGTCTAAATAGGCAGCTTTGCCGTCAACTTTCATCAAGTTGTAGGGTACCATTAAAAATTGTAAGCTGGCACCACCCTGTAAAAACAACACCTGATATCCTTTGCCCTCCAAATTTAGAAGCTCTAAAACCAAGGCTCTTACTTCGTCCATTACGGCCACAAAATCTTTGCTGCGGTGGGATATTTCTAAAATGGATAAATCCGAATTATTGAAATTTAAAACGGCCTGAGCCGCTTTTTCGAATACTTCCTGGGGCAAGATGCAGGGTCCGGCGCTGTAGTTGTGTTTTTTCATGGTAAGTGTTTGAAAAATAGTGATGCAAATTTCGGAAACACTCCTCTAAAAAGCGATTTGAATTTTGCCATTATTGGGGGATGTTATCAACGAAAACGTTATAGTTTATAACAATCAGCACCAATTAAATCGTCAGATTTGGATGAGAAACTGCAGCGTATCCACATTGTCGGCATAATCCCAAAGTTGCGGTTTTTGTGTTTGTCCGAACGGAATGCTGTTGGCGACAGCCCCTTTGGAAACGATGCATTGGATTTGGTCGGCCTCATTTTCTAACTGTTTTTTGAGTTCGTCAATGTTGTCATAGTATTCATAAAACACGGATGAAATAGGCGAGGCGTAGCTGCTGTCTTCTTTCAACGTTAAGAATTCGTTATCGAGTAACTTGAAGTTGCTCATCAGGAAGACGGCTTTATTGTAATCGTAATTGTTGGAATATTTTTCGTAGAAGATAACGTCTTTGTAGGCGTAAATGGCTTGGAAGAACGGTTGAAAATCGTATCCTTTGGGCACAAAAAGTTTGGACACGTTGCGGCAACCCAAACCAAAATAACGGAAGATGTCTTCACCGAGGTTGACCAAATCGTCATGGGTTTCATCGCCGGTTAAAACGGCTACGGAGTTTCTGTTTTTGCGGATGATGCTGGGTTTGTCTTTGAAATAGAATTCAAAATAACGGGCTGTATTGTTGCTTCCGGTGGCTATAACCGCATCGAAGTTTTCCAGTTTTCCTTCCGTAAAGGTGATGGATTTTTTCAATTCGGGATTTACGGAGATTAGATAATTTGCCAGAAATTTGATTAGGTGTTGGTCGTTAGATGATGTTTTGACTACAACCTTGTGGCCGGTAATGAGTACCGAAAGAAAATCGTGAAAGCCTACCAGAGGAATGTTTCCGGCCAGGATTAGCCCGACTGTTTTGGGTTTTACGGTTGATAAATCATATTGGGAAAGCCATTGATTTAAATTGTCTTCCTGCAAAGCCTCTGCCCAAGACTGCACCGCAAAATACACTTGCTCTGGTGTGAACCAGCCGTTGTGGGATTGTGATAAGTGAATCAAATCTACAAAGTCATCAAAATACAAATCGTTGAGGAGTACCGTTTCGTTTTTTACATTGTTATCCAATGCAAATTGGCTTAAAAAGCGGCCTAATTCCACAAAACATTTTTTTTTATCGATTTGTAACATGAGTAACTTGTTTATGAATGGTTTTGATTGTAATTTTGCGCAAAATTAATTAAAAATAAGCTATGGCAATCATAATAACAGACGAATGTATCAACTGCGGTGCGTGCGAACCGGAATGCCCAAACACGGCTATTTATGAAGGTGCTGATGACTGGCGCTATAAAGATGGTACCAAGTTACACGGTAAAGTAATTTTGCCAGACGGTACCGAAGTGGACGCTGACGCCGCTCAAACTCCGATTTCGGATGATATTTATTATATAGTTCCGAGTAAATGTACTGAATGTAAAGGATTTCACGAGGAGCCACAGTGTGCTGCGGTTTGCCCGGTAGACTGTTGTATTCCGGATGACAATCATGTGGAGAGCGAAGAAACGTTGCTCAACCGTCAATCGTTTTTACATAATGAATAAAAAAAATCCTGAGTAAGTACTCAGGATTTTTTTTGGGATTATCTTTTTATTTAAAATGTAAAATTCAAGCGGGTGTAATAATACGCGCCGCTGTAGCCCATCTGCACGGCATCCCAATACCCTCCGGCTTCGGTATTGCCTGATTCGTCTTGTTTTGTAGGGTAAACATTGAATAGGTTATTGCTTCCCACGCTGAGTTTTAATTGTTTGATTATTTTGAATCCCAAGGTCAAATCGGTTACAATTTTTGGGTCGTATACGTTATCCATTCCGGCATAATCTACCAAAACCACTTTGCTGAAACGGGTAAAAGCCACTCCGGAATCAAACCATTTTTTTGAAAAGTTTAAATTCAGACCGAATTTGCTTTTGGGTGCGGAGGCTTTCAAAAACGCTATTTCACGAGCTCCGAAGAATGTTTCTTGGTCTAAACCGTTGTTTTTTACTTTGGTTACTTCCATTTTGTTCATATTTCCCACTAAGGTGGCTCCGAATTTAGACGTTCCTATGGTTTTCTTCCAAGCCAATACCAAGTCAACTCCCTCGGTGTTGGTGTTTACTCCGTTTACGAAAAATTGTGCCTGGTCCACGCCCAGGTTTAATGATGAAGCATCAAAATAGCCGGTAAGCACAATGCGGTCTTTTACCGAAACAATGTAGCCGTCAATGGTGGCTGTGAAACTTCCGAAGTTGGCCGTAAATCCGGCTGAACCGTTAAAAGATTTCTCTTCTTTTAATTTTTCGATGCCAAAACCTTTGGTCACATCGCTGTCGTTTTGAGCCAATAAAACTTCGCTAGCCCCTTGTGAATTGAAGTTGGTAAAGCTGGTGTTGAAATATTTTTGTGCCAATGATGGTGCTCTGAATCCGGTGCTTAGCGAACTTCTGAAATTGATTTTATCGGTAATTTTAACGCGGTAAGCCAATTTGAAGTTCCAGGTGCTTCCAAAATCGCTGTAGTTTTCATAGCGCAAGGCCGCACTCATGTTGAAGTCTTTGGAAACATCCAATTCCGTATCCACATAAGCCGATTGACTGTTGCGGGTTTTGTTCACTTCATTTTTCGGGCTGAAGCCCGGGAACCCTTGGGAACCTCCGGGTCTTGGGTTGCCTGATACAGGGTCAATCGGTGCTGATTGTGTAGCTGGATTTGTGATTGGAATTCCATTGGTGTCATAGGTAGCGTAAGAGCCTTCTTCACCGGCAAAAATTTGATATTTTTCGATGCGAAACTCTCCTCCAAAGGCAAAGTTTAATCCGTCCAAGACTTTAAAATTTCTTGTGAAATCGAGATTGGTTGTGTTTTGGTCTAAGCTGAACCCACCGGCGTCAAATGAGGTAGGAGACGCAGCTTCCAAACTCGCATTGAGCGTTCCTTTGATGGTATAGTCGAATTTGTTTTTACCGTAGGCATTACTGAGGTCAATTTTCCAACCGTTGTTGGTATGCGCTTTAAATCCGAAAGCCAAAGAATTGTCTACGATTTTGGAAGTGATTCTTGGCGTGTATCCTCCGGGGTATATGTCTTCTACTACGCGTTCTCCGTCATTACGGGTAAAAGCGTAGGCGTCGGTGTTTCGATCATTTCGGCCTCCAAAAGCATATAAATCGATATGGTCTGTCAGCGGAACCGAAAAGTTTCCCATAAAATTAAAGCTGGTGATTCCTGCTTCTCCAAATCCTTTTCGGAAGTCAAATCCGGGGCGTAAGGTTTTTTCTTTATTCAAAAACTCACCGGTAAAATTGGCAAAACCGCCATTTTTACCCACTTTGATTCCATAATTTACAGCTGCTTTGACTGACTGTCCGTCAAAATCTCTTTTCTTTCCATAGGAATTTCCATTCCCGCTTTCATCGAGCTGATAGCCTGGGGTGTTGGGAGTTCCCGGAAGAAAGTCCCCTTCTGCATGGGTGTTGTAAAATCCGTAAGTAACAGCACCGTTTACCTCGTCGACATTGTCATTTAAAACAATATTAATTACTCCGGCTATGGCGTCTGAACCGTATTGCGCAGCTGCACCATCGCGCAGGATTTCTATTCGTTTGATGGCTGCTGCCGGAATGGCGTTTAAATCGGTACCAGTGTTCCCGCGGCCTCGCGTTCCGAACAAATTCACCAAAGAGGATTGGTGTCTTCTTTTTCCGTTGATTAAAACTAGAGTCTGGTCGGGTCCCATACCTCTTAATGTGGCCGGGTCGACGTGGTCAGCACCATCAGAGCCTGATTGTTTGTTGGCATTAAATGAAGGCGCTACGTATTGCAACAATTCGTTGATTTCTATTTTGCCACTTTGCGTCGTGACACTTTTTACATCAATAATGTCAATTGGAACAGCTGACTTGACCACAGTTCGTTTCGTGTTTCTGGAACCAACAATTTGGACTTCTTTTAATTCCTGTGCTTTGGTTGAATCAATTTTTGTTTCATTTTGCGCCAAGAGAACAGAAAATGGAGAGACCAATAGCAATAGTGTAATTTTTTTCATAAAATGCTTGGTTTAGTTAGTAATTAACTGCAATTTAATATTTATTTCTTATTGATTTAACCTGAAAAATAAAATCCTTTCAACAATTTAACGAACATATTGAATGTTTGTTGATTTTTTTTAAATTTGCTCGAACCCAATTTCTATGAAACAAAGCCTTGTTATACTGTTGCTGTTTTTCACTTTCACGGTTTTGTCACAAAACAGTGAAAAAGCCATTAAACTCATAGATGCGGAGACTAATTTACCGGTTGCCGATGCTACTGTATTTGTTTCCAAGACCAAACAAACGTTGTTGAGTAACGAGGAGGGAGCCGTGACTTTTGTCTTGAATGGGGTTTCGAATCTTCAAATTACCCATTCCTCGTATGTTGCTGTTACCATACGATCTACCACTTTGAAGGAGCGTGTTAATGTCATTTATTTAAAGAGTTCTGTTACTGATTTGGATGAAATTATAGTAACCAAGCAGCATCCGCAAAAAATACTCAAAGACCTAGTAGAGAATTCAACTAAAAGATTAACCGTTCCGGCCCGTTTAAAAGTTTACTCCAGGGAATTTTTTAAAAAGAACGGAGACTATTCCTATTACAATGACGGGTTGATGAATTTTCAACTTTTCGGTAACGATAAAAACTTTAAGAGCAATATTTTGGTAGAGCAAAATCGTTCTTACGGTGTTGTTAATGAAGATATAACGTCTGATGTTTTGGGGTATAATCTCAATGATATTATGGAGAATTATTACAATTTCAAGTATCTGAATCCCGTTTTGGAAAGCAAAGCCAAAAAGGAATACGATTTTATCATCAAAGGGTATTCTGCGAATGCGGATTACAACCTAATGTTGATTACTCCGTTGGACAATGCCAAAGGATTATTAGATGATTTTAAAATCATATACGATCGAAAGAAAAAAATTATTATTGAAGTCAGTTCGTCGGTTTCACCTACCGCTTTGTCGGGGGTGAAAGACAAAACTGCCGTGGGTTCCAAAAACATTTACAAATCTTTATTCAAAACCATATATCGGGTAGATAATTCCAATTATTATTTAGTCAGTTCTAAAGAAGAAATTGGTTTTGAGCGCATTGACAAAGATAAAAAGACCGATATTGAAGTGCGCAATTACTTTGTTACCACGAATTTCAGCAATCACAATTTTACCTACAAAGACAGTGAAGTTTTTAAAGACAAAACCCTGTACAATAAAAAAAATGTCATACTGACCGATTACTGGAATGTTTCCGGGCTTACCGCTACAGAGGAAGAGCAGGCTATTATTTTAAAAATGGAAGATAAAGTCAATTAATCGCTTTGATGCTCTTTGTATTAAATCCCTATTTTGAAGCTATTGTTACTTGGTTTTAATACGTTATATTTGCGCACTTTTTATAATAAAAATTCACATGAAAGCAGGAATAGTAGGATTGCCTAACGTTGGGAAATCAACGTTGTTTAATTGTTTGTCTAACGCCAAAGCACAGAGTGCAAACTTTCCGTTTTGTACTATTGAACCGAATATCGGAGTGGTAAACGTTCCTGATCCCAGAATTAACAAATTGGAAGAATTGGTCAAACCGGAGCGTGTACAAATGGCTACGGTGGATATCGTAGATATTGCCGGTTTGGTAAAAGGGGCCAGCAAAGGTGAGGGGTTAGGAAATCAGTTTTTGGCCAACATCAGAGAGTGTAATGCGATTATACACGTGTTGCGTTGTTTTGATAATGATAATATTGTTCACGTTGACGGAAATGTGAACCCCATTCGCGATAAAGAGACGATTGATATTGAGTTGCAGTTAAAAGACTTGGAAACCGTTGAGAAACGATTGGAGAAAGTAAACCGAGCAGCCAAAACAGGGAACAAAGAGGCTCAAACGGAAAAGGCGCTTTTAGATCGAATTCGCGAAGCCTTGTTGCAGGCCAAATCAGCTCGCACGGTTGTTCCTCAAAACAATGATGAAGAAGTGCTGATGGAAGATTTTCAGCTGATTACGACCAAGCCGGTGCTTTATGTTTGTAATGTAGACGAAGGTTCTGCTGCAACGGGAAATGCCTATGTGGAGCAGGTGCGGGAGTTGGTAAAAGATGAGAATGCAGAAGTCATTGTATTGGCCGTGGGTACGGAAGCCGATATTACGGAATTGGAAACCTATGAGGAGCGTCAAATGTTTTTGGAAGATTTGGGATTGAAAGAACCGGGCTCTTCGGTCTTGATTCGTGCGGCTTATAAACTATTAAAGTTACAAACGTATTTTACTGCCGGAGTGAAAGAAGTGCGTGCCTGGACCATTCAGATTGGTGATACTGCGCCAAAAGCGGCAGGAGTTATTCATACTGATTTTGAAAAAGGATTCATTCGTGCCGAAGTTATTGCATATGAAGATTTTGCACAATACGGTTCGGAAGCCAAAGTAAAAGAAGCCGGAAAGCTTCGTGTAGAAGGGAAAGAATACATTGTTAAGGATGGAGATGTGATGCATTTCCGCTTCAATGTCTAATAGGATATAGTTAAAGAATGAAAAAACCGCTAAAGAAATTTAGCGGTTTTTTTTATGAGATGTTGAATTTCTTAAGTTGTAGATTTCGTTATTTTTGATAATAATCTTGTTAATAAAAACAAAATAGATTCTCTATATTTGTAGAAATACTTCGGTTATGCGGTAGAATATATAGCATTGCAGGCTCGAATATTTTTTGTTTTGATTCTAACTATATACGCATGGTAAATAAGATAAAAGCATCCATAGAATTATCAATGTTGGTATTTATAATGTCTTCGTTGATTATTGGTATTGGAGTCTATGGTATAGTAGAAATCAGATTACTGAACAAAACCTCCGAAAAACTCGTCAAGGATAGAATGTTTCCGATGGATCAATTAGGGGATGTTCGGTACTATAGCACCAATATACTTGCTATTGCACAAGAAGCCAATAAAAAGCAACTAACTTATAGCGATGCTTTATCCAAAATTAGTAAAGCGCAAGACAGTATAAATGCGAATTGGAAAGCTTATCTGAAAACCAACCTTACTCCCAAAGAAAAAAGCAAAGTAGCTCTTTCTCTTGCATCTATCAATCAATCCAATGTTGCAATTGAAAAATTAAAATTGGCATTAGCCCATGAAGAAGAGGTAGCTTTAGAAAAAATAGTAGACAAGGAATTGTTTCCTGCCTTAAATCCGGTTTCCGAAAAAATAGCCGTTTTATTGGCTATTCAGGTTGACGAGGCTAAAAAAATGAATAAGGAGAATGCTAAAATATATACAAATTATACCCAAAAATTTTTAGGAATACTGTTAATAGCGCTCCTTTTTGCTATTCCTTTTTCTTATTATCTGATTAAAAAAAATGGAATCATCATCAATAGTTTCAATCTAAACAATGCAAAACTTTTTCTTACGGAAAAAAATTACCGCAATCTCATAGAATATGCCGGCGAAGCCATACTTATCCTAAACGAAGAAACTGAAATCATTGACTTAAACGAGTATGCTACTCAATTGTTAGGCTACACCAGACAGGAAATGCTATTGATGAAAATTTCAGCTTTGGTGGCCCCCGAAGATGTCAAAGTACAAGCAAGGGATATTAATTATATAAAGAAGCATAAGTTCGCAACATTATACCGAAAGATTAGAAAGAAAGACGGTACTTATATTGAAACCGAAATCAGCAACCGTTTGATGGAAGGCAAAGGTTTTTTTGCTATCATCAGAGATATTACCCAACGCAAGAAAATAGAATCGACTATTAAAGAGTCGGAAGAAAAATACCGTTACCTGTTTAACAATAATCCCGCCTACATCATTATTTGGGATTTGGAAACCTTAGCCATTTTGGAGGTAAATGAAGCGGTACTGGAAAAATACGGGTATACCCAAGAAGAATGGACTTCGATGACTGTGTTGGATTATCGACCTGAGGAAGAACATCATAAAATAAAAGAATTTGCCCGTTACATGATGGAGAATGATGAACCTATTGCTAAAAGAAATTGGCGTCATTACAAGAAAACCGGTGAAGAAATGATTATGGAGATTACTTCTCATAAAATAAAATACAACAATCGAAATGCCATTTTGTCTTTGGCCCGTGATGTGACAGATCAGACTATTGCTGAAGCCAAACTTATGGAGCGGGAAGCCCAACTTGATTTATTTATTGAACACAGCCCGGCCTCTTTGGCCATGCTGGATACCGATATGCGATATATAGCCACCAGTCGCCGTTGGATTACCGATTACAATCTGGTAAATCAGGAGATTATAGGGAAGTCCCACTATGAAGTTTTCCCCGAAATCGGAGCCGAATGGAAAGCCATTCATCAGCGTTGTTTACAGGGAATAGTTGATAAGTGTGAAGAAGATTCTTTCCTCAGAGCGGACGGGAGTTTGGAATGGTTGAAATGGGAAATCCGACCGTGGTATAAAGCCACAGGTGAAATAGGAGGTGTTATTATGTTAACTGAAGTAATCACTGAGCGTAAAAAAGCAACAGAATTATTTCAGAAGCAATTTGAAAATTCGCCCGATATCATTTTGTATGTCAATCGTTTTTACAAAATTGAAGCAGTCAACAGAGGGGTTTCTATGGCTAAGGAAGATTTAATCGGATTGGATTGTATATCCGTATTGCCCGAAGAAAGTAAAACCATAGCAGAAGAAGCATTGCAAAAATGTTTTGCCACAGGTGAAAATCAGGAAATTGAGAACACACTAAGTAATGGTAACTGGGTCCGCTCCCGCTTTGTTCCAATTCTGACTAACGGGGAAGTCACCCACGTGATGATTTTTGCTACTGATATGACAGAGCGCAAACAGGCTGAAATCAAATTGCTGCAAAGTGAAGAAAAATACCGGGCGTTAACCGAGAATATCAGTGATGCTATTGTCTTGGTTAATGAGGATTTTGAAATTGAATACCAAAGTAAATCTGCAGAACTGATTGCCGGTTACAGATTTGAAGAATCTCAATCGAAATCAGTATTCGGGTTTATTTATCCCGACGATTTATCTAGTGCAAAAGCCTTTTTTAATCAGGTCTTACATTCTCCTGAGAAGCCTATTAACAATCAGTTCCGGGTGATTCATAAATCAGGACACGTGATTTGGGTAGAAGGGACAGTTTTAAATCTTTTGAATAATGAAAATATCAAAGGCATCATTATCAACTACAGGGATATTACTAATCGAAAACGATATGAAGAACAGCAGGCTTTGATGGCTTCTATCGTTAATTCTTCGGATGATGCCATCATTAGTAAGTCCCTTGAGGGTATTATTACCTCCTGGAACAAAGGAGCCGAAAAGGTTTTAGGGTATACTTCTGATGAAATTATAGGAAAGCACATAACTGTTTTAATTCCTCTTGACTACAGAGAAGAAGAGAAAAGCATCATTGATGCTATGCGGAGAGGGGTAGCTGTGGAGCACTATGAAACCCGAAGAATGAAAAAAAACGGAGAATTAATTTATGTATCCCTTACCATATCTCCAATAATCGATGTCAACGGAACTATTATCGGAGCTTCCAAAATCATGCGTGATATTTCAGAGCGCAAAAAATTTGAAGATGATCTTATTCATTACAATGAAGAACTGAAAAAGACCAATGCAGAGTTAGATCGTTTTGTTTACAGTACTTCGCACGATTTAAGAGCACCGCTTAAGTCTATGTTGGGACTCATCAATATAACCAAAACCGATATTGAAGAAAAAGCACCATCAGCGGAAAATTCCGGACTCATTGAGCGATTGAATATGCTTAATAAAAGTGCTTCCAAACTGGATAATTTTATTGAAGACATTCTTAATTATTCAAGAAATGCACGCTTAGAATCGGTATATGAAGAAATTGATTTTGAAGATTTAGTAAAAGAGGTCAAAGCAAACCTCAAATTCACGGATGAAAAGAAAATTGACTTTACCATTTCGGTAAATTCAAAACAGCCATTTGTGTCTGATTATCAAAGACTGGCTGTGGTTCTAAATAACATTATATCCAACGCCTATAAATATTCGGATACTACTAAGGAAAAATCTTTTATAAATGTTACTTTTGCCGCAGATAAAACCAAGGCCACTATCATTATTGAGGACAACGGAGTAGGGATTCCCGAAAGTGACCAAGAGAAAATATTTGATATGTTTTATCGCTCCACCACACTCTCTACCGGTTCAGGAATTGGATTGTATATAGTTAAAGAAACGATGCACAAACTTGGGGGGACAATCAGAGTAGAGTCGGAAGTGGGGAAAGGCTCGAAATTTTATATTGAAATCCCAAATCAACTCAATAGTTAACCTGCATTTTTATGAAAACGAATCATGTTTTACTCATCGATGACAATGAAATTGATAATTTCATCAGCAATCATGTTATTCAAAAAACTAAAATAGCCGAAAAAATCACAGTCAAAGGATCAGCCGTTGAGGCTTTGGAATATTTGGAAGCTGTTAAAGATGATTCAGACGCTTTCCCGGATTTGATTTTTTTGGACATTGCCATGCCTATCATGGACGGCTTCGGATTCTTAGAAGAAATTGGTAAATTTCCTAAACCTCAGGAGAAAAAATGCGTAGTGGTCATGTTAAGTTCTTCCAACAATAGGAATGATATTGCCAGAGCGATGGATTTTGACGTTGTTATTGACTTTTTTACCAAACCCTTACGAATAGAAATGGTAGAGGATTTGGTTCAAAGAAAAAAAGTGTAAGCACCATTTACAGCTAATTTACCCAGTGTTTTGTTGTCAATATCATTATTGATAACTTCTGATTTTTGTCCTTTTATTTCCCTTCGATTTCTATTATATTAGCACAAAATCGTTAGTTTTAAAATGGCAGAACAAAATCAATATACCGAAGACAATATTCGTTCACTCGACTGGAAAGAACACATCCGTATGCGTCCCGGTATGTATATCGGAAAGCTGGGTGATGGGTCTTCTCCTGATGATGGTATTTATATCCTGCTCAAAGAGGTCATTGACAACTGTATCGATGAATTTGTGATGGGTGCCGGTAAAGTTATTGAAGTTACCATCAAAGATAAAATGGTTACCGTACGCGATTATGGGCGAGGTATTCCCTTGGGGAAAGTGGTTGACGTAGTGTCTAAAATGAACACCGGAGGAAAATACGATTCCAAAGCCTTTAAAAAATCTGTCGGGTTAAACGGGGTCGGTACCAAGGCCGTTAATGCGTTATCTAATTATTTTCGGGTAGAATCGGTTCGTGACAATCAGCAGAAAGCTGCCGAATTCTCTGCCGGAAACTTAACATTGGAAGAAGACGTTCAGGAATCGACCAAACGCAAAGGAACCAAAGTAGCCTTTGTGGCCGATGAAACTATTTTTAAAAATTACAAATACCGTAACGAGTATGTGGTTCGCATGCTCAAAAATTATTGTTATCTCAATACCGGATTGACCATTTATTACAATGGTGAAAAGTATTATTCGGATAACGGTTTAAAGGATTTACTGGAAGAAACCATCACCGAAGAAGACATGCAATATCCAATCATTCACCTCTTGGGGGATGATATTGAAATTGCAATGACCCACAGTAAATCGCAATATTCAGAAGAATACCACTCGTTTGTGAATGGTCAAAATACCACACAGGGAGGAACCCACTTAGGCGCTTTTCGCGAAGCTATTGTGAAAACCATCAAGGAGTTTTATAATAAGCCATTTGAAGCTTCTGATATTCGTAAATCTATCGTTTCCGCTATTTCAGTAAAAGTAGAGGAACCGGTATTCGAATCACAGACCAAAACTAAACTGGGGTCTACCGAAATCGGTCCGAAAGGTCCGTCGGTACGTACGTTTGTAAACGACTTTATCAAAACCAAGCTTGATAATTTTTTGCACAAAAATCCGGAAGTTGCTGATTTGTTATTGCGTAAAATCCTTCAAGCCGAACGTGAGCGTAAAGAATTATCAGGTATTCGTAAGTTGGCCAAAGACCGCGCTAAGAAAGCGAGTTTACACAATAAAAAACTGCGCGATTGCCGCGTGCATTTAACGGATGCTAAAAACCCGAGAAGTTTAGAAAGTACTTTGTTTATCACCGAGGGAGATTCGGCTTCGGGTTCCATCACTAAATCACGTGACGTGAATACACAAGCGGTATTCAGTTTGCGTGGAAAACCGTTGAATTCGTATGGCATGACTAAGAAAATCGTGTATGAAAACGAAGAATTCAATTTGCTGCAAGCGGCATTGGATATTGAAGAGGATATGGGGGATTTACGCTATAATAACATTGTAATTGCTACCGATGCCGATGTGGACGGGATGCACATTCGCTTGCTGTTGATTACCTTCTTTTTGCAGTTTTTCCCGGAATTAATTAAAGACGGCCATTTGTATATTTTGCAAACGCCTTTATTCCGTGTGCGAAACAAAAAGGAAACCATCTATTGTTACAGTGAAGAAGAACGTGTCAATGCTATCGAAAAGCTAAAACCCAAACCCGAAATCACCCGATTTAAAGGACTCGGAGAAATCTCCCCCGATGAGTTCAAACACTTTATAGGAGAAGATATTCGCCTTGACCCGGTGATGTTAGACAAAGCTACTTCTATTGAGACCTTATTGGAATTCTACATGGGTAAAAATACCCCTGACCGACAGGATTTCATTATCAATAACTTGAAGGTTGAATTAGACGTAGTGGAAAAATAATTAACTTAAAGATATAAACAAATCCCGAACCTTTGGGACAGCATACATGAAAGACGAAGAAGAAGACGATATCATTCCAAACGAAGACGAAAACAACGACGACTTGAACGAATCTTCGAATGAGGAAGCAGCAGAAGAAGGTTTTGAAGACATAATTCGTCCTTCAACCGGAAGCCATTTCTACGAAAACGACGAAAATCCGGATGATACCATTACCAAAGTAACCGGGATGTACAAGGATTGGTTCCTGGATTATGCTTCTTATGTAATCCTGGAACGTGCGGTACCGGCCATTGAAGACGGATTCAAACCAGTGCAACGTCGTATCATGCATTCGATGAAAGAACTTGATGACGGACGTTATAACAAAGTAGCCAACATCGTTGGGCACACTATGCAGTATCACCCACACGGAGATGCCAGTATAGGGGACGCTATGGTTCAGATAGGTCAGAAGGACTTGATCATCGACATGCAGGGAAACTGGGGGAATATCCTCACCGGCGACAGTGCAGCAGCTCCGCGTTACATTGAGGCACGTATTTCTAAGTTTGGTCATGATGTGTTGTATTCGCCTAAGATTACGGAATGGGGTGTTTCTTACGACGGTAGAAGAGCCGAGCCTATAAATCTTCCGGTGAAGTTCCCGTTACTGTTAGCCCAAGGAGCGGAAGGGATAGCCGTGGGACTTTCCACTAAGATACTGCCACACAACTTTAACGAGCTGATAGACTGTTCGATTAAAGTATTAAAAAACAAACCATTTACCCTTTTTCCTGACTTTCCAACGGCGGGTATAGCCGATGTTTCGGGGTATAATGACGGGATGCGTGGCGGAAGAGTACGAGTGCGTGCCAAGATTGGTCAGTTGGACAAACAAACCTTAGTCATTACCCAAATTCCGTTTTCAACCAATACATCAACTTTGATTGACAGTATTTTAAAGGCTAATGAAAAAGGAAAAATCAAAGTCAAAAAAATAGAAGACAACACCGCCGCTGAGGTTGAGATTTTAATTCACCTTCCACCGGGTGTTTCTCCGGATAAAACCATTGATGCGCTGTATGCGTTTACGGCCTGCGAAACTTCGGTAGCCCCTTTGGGTTGTGTCATTGAAAATCATAAGCCCCGGTTTATCGGAGTAACGGATATGTTGAAAATATCTACACACCGCACAGTGGATTTGCTCAAACGCGAGTTGGAAATACAGTTGGACGAACTGGAAAACAAATGGCATTTTGCCACGCTTGAAAAGATTTTCATTCGGGAAGAAATGTATATCGATTTTAAATTGTATTCCGATAAGGAATCGCTTTATGTGTATATGTATGATCGCTTCAAGCCTTTCCTGAAGTCGTTTGTACGTGAAATTAACGATGACGATTTGCAAAAACTGACGCAGATTCCGATGATACGTATTACGCGTTTCGATTCGGATAAAGCGGATGAGGCTATTGCCCGACTGGAAGCTGAAATGGAACAGGTCAAACATCATTTGGATCATATCATTGATTTTGCGATTGATTTTTTCCAAAAACTAAAAGACAAATACGGTAAAGGTCGCGAACGGCAAACGGAGCTCAGAAGTTTTGACACTATTGAAGCCACCAAAGTAGTTTTGAGAAATACCAAACTCTACGTAAATAGAGAGGAAGGATTCTTTGGTACCGGTTTAAAGAAAGACGAATACGTAGCAGATTGTTCTGATATTGATGATGTAATTGTCTTCCTGAGGGATGGAAAAATGATGGTGGCCAAAGTGGATGATAAGAAATTCGTAGGCAAAGACATAATTCACATCGCGGTTTTTGACAAGAATGATAAGCGTACCATTTACAATATGATGTATCGTGACGGTAAAAACGGTTCTACGTTTATCAAACGGTTCAACGTGTCCGGAATAACCCGCGATAAGTTTTATGATTTGACCCAGGAAAAACCAGGCTCACAAATCTTGTATTTTTCTGCTAATCCTAATGGGGAAGCAGAAACCGTTACGATTTTGCTGCGTCAGATTGGTAGTGTGAAGAAACTGAAATGGGATGTGGATTTCTCTGATATTGCCATCAAGGGAAGAGCTTCACGAGGCAATACCGTAACCAAATATCCGATTAAGAAAATTGAACTTAAAGAAAAAGGAATCTCCACGTTACGTCCGCGCAAAGTGTGGTTTGATGATACCGTGCAACGATTGAATGTTGACGGAAGAGGGGAGTTGCTGGGCGAATTCAGACCGAATGACCGTTTGTTGATTATCAATCAAAACGGCAAACTGAAAACCATTATACCGGAATTGACCACCCATTTTGAAGAAGGAATGATTGTTTTGGA
The DNA here is from genome assembly GCF_051547105.1 of Flavobacterium sp. XGLA_31. Classification (NCBI taxonomy): domain Bacteria; kingdom Pseudomonadati; phylum Bacteroidota; class Flavobacteriia; order Flavobacteriales; family Flavobacteriaceae; genus Flavobacterium; species Flavobacterium sp. XGLA_31. The sequence goes on along the minus strand of NZ_JBPTTM010000006.1, from coordinate 96,647 downwards.
AAAATGGAATCCGAACAAACCAATATCGGCCATTTACTATGACGGTGAGAAAGAACGTTATTTTGTCAAACGGTTTTTGGTGGAAAACGAAAACAAAGAGGAAACTTTCATTACCGAACACGAAAAATCACAACTGGAAATTGTTTCCACTGATTGGCGCCCGGTGGCGGAGGTAGTTTTTGCCAAAGTTAAAGGTGTACAAAAGGATAATCAGACGATTGATTTAGAACAATTCATTGCGGTAAAAGGGATTAAAGCGCTGGGGAACCAATTGACTACAGACAAGTTAAAACAAGTCAATTTACTGGAGCCGTTGCCTTTTGAAGAGCCACAAGATGAACAGCCGGAAGAGACCGAAGTAAACAGTGAGGACAACATTGCCGAAGACATTCAAACCGAAACCGGAGACGACGGACAAATAACCCTGAGTTTAGAATGATAACTGCTGTGAACTCAATGGTGGTAGCGCTTCAAAAAGCTCCGCATCTTTTTTGAGATACATTTTAGCGGATAAAATTTAAAACTATATGAGATAAAAAAACTCCCAACATTTGGGAGTTTTTTTATTTGTTATCAATTTGTAAAATCGGTATCTTTTAATTCCTTATCCATAATTTCACTATTGTGCAGTTTGACTGCTTTGCTGCGTTTCTTCATTCTCAGGTTAAGGAACTCTACAAAGAGCGAGAAGAAGATAGAGAAATACAAATAGCCTTTCGGAATGCTGTTCACCTCTACATCATTGCCAAAACGGAAATGCGCCAAATGCGACCCTTCGGCCAATAGCATCACTCCGATAAGAATCAGGAATGACAATCCCAGAATTTGTATGGTAGGATGCTCGTTGACAAACTTTGAAACCGGTCCGGCAAAAATCATCATGATGATGATTGAAATGACTACGGAAAGAATCATGATAATCAAAGCACCTTCTTCACCAAATCCCCCTTCAGCAGGTGATTTCATGCTTACCATTCCCACTGCTGTCAGGATGCTATCAAATGAGAATACAATATTGAGCAGGGCAATTTGAAGAATGGCTTGTGCCAAACTTCCACTGGCTTTTCCTTTTTGTCCTTCTTCTTCACCTTCCAATTTATGATGTATTTCGGAAACTGATTTGTACAATAAAAACAGGCCTCCGCCAAAAATAATAATACTTTGTCCGGTAACGCTAGCTTCAAAGAACCCCCAATCAATGTGTAATAAGGTGTCCTGTAAGCTCAGTACCCAGGTAATCCCAAATAACAATATGATTCGGAAAACCATGGCTAACAATAGCCCAATACGACGCGCTTTGGGTTGGTCTTGAGCTTTGAGTTTTCCCGAAACTATGGAAAGAAACACGATGTTGTCAATACCGAGTATAATTTCTAAAAAAGTTAAAGTAAGCAGTGCCATCAGGGCGTTGGGCGTAAATAAAATGTCCATTATAATAAGTTTGGTTTTGCAGTTAAACGTAGTTAATCCAATTTTGTTACAGTGCCGCGTTGTTTTTTGGCATCGCCCACAAATGAGTATTCAAAAGTATAACCTTTCTCATTGGTTGACAATATGGTAATGCTGATTGCTTTGCGCTCATTCATGGTTTTTGGATGTAGCTTGCGCAATACAAATTCACAATCGTTTACCCAGCGCACACTGGCTGTATCCGTTTTACCGTTATAGGTTTCAATCTGCATGCTGTCGGTACGGATTGTAATCGAAGATTGTTTTTTGCCGTCAATCTCCTGCGTGAATTCAAATTTCCCGGTTTTAAAGTCACTACAATTGCGCTCGTGGGTGTTGCACGAAACAATAATCAAAGCGAACAAGAGTAAGGTTAGTTTTTTCATTTTATTTGTTGAAGCTTTTATCCCGCTATCCGCGCTACACGGTAGCTTGCTGCTATCGGTGCTATTTATTTAGTTTATCGAGTTCGTCATCTGTAAAATTCCGGATGCTTTTTTCTTTGGCAAATTTATCCGCATTGTAACTGTTGGATTTGTTTTTCGGGATGGATAGCGAATCCCATTCGCCTTGTTTGAGCATTTTGGCATAAAAAACAATTTGCCCGATGTGGTATGGATAATGTGCCAATTGACGATTTATGGCTTCCTGTACCGTATGTCCCTCGTTGCGAATATAAATGATGGTTTTCAACTCTTCCTCGGTCAACGGATTGAGAGCGTTGAAGAAACAGTCCCAGCCTTGGTTCCAAAGCGCCAATACATCTTCTTTGGTTTTGAGGGTTTGTTCAAACTCACCATCTCGGTTGCGCCAGGATTTTTCCCCGTCAGTAGTCAGGAAGTCAGTCCAGCGCGACAGCATATTGCCGGCTAGGTGTTGTACAATAACAGCAATGGAATTGGTATCCTCATTCACCGAAACAAACCATTGCTCCGGTTCGAGTTGCATCATCGCTTTTTCTCCCAACATTTTATAATAGAGAAACTGCTTTTTGACGCTTTCTAAATAGGAATTATTGATCATGATGAAACAATACGTCGGTTAATGTTTTGATTCCTTTGAACATAAAATACACCGCCAAAAGGCAAAGAGCAATCCCCACGGCTAAAACCAAATAATGCCATGCGTTTTCTTTGTTTTGAAACGCATTGTAAATGACAGCCGGTCCAATAAACATTAGCGGTAAAGCATACAGCATGTACTTGATTCCTTTGTCTAAAAGTGTTTTGTTGCTGGACATTCTTTTGAATTATAAGTTGATTAAACAGTCTACACTCGGTTGTAATTATCCACTGCATTTCTGACACTGCCGTGTTCTTTGAGCAATTCGGCAGCCTTTTCGTAACTCACGGGAATTTCTTCCATAATCATGCGCACGCCACGGTCGACCAATTTGTCGTTGCTCAGTTGCATGTCAACCATTTTATTGCCTTTTACTTTGCCGAGTTGTATCATTGTGGTTGTTGAAATCATATTCAGCACCAGTTTTTGTGCGGTTCCGGCTTTCATACGAGAACTACCGGTTACAAACTCAGGACCTACCACCACCACAACCGGAAATTTTGCCGTCAAAGCTAACGGACTTCCTTCGTTACAGGTGATGCATCCGGTGACTATGTTTTTGGCATTGCATTTTTCTAACCCTCCTATCACATAAGGTGTAGTGCCCGAGGCAGCAATGCCAATTACCACATCCTTTTCGGTAATGCCGTGTTCCTGCAAATCAATCCAAGCCTGCAGACGGTCGTCTTCGGCATTTTCAACTGCGCGCCGAATGGCTTTGTCACCTCCGGCTATGATGCCGTTTACTAAATCAAAAGGAACGCCAAAAGTCGGCGGACACTCGGAGGCATCTACAATGCCCAGTCTTCCCGAAGTACCGGCTCCTATATAGAAAAGGCGCCCACCCAATTTCATTTTATCAACTACTTGAGTAACTAAGGCTTCAATTTGAGGCAAGGCTTTTTCCACTGCCAAAGGAACGGTTTTGTCTTCAGTATTGATGTTGGCTAACAGGTCGGAAACCGACATGTGCTCTAAACCATCATAATGCGAGGATTGTTCGGTGGTTTTGGTGAAGTTCATAGTATTGTTATTGAAGAGACCCATCTGTTGATGGTTCGTTTCTGTTGTAAATTTAAATAAAACACGCCAATAAAATTCCCAAAACAATCATTGAAATTTTGGCAATGTTGAATTTATGGCCTTCGCTGCTTTCAAAAATAATTGTTGAAGAAATATGGAACAGGATTCCGATAACAAATGCGGTAATCCAACTGTAATACTTGTTTAATAAAGGCAAACTGTCAGAAAAAAAAGTCCCAAGAGGGGTCATTACGGCAAAGGTGAGCATAAAGAAAAACAAAGCGGTTTTGTTCAACTCTGCAGTAAGGAAAAAGGTGGTCAGGATGATAGCGATGGGCAAGTGATGGATGGCTATACCGAAAGCTAAATCGTGGTGATGTCCTACAGGAAATCCTTCTAGCAAAGCGTGAATGCACAAACTGATGAACAATAGCCAGGGCATGTGTGTCAGTTTATCATGACCATGGACATGACCATGTTCCGCTCCTTTGGAAAAAAACTCCAAAACAATTTGAAACAAAATTCCACCCATAATAAAAAGACCGATGCTTTTGGGACTGCTTTCATACACTTCGGGCAACAAATGCAACACGGTTAAAGACAATAAAAATGAACCGCTGAATGCCAGCAGCAGTTTTAAATTCTGTTTGCCTTTGGGTTTGATTAGCAAGGCAATAGCGTAGCCAATAAGTACCGATAATAAAGGTAATAAGTAGTTCATTACTTGAAAATCATTATTAATCTTTCGCTGGTGTTTTTATGGAATTTTTTTAATTTATAATCGCCGAAGGTATCCAATAAGTAAATCCCCGTTTCGTTCATCATGCGTTGGAAATCTTCTAAAGTATAAGCTCTTACTTTTTCGGTAAAGTGAAATGCCTGTCCCTGATCTTCAAAGTCAATTTCCTTAATAATAAAACCATCCAGTACAAAACGTTTGATGTGGAAAATAATTCCGTCCACTTCCTTGGTTTCTTCCGGGATTAAATGTTCAATTACTTGCTGGGAATTCATAAAATCAATCACAGCAAAACCGTATTCCGATAAGCTTTCTTTAATAGCTAACAATGTTTTGATATCGTCTTCTTCCTGGTCAAAATAACCAAAACTGGTGAACAGATTGAAAATAGCATCAAACTTTTGTTCAAAAGGTTCCCGCTTGTCATGCACCACAAAATGCAAAGTATCATTGGTATTTTTACTGGCCTCGGCTATACTGTTTTCAGACAAATCGGCTCCCAACACATCATAACCCAACTGGTTTAAATAGATAGAATGACGGCCTTTGCCGCAGGCTAAATCAAGAACCTTGGCTTTCTCCGGTAAATTGAGATAATGAGTCAGGTTGTCCATGAAAACCTGTGCTTCACGATAGTTTCGGTCTTTGTACAGGATGTGATAATAGGGAGTATCAAACCAAGAGACAAACCAATTTTCCGATTTGGAATTTGGAGCTTGGGATTTAGGATTTAAGGAATCTGACATTTATTCTTTTCAAAGGGATTCTGAACGTGCAAATTTAGTGTATTTTTGCCGAAGAATGTCCAAGTTTAAAATTTGAAATGTAAGATTTGAAATTTATTGGAGATTTGGAATTTGTTTATTGGAATTTACAGGAAATGGAGAATTTTAAAATGATTGCCAAAACCTTTTTTGGTTTTGAAGAAATATTAGCTAGAGAATTACAACAACTGGGAGCGCAGGATGTAGAGCAGGGAACCCGCGCGGTAAGTTTTAAAGGTGACAAAGGGTTTATGTACAAAGCTAACTTGTCGTTACGCACAGCCTTGAAAATTTTGAAACCGATTTATCATTTCAGGGCATTTAACGAACAGAGTCTATACAAAGGCATTCAGGGCATTGATTGGTCAAAATACCTCAATGCCAACCAAACTTTTGTGATTGACACCACCATTCATTCCGATCATTTTAAGCATTCACAGTTTGTTTCTCAAAAAGCCAAAGACGCTATAGTAGACCAATTCAGAGCCAAATTTGACCAACGTCCAAGCATCGATAAAGACTTTCCCGATTTGCGCATCAACATTCATATTGACCGTGATCAATGTTCGGTGGCACTGGATACTTCAGGGGCTTCATTACACCACAGAGGATATAGAACAGCTACCAATATTGCCCCGATAAATGAAGTGTTGGCGGCAGGAATGCTCTTGCTCTCCGGATGGGACGGAAACTCTGATTTTCTCGATCCGATGTGTGGTTCGGGGACTATTTTAGCCGAAGCGGCGATGATAGCCTGTAATATTCCGGCCAACATCAACCGTAAAGAATTTGCGTTTGAAAAATGGAACGATTGGGATAACGATTTGTTTGACCAAATTATTGATGCCCTTATGAAGCGAACCAAAGAGTTTCGCTATACCATTACCGGCTATGACAAAGCTCCGAGTGCCGTACAGAAAGCGAAGGACAATTTGCTCAATGCCAATTTGGAAGACTATGTAACCATCAGTCAGGCTAACTTTTTTGACACCAAAAAAGAAACTGCCGGACCACTGCATATGGTTTTCAATCCACCTTATGGCGAGCGCTTGGATATTGATTTAGAACGTTTTTATCGCGAATTGGGCGATACTTTAAAAAACAATTACCCCAATACTAATGCCTGGTTCATTACCGCCAATTTAGAAGCTTTGAAGTTCGTCGGTTTACGACCGTCAAGAAAAATTAAACTGTTCAATGGTAGCTTGGAAGCGCGTTTGGTCAAATACGAAATGTATGAAGGCAGTAAGCGTACTAAGTTTCAACAAAAAACAGAAGAGTAGGGATAAACTATTGTTGTTGATCTTTCCTTTTAAATCTTAGTTGAGCCCAATATAGTAGGCCACCAGACCAAACACGGCACTGACACCAATCCAGGTTATTACCCTTGTTTTGAAACGATACAACGCGATAAAAGAGAGGATAACCCAACCTAAAGAAACACCATCAACCAAATCTAAAGAAACAATTTTCGGAAAGATTACAGCTTTTCCCAGATAAAGTGTCAGGTTGAGTATCACCCCAACCACGGCAGCGGTAACTAAGGCTAATATTTCTTTGATTTTTTTGTTTTGCTGGGTACGCTCAATGATAGGAGCACCTATGAAAATGAAAAGGAAGCATGGCAAAAAAGTATAGAAGGTGGTGGTCAATAATCCTAAAGTTCCCATGCCAATCGAACTCCCAAAGTGATTGTAACCTGCCATAAAACCTACATAGGCCAATACCATAATTAGTGGACCGGGTGTGGTTTCACCCATAGCCAATCCATCAATCATCTGGAGTTTATTTAACCAATGAAATTTTTCTACACTCACTTGCGCGACATACGGTAATACAGCATAGGCACCACCAAAAGTGACCAATGCGGCTTTGGTAAAAAATCCCGCTAATGTTTTCCAAAAAGAAAAGTCTCGGACTAAAAAATAACATGCGGTCAAAGGGATGCACCAAAGAATGACACCTGTACTTATTTGTTTCCAAAAACGCAGTGGTTGAAAACCGGTATCTTTTGGAACGGTATTTTTATTAACGTAATATTCAGACTCATCCGTTTCTTCCGGATTGTATTTTATTCGGTTTTTGGCCAAGAAATCCGGTAGAAAATAGCGTGTTATTGTTGCTGCTGCAAGGGCTCCGAGAATGATAACCGGAAACGGGACATTGAAAAAGAAAATACAAATAAAGGAAGCAAGGGCTACAAAATAATGAAATGATCCTACCAGAGCCTTTTTCCCGATACGAATCAGAGCTACAATAACGATAGCAATAACGGCCGGTTTCAATCCGGAAAAAAGGGCATAGACCCATGGCATATTCCCGAAAGTGACATAAACAGTGCTTAATCCTAACAAAATAAAAAGGGAGGGAAGCACAAATAAAATACCAGCTGCCAAGCCACCCATGGTGCCATGCAAAAGCCATCCGATGTATATGGCCAGTTGCTGCGCTTCGGGACCGGGGAGTATCATGCAATAGTTCAGAGCATGCAAAAACCGGCTGTCGCTAATCCATTTTTTGCGATCCACCAATTCTTCGTGCATGATGGCAATTTGACCCGCTGGTCCGCCAAAACTGATGAATCCCAATTTAAGCCAAAAGAGTAAAGCTGTTTTAAAGGAAGGTTTTTGCATTTAAAATCAAATTACATAGGCTAAGCTATGAAAAAAATAAGTTTAAATATTGAAATTATATAACGAATCGGAAGCATTCTGTAAATTGTTTGTCATCATGTTCTTTTAAATTCACAGTATTAAAATGGAACGGTTATGGAAACGGCAAAAACAATCTATTATTTGGATGATGACTTTGATGATTTAGGTTTCTTCAAGGAAATTGTTGAAGAGTTAGGACATACAGTAAAAATATTTTCAGATGGGAGAAAGTTGCTTTCGGCTTTGGCAAGTCAAGAAGATTATCCGGATATCATTTTTTTAGATGTTCACATGCCGGTGCTCAATGGTGAGGAGATTCTCGAAATCATCATGAAATCAGATGACTTAAAGCATCTTTCCGTTGTGATGGTTTCCGGAGCTCATCCGTATAAAAAGAATCATTATGCCCATAAAGGCATTAAATTTTTAATCAAGAAACACCATTATAAGGAGTTTAAAGAGGCCATAGTGGAGTTGTTGGCTTTTTATACTAAAGTCAGTTATTTTGCAAATGGTTTTAGCAGTAAAAGAATATAAACTTTTTCTAATATAAAGAATGTCCTGATTCTTTAATCAGGACATTCTTTATATTAATGAACAAATATTATTTTTTTGGTAGTTACCTGTTCATTTTGTGTCAGTTGAGCAAAGTAAATACCTTCTGATAAGTTTTCCCGGGTTATAATTATTTGATTACCATAGATGTTATTTATTTTTTTAACTAATTGTCCAACTGAGTTGTAAAGGCTTAATAAGGCATTTTCAAATGGTTGGTCAGACACAATAGTCAACTGGTTTGTAGCTGGGTTTGGTATAAAATTCACTGTATGTAAATTAAAATTATCAGTACTTAATAACATAGAGCAATCAGTTGGTGTTGTTTGGCCATTCGCAATGGCATGATTATATACATTTACTCCATTTTGTGCACTACAGGTGAGGTAAATATATGGGTCTGAAAAAAACATTTCATAAGTGGGCATTAGGGGATGTCGGTTATTTCCAATACCTTCAATCCAAATTTCATTTTCAACAAACATATTGCTACTATGTAAGTAATACTGTTTTCGGGTGCCGCCAATTACATTTATGTTGCTAAGTGTTACTTGATAAGTAATTCCGTTAGCCAAAGTGATATAACTTCCGTTTGTCAAACTAAAATCGTATAGTATTTGATCAACATTGTTTACCATGCGGTATACTTTTTGAGTCGACGTATCTTCTCGAAGATAAACATCTGTATTGAAAAAAGGGTCGTGGATTTTTTTATAGGTATAGGCTCCAATAGTTACATTCACACCAGGTTCAATAATTAAATTGGTATTACCACCAAAATTAGCAACAGTAATATTCCAAGAAGCATTGTTGTCTAGCATCGGAATGTAGTTTTGTGCTAAAGATTTGGGTAGGAAACTCATCAGGGTAATGGAAAGAAGAAGTAATTTTGTTTTCATAGTTAATTTTTTTTTTTGTTACAATTTTCATAGCAAACCTAATAGGGGTTCTGTCGCTAATTTATTGAAAAAAAAACTTATTCTTACAAATTTGATTAAAAAAGTGTAAACAATTGGATACAATTGGATGTGTTAAATAAAATCCTAAATCCTGAATCCTAAATCTTAAATCTTTTATCTTTGCCGACTGATTAAAAGATATCCATGAAATTTGATTTATTAGCAAATGACCCTAATTCGAAAGCCCGTGCTGGTAGTATCACCACAGATCACGGTGTAATTGAAACCCCTATATTCATGCCTGTAGGTACTGTAGCTTCAGTAAAAGGCGTGCATCAGAGAGAATTAAAAGACGATATTAATCCCGATATTATCCTCGGAAACACATATCATTTATACCTTCGTCCACAGACCGGTATTTTAGAAAAAGCAGGAGGACTGCACAAGTTCATGAACTGGGACCGGAATATACTAACCGATAGCGGAGGTTATCAGGTATATTCACTTTCAGCCAACCGAAAGATTAAAGAAGAGGGAGTAAAATTTAAAAGTCACATTGATGGTTCTTACCATGTTTTCACTCCTGAAAATGTGATGGAGATTCAACGTACTATCGGTGCTGATATTATCATGGCTTTTGATGAATGTACGCCTTATCCATGTGACTACAGATATGCACAGCGTTCTATGCACATGACACACCGTTGGCTGGATCGTTGTATCGCCCATTTGGATAAAGTACCATACAAATATGGTTATGAGCAAACCTTTTTTCCAATAGTTCAGGGAAGTACCTATAAAGATTTACGTCAGCAATCAGCGGAATATATAGCCAATGCCGGTGCTCAGGGGAATGCTATCGGTGGTTTATCAGTAGGAGAGCCTGCTGAGGAAATGTATGCTATGACTGAAGTCGTAACTGCTATTTTGCCACAAGACAAACCTCGATATTTAATGGGAGTGGGAACACCCATCAATATTTTGGAAAATATTGCTTTGGGTATTGATATGTTTGATTGTGTGATGCCGACGCGAAATGCAAGAAACGGGATGTTGTTTACGGCACATGGCATTATCAATATTAAAAACAAGAAATGGGAAGCTGATTTTTCACCCATAGATGAAATGGGTCACACCTTTGTAGATACGGAATATACTAAGGCATACCTACGTCACCTGTTTGCTGCGAATGAATATTTAGGAAAACAAATAGCCACTATTCACAATTTAGGATTTTACATGTGGTTGGTTCGTGAAGCCAGAAAGCATATCTTAGCCGGAGATTTCAGAACTTGGAAAGATATGATGGTAAAACAAATGAGCCAAAGACTATAGTTAATTTGTGAATTTGCGGATTCGGTTTTTATAATCGCATTCCCAAATAACCGAGTAACTCAATAAACAAAAGATGCTGACCATAATTGACAAATACATCCTCAAGCGCTACTTAGTAACTTTTACCGTAATGTTACTAATGTTCATTCCCATTGGGATAGTGATTGACGTTTCGGAAAAAGTCAATAAGATGATCGAAAATCACGTGGCATTTTCGGCTATTGCGAAGTATTACCTGGATTTTACCATTTATTTTGCCAATCTTTTATTTCCTATATTTTTGTTCCTTTCGGTGATTTGGTTCACTTCTAAGCTGGCTAACAATACAGAGATTATAGCCGTTTTAAGCTCGGGAATTTCTTTCACACGTTTTATGCGGCCTTACATTATAGGAGCCACAATAGTATCGCTTTTTGCTTTGGTAATGAGTATTTTTTTGGTGCCGAATGCCAGCGCCGGATTTAAGAATTTTAGGTATACTTATTTAATAGGTAATGGTATCAGTGAAATGCGTGACAACACCGATGTGTTTCGTCAAACGAGTAAAGACGAGTATATTTTTGTGAGTAATTTTCAAGAAGTCTCTAAAATGGCCTTCCATTTTTCTATGGAAAAGTTTGAGAACGACAAGCTAAAGTACAAAGTAACTGCAGATCGTATCAAATGGAATCCTAAAGACAGCACGTATACCTTATTCAATTATACCAAAAGAAAAATAGGTCCTTTCGGCGACATTATTCAGTCAATGGAGAAAAAAGATACAGTTTTTAATTTTGAATTAGAAGATTTAACACCGGTGGTTTATATAGCTGAAACGTTGAACTTGGCCGATTTGAACAAGTTTATCGAAAAAGAAAAATCAAGAGGGTCTACCAATATTAATGTGTATTTGGTAGTGTTGTATAAAAAATACAGTATTCCGGTTTCTGCTTTTATTCTCACGATTATTGCTGTAGCGGTTTCCTCTATGAAGCGTCGCGGGGGAATGGGAGTCAATTTGGCAATCGGAATTTTGCTTGCCTTCTCCTTTGTGTTCCTAGACAAAATATTCGGGGTGTTGGCGGAGAAATCTACTGCACCACCCTTATTGGCTGTATGGACTCCTAACATTGTTTTCGGAATTTTAGCCATTTACCTGCTGCGGAATGCCAAGCGATAATGTAAAGAGCTATCTCCATCTCCATTTTATAGTTTTTATTTGGGGATTTACGGCTGTGCTTGGAGCATTGATATCACTTGATGCACTGCCGCTGGTATGGTTTCGTATGTTGTTTGCTATTGGTTTTATCGGGATTTACATTGCTTTCAAAAGGATATCTATCAGGATTTCTACCAAAATGTTGCTGCTGTTTCTCTTATCGGGACTGATAATAGCGTTGCATTGGTTTACTTTTTTTCGGGCCATTAAGATTTCCAACATATCCATTACATTATCTTGTTTATCCACGGGAGCTTTATTTGCCTCGTTGTTGGAGCCGATTTTATATGGTAAAAAGATTGTTTGGTATGAGGTGTTTTTTGGTTGTTTAGTAGTAGTTGGACTTTATATCATCTTTAATGTAGAAGGAAATTACTTTTGGGGAATAGTCACCGCACTGACTTCCGCCTTTCTTTCGGCATTATTTGCTGTAATCAATTCAAAATTCGTTAAGACACATAATCCCACGGTAATTTCATTTTATGAACTTAGCGGTGGTGTATTGTTTTTTACAATATTGTTATTCTTTACACACAGTTTTTCCGGCAACTTTTTTGTGCTTTCTGCCAAAGATTTACTGTATTTGATGATACTCAGTTCTTTTTGTACGGCTTATGCCTTTATAGCTTCTACTTCGGTTATGAAATTTCTAAGCCCGTATACAGTGATGCTAACCATCAATCTCGAGCCTATTTACGGTATCATTTTGGCTGTAATTGTATTTGAAGAAAAAGAAAAAATGAGCGTTCAGTTTTATATTGGCGCCTTAATAATTTTACTCACAGTGCTCTTGAATGCCCTAATCAAAAGTCGCAAAAGACAATTAAATTAGTGTGAATTGAAAGTTAATTTTATTTACAACTAATCCGCAAAAAGTGCTTTTTATCACAACAGAATATTTTATATTTGCTGTTCGATTAAACAAACTATCAATCCTATGGAATATTTAGATTTTGAACTTCCAATCAAAGAATTAGAAGAACAACTCGATAAATGCCAATTAATCGGTGCCGAATCCAATGTTGATGTCACCGCTACCTGCAAACAAATTGAAAAAAAATTAGAGGAAACCAAAAGGAAAATTTATAAAAACCTTACCGCTTGGCAACGTGTACAATTATCGCGTCATCCTAACCGTCCTTATACTTTAGAGCACATTACTAATCTTACCAAAGGTAATTTCCTGGAACTTTTCGGCGATCGGGGTTTCAAAGACGATAAAGCCATGGTAGGTGGTTTAGGTCGAATTGACGGACAATCGTTTATGTTGATTGGTCAGCAAAAAGGAATTAATACCAAAATGCGTCAGTTACGTAATTTCGGTATGGCAAGTCCGGAAGGTTACAGAAAAGCATTGCGCTTGATGAAGATGGCGGAAAAGTTCAATATACCTGTGGTGACCTTAATTGATACTCCCGGAGCTTTCCCCGGTTTAGAAGCTGAAGAACGCGGACAAGGAGAGGCAATCGCCAGAAATATTCTGGAAATGGTACGATTAAAAGTGCCGATTATCTGTGTAATTATCGGCGAAGGTGCTTCAGGTGGAGCATTGGGAATAGGTGTAGGAGACAGAGTATTGATGATGGAGAATACATGGTATTCAGTAATTTCTCCTGAGTCTTGTTCTTCTATTTTATGGAAAAGCTGGGAGTATAAGGAACAAGCTGCCGAAGCGTTGAAACTGACTTCCTCTGATATGAAAAAAATGAAATTAGTTGATGATGTCATTCCTGAACCATTAGGCGGAGCGCATTACGATAAGGAAACCACGTTCAAAACTGTAGAGCAGTATATCATGAAAGCGTTTAACGAACTGAAAGATTTATCAACAGAAGAATTAGTAGCGCAAAGGATGGATAAATACAGTAAAATGGGCGAATTCAAAGAGTAATTTCTTATAAAATATATCTTAATCCGAAGCCCAATGGTTTCGGATTTTTTTTTGGTTATTAACAAAAAAATCAAACTTATAAACATCGGATTTGAATAACTCAATCCCTATAATTTTAGCAAAATAGCTACTTTCGTTTCATGGAAAACCTGAGAAATATAAACCCAATTAAAGTCGATAAAACGACCATCATCAACCTCGAAAAAGGCAAACTACCTCCGCAAGCCATGGATTTGGAAGAGGCGGTATTGGGGGCTATGATGATTGACAAAAAAGGGGTGGATGAGGTAATTGACATCCTTCAACCGGATGCTTTTTACAAAGATGCTCACAAGCATATTTTTGAGGCAATTTTTCAATTGTTTACAGATTCTCAGCCGATTGACTTATTAACGGTTTCCGCCCAACTCAAAAAGAACGGAAAACTGGATTTGGCAGGAGGAGATTTTTACTTGATTCAGCTTACCCAAAAAATATCCTCATCGGCTCATATTGAGTTTCACTCTCGTATTATTTTACAAAAATACATCCAACGCAGCTTAATCAAAATATCTTCTGAAATCATTGAAGAATCTTATGATGAAACGACTGATGTATTTGATTTATTGGATAAAGCAGAATCTAAATTATACGAAGTAACTCAAGGCAATATCAAACGCAGCTCGGAAACCGCACAAAGTTTGGTAATCCAAGCCAAAAAAAGAATCGAAGAAATTGCGAATAAAGAAGGGTTGAGCGGTATTGCCACCGGATTTGAAAAACTGGACAAGGTAACCTCAGGTTGGCAACCTTCTGATTTGATTATTATTGCGGCACGTCCGGGTATGGGTAAAACCGCTTTTGTATTGTCGATGGCCAGAAACATGGCTATTGATTTTGGTGCCCCCGTGGCGTTATTTTCGTTGGAGATGTCTTCAGTACAGTTAATCACACGTTTGATTTCTTCAGAAACCGGTTTGTCCTCTGAAAAGTTAAGAACCGGGAAATTAGAAAAACACGAATGGGAACAGCTCTCCACCAAAGTTAAAGATTTGGAAAAAGCGCCTTTATATATTGACGATACACCTTCGCTTTCTATTTTCGATTTAAGAGCGAAAGCTCGTCGTTTGTCATCGCAACACGGTATCAAAATGATTATTGTCGACTATTTGCAGTTGATGACAGCAGGAGGTGGTGGTAAAGGAGGTGGAAACCGTGAGCAGGAAATCTCCACTATTTCGAGAAATCTAAAGGCTTTGGCCAAAGAGTTGGAAGTACCCGTAATTGCCTTGTCTCAGCTTTCACGTGCCGTAGAAACCCGTGGTTCAAGCAAAAGACCATTGTTGTCTGACTTGCGTGAATCGGGAGCGATTGAGCAGGATGCTGATATTGTATCGTTTATCTATCGTCCGGAATATTACAAAATTGACGAATGGGATGATGATGAGCAAACCCCAACAGCTGGTCAAGCGGAGTTTATTATCGCCAAGCACCGTAACGGTTCCTTAGAGAATATCCGTTTGAAATTCATTGGAAGTCTCGGTAAGTTTGACAACCTTGAGGAATACGGTAGTGCTTTTGATGATTTGCCGTCCAAGATGAACCATGATGACAATCCTTTTATTACGAAGAATTTACCTTCTGCTAATGAAGCTTTTGGCAGTACTATCAATAGAGATGATGACGACAGCGATGTGCCATTCTAATAAAAAACAATCCCGGGAAATCGGGATTTTTTTATGCTTTTCTTCACAGTAAATCTATTATCTTTGAAATAAATTATCATTAAAGCAATGCTTAAAAAGTCACTCTACATTTTTCTTTTGCTGATTTCGTTCTCCATCAGAGCTAATTTTATTTTACTGCCTATGGATGAAACGTCTCAAAAGAACCATCTTAAAGCTTACGGAATTACTTATTGGGCGTTGGATAAAAGTTACAAAGCAAGTTGGTTACTCAACTACCGCGGGGGCTCTTTTTTATTGCCTGATGCTCCTGAAATCCGCAAAGAATGTCAGATACGCGGTGTGAGTTTTGAAATTCTTTCTGATGCTGAAGAGGCTTCTATATTGGCTGATATTTCCAGTCCATCTCAAAACATGGAAACCGTTGTCTTGGAAAAAGCACCCAAAATTGCAGTGTATTCACCACCCGGCAAACAACCATGGGATGATGCGGTGACTATGGTGCTGACCTACGCTGAAATTCCTTTCAAGGTCGTTTATGATGAAGAAGTATTGGGTGATCAGTTATTGCTCTATGATTGGCTACACCTACACCATGAAGATTTTACCGGACAATATGGAAAATTTTACGGTGCTTACAGAAATGCTCCTTGGTACATTGAACAAAAGAAGGATGCAGAAGCTTTGGCGGCCAAGTTAGGTTTTAGTAAAGTTTCTCAGGAGAAATTAGCCGTTGCAAAAAAGATACGTGATTTTGTGATTGGTGGCGGTTTTATGTTTGCCATGTGTTCGGCTACGGATAGCTTTGATATCGCGCTTTCAGCCGAAGGAGTAGATATTTGCGAGCCAATGTTTGATGGAGATGACAGCGAACCCAATTATCAGTCCAAAATTGATTACAGTAAAACGTTTGCTTTCAAGAATTTTATTCTTGACCGAAAGCCCGATCATTATGAGTTCTCTGATATTGATATGACTGAAAAGCGCCGTATTCCGTTTGAAAAAGATTATTTCACCTTAATGGAATTCTCCGCCAAATGGGATGTAATTCCCAGCATGTTATGTCAAAATCATACTCAATTGGTGAAAGGGTTTATGGGACAAACGACCTCGTTTGACAGCGAATTAATCAAATCCAATGTACTGATTTTGGGGAAAAATGAACTGAATGATGAAGCGCGTTATATTCATGGCCAAAAAGGAAAAGGGTTCTTTACTTTTTATGGTGGACATGATCCTGAAGATTACCAGCATAGAGTAGGTGATGAACCTACTGTTTTAGATTTACATCCCAATTCACCCGGTTTCCGATTGATATTGAATAACGTATTATTTCCGGCAGCACGAAAGAAACCGCAAAAGACATAAAAACAAAGAGCCAATCATTTTGATTGGCTCTTTGTTTTATAGAATGATTGTTTTACTTATTGTTGTCAATAACATAATTCAAAACTTTGGTCATCAGATGTACGCGGTCTTTGCCTTGTACATTGTGTTTGTGCATAGGATAAGCAAAGAAGTCCACTTGTTTTTGGGCTTCCACAAATTTCTTAAGTAACATAAAATTATTTTGCATGACTACCACATCATCACTGGTGCCATGAATAAGTAATAGTTTTCCTTTTAAATCTTTTACATAATTCAGAGTGCTGGCTTCGTCAAAACCTTTTTGGTTTTCAGCCGGTGTATCCATATAACGTTCCCCATACATTACTTCGTAATATTTCCAATCGGTTACCGGACCTCCCGCAACACCTACTTTGAACACATCAGGTTTGCGCAACATCATTGAAGTAGTCATGAATCCACCAAAACTCCAACCGTGAACCGCCAAACGATTGCCGTCTACATATGGTAATGATTTCAAATATTCCACACCTTTCATTTGATCTTCCATTTCGTTTACACCTAATCTTCCGTGAATAACGCTTTCAAAAGCAAATCCTCGGTTGTCCGAACCTCTGTTGTCTACAGTGAAAACTAAATAGCCTTGTTCAGCCATCCAATACATCCAAAGATTGGCACCGTCTAGGTATGAATTGGTTATCATTTGGGCATGAGGGCCTCCATATACATATACTAAGACTGGGTATTTTTTAGTTGCATCAAAATTACTTGGTTTGATTAAGCGGGTGTACAAATCGGTTGTTCCGTCAGCCGCTTTGATGGTTTTGATTTCGGCTGTTCCCATCACGTAACCATCGTATTTGTTTTTGCTTACCAAAAGAGTAGTGGCTTTTAAATTCTTGTCATATAATAATGATTTGGAAGGAGTACTATGATTGGAATATTCATCAAAAAACCAATTGCCGTCAGCCGTAGGAATTACGGTGTGAACGCCTTCGTCTTTGGTAATCAGAGTTTGTTTTCCTTTTAAATCCACTTTATATGCCAACATATTGGTTGGGTTGGCTCCAGTTGCTGAGAAATAAATTTCTGTTCCTGAGGTATTGGTCCCTAAAATTTCCCGTGTTGGGAATTTATTGGCGGTTAATTGTTTGATTAACTTTCCGTCAATGGAATAATAGTAAAGGTTTTGAAAACCGTCTTTTTCACTGAACCAAACAAAGTTGTTGGATTTAGCATTCGGGAAGAACGCTTCGTGTTCCGGTTCTACCCAGTTGTCATTTTTTTCATTTAAAATCGTTCTGACATAAGCTCCGGTTGCCGCATCGTATACATTTAGCGACATGTCATTTTGTCTACGATTTAATTCCGCAATCAAAAGGTATTTTTCATCGGGTGTCCAGGAAAGATTAGTTAAATAATCGTCTGAATTGCCTCTGGGTGAAATGAAAATGGTTTTTTTAGTGGCCAAATTGTAAATCCCAACATGTGGTTTTTCACTCTTTTGTCCAATCATCGGGTATTTGATCATGTCCAATTTACCCGGAGTTTCATTAATATCCAACAAAGGATAATCGGCTACTTCAGTTTGGTCTTTTTGATAAAAAGCTAAAAATGTCGCTTTGGGTGACCAAAAAATACCATTATTGATACCGAATTCATTGCGTGCAAAAAACTGTCCTGAAACAATAGCTTCATTGGTTTCTGCTGTTACAGCTACTTTTTCTTTGTTTTTGGTATAATAATATAAATTGTTTTTTTCGGTAAATGCCAGGTTTTCGTGGGCGTTGTCAAAGGTTGCGTTCTCGGCATTTTCGCTTGTGGTTTGAATTAATTTGCCCGTTTTGGTTGTTACATTATAGGTGTAATAATTGGCCGCGTCATTAATAAGTATTGTATTGGCATCGATGAAAGTGACTCCTCCAAAATTTTTCAGTTTGGTCCCCAACTCTTTGTTGATTTCGGCCAGCGTAATGAATTCCGTGGCTTTGATGTCTTTGGTATTCGCGGTCATCATTTTGGCAAAAGTATCCGCATAGTAGACATATTTAGTAGTATTCGGAATCCATTGAAATCCTAATAATTTATCAGCTCTGAAAGTACGATTTTGTTGCATTACGGCTTCGTCTAACGAAATCTTTTTTAATTGCGCCTGAGTGGTCACGGCAAGGAAGAAAGCCAAAGCGGTGAGTATTCTTTTGTTCATAAAGTAAAATTTATTTGTTGCGGTAAATGTATAAAAAAAGGATACTGTTTAGTAGTCAAACAATATCCTTTGTTACAAGAGTATAGGAATTCGTTAGTCGGCTAAACGACGTAACTTGTTTTTGTCAATAATCTTAATTCGTTTTCCTATGAGTTCAATGAGGTTACTTTTGTTGAGTTCGGAAAGCAAACGAATGCAACTTTCCGTGGCAGTACCAATCATACCGGCCAGTTCTTCTCTCGATAATTGCAAGCGAAGTGTTCCGTCAGTTTCAATGCCAAAGTTTTCTTCCAGATAAATTAAGGTTCCGGCCAGTCGCTCCTTAACGTTTTTTTGTGCCATATTTACCATATGCACGTCAGCATCTTTCAAATCGCCGCAAATGGTTTTCATTACGTTCATCGAAAACTCATTGTTTTGTGTAAAAAACTGCATGATTTCTTTTCTCGGAATGAAACATACTTCCATGTCTTCCAGAGCTACAGCACTCAGGTTGGCAGGTTCTTCACTAATCATGGAGCGTTGCCCCAATAATTCTCCCGGTTTTACCAATTTTACAATTTGGTCTTTGCCGTTGGAACTAAGTTTGGAAAGTTTGCAAACACCATCCTTGACGCAATAAATTCCGTTTGTAATTTCGCCTTCTTCAAAAACAGGTTCTCCTTTTTTGATGGTATACGAAGTTTTGCAATCCGCCATTTTGAGCAACTCCTCCTTGTTCAGTGCTTTTAAAGAACTGAATTGGCGTACAATACATTGCTCACATTTACTCATATAATCGCAGGAAATTAATATTAATTATACAAATATATTGAAAGTATGACATATATCATATTTTAAATTGTGCATTTGTTGGAAATTTGCCTCAGGTAAAATGAGCAAATTATGAATGCATCACAGTGTTTCCATTGTGGTAACGAAATTGTCAAGAAAGGCGAAGTGTTTTTTGATGGTAGAAATTTCTGTTGTAATGGTTGTAAAACGGTTTATGAAATTTTCAGTCAAAATGATTTATCGTGTTATTATGATTTCCAGTCGGCACCCGGTGCTACTCCACAAGATATCAAAGGTAAGTATGATTTTTTAGCCAATGAAAGTATTGTTGACAAACTATTGGAATTCAGAGAAAATACAACGGGTATTGTTTCACTCTACATTCCTCATATACACTGTAGTTCGTGTATTTGGATTTTGGAGAATCTACAAAAACTTCAAGCGGGGATAAATGCTTCTCAGGTCAATTTTCCCGAAAAGAAAGTCCGCATCACCTTTAATCCCGAAAAAACTTCGCTGCAGGAAATTGTAGAAATGCTCTGTTCAATAGGGTACGAGCCCTATATCAGTCTGGAAAATTATGATGAAGGTAAAAAGAAAGTCGATCGTTCGTTGATTTATAAAATTGGCGTGGCCTTTTTTTGTTTTGGGAATATCATGTTGTTGTCTTTTCCGGAATATTTTGAAGTGAATGAATTCTGGATTGACCAATACAAGGGATTCTTCCGTTGGCTAATCTTTGCTTTGTCGTTACCTGCTTTTATTTATTCGGCATCAGGATATTATGTGGCTGCCTGGAAAAGTATTAAGCAAGGAATGCTCAATATTGAAATTCCCATTGCTTTGGGAATCGTAGTGATGTTTATTCGAAGTACTGTAGATATCGTTTTTAACTACGGTCAAGGGTTCTTCGACAGTATGTGCGGATTAATATTCTTCATGTTGTTGGGTAAATTATTCCAGCAAAAAACCTATGATTTTCTTTCGTTTGAGCGCGATTACAAATCCTATTTTCCCATTGCTATTACAAAAATTCTTCCCGACGGAAATGAGGTAGCAGTACAGGTTTATGACATTGAGAAAGGGGATAGGCTACTGATTCGAAACCAAGAGCTGATTCCGGTAGACGGTATTTTGATTTCCGATAAAGCTTCTATCGATTATAGTTTTGTAACCGGTGAGGCAGTACCAATAGAAAAGAAATCAGGAGATAAAATTTTCGCCGGAGGCAAACAACTCGGTAAAGTCATTGAAATGGAAGTTTTATTCTCTGTATCACAAAGTTACCTCACGCAGCTTTGGAGTAATGATGTCTTCCAGAAAAAGGTAGAACAGAAACACAAATCCATTACAGATAAAATCAGTCGCTATTTCACGCCGGCGTTGTTGGCTTTATCATTGGTATCGTTTGGCTATTGGATTTTTTTCGATGTGACCACTGCCTTCAACGTATTTACGGCCATCCTGATTGTAGCTTGTCCATGTGCCTTGGCATTGACAGCTCCGTTTACTCTTGGCAACGTTTTGCGAATAATGGGAAAACGAAAACTCTATTTGAAAAATGCGACAGTCATTGAGCAACTGGCCGAGGTAGATACGATAGTGTTTGACAAAACCGGTACAATAACGACCAACAAAAAGACTGCTATTACCTATGAAGGTAAAGCGTTGGATGCTGTTGAATTAAAGTTGTTAAAAAATGCACTCAGAGGTTCCAATCACCCGTTGAGTCACCGACTCTATGATTTTATTCCGCATCAGCAAAAAATGGAAATCAAACATTTTGAAGAGGTTATTGGGAAAGGAATTTTGGCAGAGTTTGCGGAAGGTACGGTTAAATTAGGTTCTTCACAGTTTTTACAGCACATGAGTGAAAACACCCATAAGAAAACCAAAGTACATGTTGAAATTAACGGTGTGTATAAAGGAAGTTATGTCTTCAACAATCAGTACCGAAAAGGATTGGAACAATTATTTGAGCAGTTGGCAAAAAAATACCGCCTCATTGTATTGTCCGGTGATAACGATGGAGAGCAACACATTTTAGAAAAAATGTTGCCCGAGAATACTCATTTGGTATTTAATCAAAAACCGGAGCAGAAATTGGCTTACATCGAAAAACTGCAAAATGAAGGCAGAAACGTTTTGATGATAGGTGACGGATTGAATGATGCGGGTGCATTGGCACAGAGTAATGTGGGAATTTCCATTTCTGAGAATGTGAATGTTTTTTCACCGGCATGTGACGGGATATTGGATGCTTCTCATTTTGAGAAGATTGCATTCTTTTTAGGATACTCAAAAAATGCTATGTGTACGATTTATATGAGTTTTTGTTTATCTTTATTATATAATGTAGTAGGGTTGAGTTTTGCGGTAACCGGCAATCTGTTGCCCATAGTAGCGGCAATCATTATGCCCTTGAGTACCATTACCATAGTGAGTTTTGTAACAATTATGAGTAATTATTTTGCAAGAAAATAAAAATACAGGTATGATATTTATCATATTTTAAGAATAGTCCCAAGAGTAACTTTGCTTACACAAATTAGAGGTATGAGTGTCATTTATTTATTAATCTCCATCAGTATCGTAGTCGCAGCAGTGTTTTTATATGCTTTCTTGAGAGCCGTAAAAACAGGTCAGTACGACGATGATTACACCCCGTCAGTCAGAATGCTTTTTGACGACGAGTTGATTAAAGGAAGCGCTAAAGAAGAGCTTCAGAAATCAAAAAACGAGAATATCAAACCTAGAATAAAAACCAAAACAATTTAAAAATGGAAATGCAACAATTTTATTACGACAACAAAATTGTAAAGAAGTTTCTCTACGCCAGTATCGTATTTGGCTTGGTAGGAATGTTAGTAGGGCTTTTGTTAGCCATTTTCTTTCTGTTCCCCAACTTAACGGATGGTGTATCGTTCCTTAGTTTCGGGCGATTGAGACCTTTACACACTAACGCTGTAATTTTTGCTTTTGTGGGTAACGCCATGTTTGCCGGAGTTTATTACTCTTTGCAACGCTTACTTAAAGCCAGAATGTTCAGTGATTTTTTAAGTAACCTTCATTTCTGGGGTTGGCAGTTAATCATAGTAGCCGCCGCTATCACGTTGCCACTTGGATTTACAACGTCCAAAGAGTATGCGGAGTTAGAATGGCCGATTGATATTGCTATCGCACTCATTTGGGTAGCCTTTGGAATCAATATGATTGGAACAATTATTAAACGTAGAGAACGTCACTTGTATGTAGCCATTTGGTTTTACATTGCTACGTTTGTTACGGTTGCCGTGTTGCATATTTTCAATAGTTTGGAATTACCGGTTTCTGCTTTAAAAAGTTATTCAGTATATGCCGGAGTACAAGATGCCTTAGTACAATGGTGGTACGGACACAATGCTGTGGCATTCTTCTTGACTACACCGTTCTTAGGAATGATGTACTACTTTGTCCCAAAAGCGGCCAACCGTCCGGTATATTCTTATAGATTGTCTATCATCCACTTCTGGTCCTTAATCTTTATTTATATCTGGGCTGGACCTCACCACTTATTGTATTCTTCTTTACCGGATTGGGCTCAAAACTTAGGAGTAGTTTTCTCTGTGATGTTGATTGCACCATCTTGGGGAGGTATGATAAATGGTTTGTTGACACTTAGAGGTGTTTGGGATAAAGTACGTACCGATGCGGTATTGAAATTCTTCGTAGTAGCGATAACCGGTTATGGTATGGCTACGTTTGAAGGTCCAATGTTATCACTTAAAAATGTTAATGCTATTGCGCACTTTACCGATTGGATTATTGCACACGTACACGTAGGTGCTTTAGCTTGGAACGGATTTTTAATTTTTGGTATGATATACTGGCTGATGCCGCGTTTGACCAAAACTACTTTATATTCCGATAAATTGGCAAACTTCCATTTCTGGATAGGAACCTTAGGAATTGTATTATATGCTTTACCAATGTACGTAGCCGGATTTACCCAGGCTTCAATGTGGAAACAATTCAAACCGGACGGAACGTTACAATACGGTAACTTCTTGGAAACCGTTACCCAAATCATCCCGATGTATTGGATGAGAGCTGTTGGAGGTTCCTTGTATTTAGTGGGTATGATTGTATTGATTTACAATGTCGTGAAAACAGTACAACAAGGAAGCAGTGTGGAAGACGAATTAGCAGAAGCTCCTGAATTAGCTAAAATCAGCACAGGAAGATTGAAAGGAGAAAAATTCCACCCATGGTTGGAAAGACGTCCTATTCAATTGACTTTATTGGCTACTGTTGCCATCTTAATAGGAGGTATTATTCAAATTGTACCAACCATTATGGTAAAATCCAACATCCCTACGATAGCTGCTGTAAAACCATACACGCCGCTTGAATTACAAGGTCGTGATTTGTACATCCGCGAAGGTTGTGTGGGTTGTCACTCTCAAATGATTCGTCCGTTCCGTTCTGAAGTGGTTCGTTACGGAGATTATTCTAAATCAGGAGAGTATGTGTATGATCACCCGTTCTTATGGGGTTCTAAACGTACCGGACCGGATCTGCACCGAGAAGGAGGTAAATACAATGATAACTGGCACTTTAATCATATGTGGAGCCCGCAAAGTATTTCTCCGGGTTCTATTATGCCGGCTTACAAATGGTTGTTTGATAATAAAGCCATGGACTACTCAAGTACTGAAACAAAAATGAAAGCCATGAGAACGCTAGGAGTCCCTTATACTGATGCAGATATTGCTAATGCCCAACAAAGTATTAAAGCACAATCTTCAGCCATTGAGAAAAACCTGTACAACGATCCTGACTTTGTAAAATCATACGAAGACAGCAAAGCCAAAGCAGCTGCTAAAGGGGAAGCTTTTGTGCCAATGAAAGACAGAGAAATTGTGGCTTTGATTGCTTATTTGCAACGTTTGGGAACAGATATTAAAGTGAAAAATAATAAATAGAAACACCATGTTAAAGTTTGTTCAGCATAATTTAGAAACCATAGCCGGTGTTGCTATTTATCCAATCATCTCGTTGTTGATTTGTTTTACCTTTTTTGTTGGATTGTTCTTTTGGGTGTATACCTATAAAAAAGATACCATTCAGGAATTAAGCGAAATGCCAATCAAAGACTAATTAATCCAAAAGTTTTACAATCATGAAAAAATTAATTCCAGTATATGTCAGAGTACCGTTGATTTTTGCCAGTGTTTTTGGAGCATTGGAATATTTCATCGACTCAGGTGACCGCCCGGCTTTTGTTAAATATCCGCTAGTGGCGTTGTTCTTAGTAGTGTTTTTGTTCTTACTGATTGCCATTGAAGTGGTCATCAGTGCGGTAGATAATGTAACCTACAGTATGCTTACCGAAGAACAGAAAAAACAATTACAAGAGGCACAATCAGTACCATTTACCGAAAGTGCTTTCTATCAAAATGTTTTGAAAAAATTGACTCGTTCCAAAACGATCGAGCAGGAAGCCGACGTGATGTTAGATCACAATTACGACGGCATTAGAGAGTTAGATAATGTATTGCCGCCTTGGTGGGTATATTTGTTTTACGGTACTATTATTTTTGCCGGAATCTACTTGGTTCGTTTCCATATCATGGGAGATTACAACCAGGATCAGGAATACCAAACCGAAGTCAACGAAGCTAAGATTGCCGTTGACGCCTATATGAAAACAGCTCCGGATATGATGAGCAAAGACAAAGTAACTTTATTAACCGATGCACCAAGTTTAGCCGCCGGTAAAGCTATTTTTCAAACAAATTGTATAGCTTGTCACCGTGCAGATGCAGGTGGACAAATCGGACCAAATCTAACCGATCAATTCTGGATAAATGGAGGTGGAATCAAAAATGTATTCAACACCATTATGGAAGGTGGTCGAGACGGTAAAGGAATGGTGTCATGGAAAGCTACCATCAAACCATCCGATATTCAAAAAGTAGCCAGCTATGTGTTGTCACTTCAAGGGTCAAATCCAAAAGATCCGAAACCAACCGAAGCTGAAGCTAAAGAATGGAAAGAAGATGGTGCTGCGGCAACGCCAGCCGCCGCCGTTGCCACCGACACTACTAAAGTAGCAACTAAGTAATAAAATAAAATAGTCCCCTCATGTCTGATTTACAAGATGAAAGTTTTAGAGATAGTATAAGTACTATTGATGCGAAGGGTAAGAGAGCCTGGATATTTCCGAAAATCCCAAAAGGGAAATTGTACGAACGAAGAAAATGGTTGAGTTATTTTCTGCTGTTATTCTTGTTTGCTGCTCCTTTTGTGAAAGTGAATCATCACCAGTTTATGATGTTCAACGTGTTAGAGCGTCGTTTTAACTTGTTCGGATTTCCTTTTTGGCCTCAGGATTTTCACATCTTCGTAATCATCATGATTATCGGTGTGGTGGGACTAACTTTATTTACGGTTGCTTTTGGACGCATCTTTTGCGGTTGGTTTTGTCCGCAAACCATTTTCATGGAAATGCTGTTCCGTCGTATTGAATTTTGGATTGACGGAGATCGTGGCGCACAAATACGTCTGGACAAGCAAGAATGGAATGCTGAAAAAATCAGAAAACGTTTGCTCAAATGGTTTGTCTTTTTTGTGATTTCCTTTTGGATTGCCAATGTGTTTTTAGCTTACCTAATAAGCAGTGATAAATTAATCCTTTTAATAAAAGAAGGACCGGCCAACAACACCAGTACGCTCATAGCTTTATTGATATTTACCGGAGTATTCTACTTTATATATGCTTGGTTTCGTGAGCAGGTATGTATTATTGCCTGTCCTTACGGACGTATGCAAGGCGTGCTTTTGGATAACAAATCCATCAATGTGGCTTATGATCACGTGCGTGGAGAAAAGGAATTGGGCCGCGCTAAGTTTAATAAAAAAGAAGACAGGGCGGCAAGTGGAAAAGGGGACTGTATTGATTGCAGTTTGTGTGTGCATGTTTGTCCGACCGGAATTGATATTCGTAACGGAATACAATTAGAATGTGTCAACTGTACTGCTTGTATCGATGTTTGTGACAGCATGATGGAAAATGTCGGTTTGCCCAAAGGATTGATTCGCTATGCCAGTGAAGATGAAATTGTAAAAAAAGAAAAGTTTGTTTTTACGACCCGTATGAAAGGATATGTAGCCATACTGACAATTCTTACCGGAGTTTTCATAGGTATGTTGTTTTTAAGAAATGAAGTAGAGGCAACCGTTCTGAGGTTACCGGGACAATTGTTCCAACATAAAGGAAATAATATCAGCAATGTGTACACCTTCAAAATTGTCAACAAAACTTCCGTCAACTTTGATAAAGTACACATAGAATTAGTATCGCCAAAAGGCAAAGTTAAAATGGTGGGGCCGCGTTATTTCAAAGTGCCAAAAGAAGGTATAACTGAAGGAACGTTGTTTATCGAAATCCAACAAGCTTTGTTGGAAAGCGACAAAACTAAATTAATATTAGAAGTATATAATGACAACAAGTTAATCGATAATGAAACGACCAACTTCTTAGGACCGCGAAGTTTCGATTAGCACAAATTTAAAGGTATGAGAAAAATTAATTGGGGAACAGGAATCGTAATAGCGTTTGTGCTGTTTATGAGTTTTATTTTGTTTTTTGTGTTCAGAGTACAATCTGACCATCAATACGACAATGAGTTAGTAACCGAGGAATACTATAAAAAAGAAGCCACGGTACAAAAAGATATTGAATACGAAAACAACGCTAATGCGTTGTCCGTAAAAGTTAAAATAAGTAATACTCCTGAAGGAATAACAGTAAGTTTTCCAAAGGATTTGGATGCTAAAAAAATAAAAGGAAAAGTATCCCTGTACAGACCGTCTAACCAAAAATTAGATTTTGTTATCCCAATTACATTATCTAATTCCGATTTGCTCATACCTAAAAAAAATCTGGTGGGCGGTCTCTGGGATATTACGGTAGAATGGACCTGTGATGGGAAAACATATCTGAATAAAGAAGAGATTTATTTTCAGTAAATCATGCTTTTCACCGCTCTGATATTCGGTTTAATCTCCAGTTTGCATTGCATCGGAATGTGTGGCCCTATTGCCATGATGTTGCCTGTGTCACATACTAATCCAACCAAAAAAGCGTTGCAGATTATGTTGTATCACGTGGGTAGATTAACATCGTATGCTGCTTTGGGCTTCCTCTTTGGGATGCTGGGCAGAGGATTGTATCTGGCCGGAATTCAACAGCGCATCTCTATAACAGTTGGGATTTTAATGATTGTAATGGCTTTGGTACCCGAAAAAGTATTCGCCCGTTATAATTTTTCCCGACCGATATACAGGCTCATTTCAAAAGTTAAAACCAACGTGGGACAGCAGTTCAAAAGAAAGTCACCTGATGCGCTTTTCACTATTGGCTTGTTCAATGGCTTATTGCCCTGCGGATTGGTCTATGCTGCTTTATTTGGAGCGATTGCCATGCAAAATGTAGGATGGAGCATGTTGTATATGTTGCTTTACGGATTAGGAACTGTTCCGTTGATGAGTGGAGTAGTATACATAACTAATTTTTTAAGCTTTCCGTTCAGAAGCAAACTGCAAAAAGTTGTTCCCATAGTAACAGCTGCCATAGGAATACTCTTTGTACTTCGCGGTATGGGATTAGATATTGCATATATTTCGCCAAGCAACCTCCATTTATTTATTCAGGAGACTGCCAATTGCCATAAATAAGATAATCAAACAATACGTAAACCCTATGGAAAAACACGATTTATTACACGAGTTCCCGGAACACAAAGAGAAAATCCACGATTTAAAAATTTCTGATGAGCATTTCAGAAAACTATTTGATGAATATCATGAAATAGAGCATCAAATTCATCGAATCAATATGGGTTCGGAAATTGCTAATGATACTTTTTTGCACGAACTGAAAACCAAATTGCTCTTCATGAAGGACGAAATTTATTCCTATTTGAATAAATAATGGATTTAGTTAATTGGAAGAAAACCACGTTGAAAAGCGTGGTTTTTTTGTTTGGCATTTGGTTATAATTTTTAATGATAAGCAGTTTTGATTTAGATTAGTTTTAATTTCATAATCTGCTTCTGCAGATTCAAAAAATAGGGAAAAGGTAAACAAAAATGTTTACCTTTATACTACACAATATGCCTTGCTAATGACTGATTTAAAAGCACTACACCATCTTTCACAAAACTTCCCGAATACTGATAAAATGCCTGTTTTTTTCTTTGGACATGGAAGTCCTATGAATGCCATTGAGGAAAATGAATTTGTACAAGGTTTTCGCAATTCGGTAGCTTCACTTACTAAGCCAACGGCTATACTATGTATTTCGGCGCACTGGTTTACTAAGGGTACGAAAGTAACGGCTATGAAAATGCCACAAACCATTCACGATTTTGGAGGTTTTCCCAAAGAATTGTTTGACGTACAATATCCTGCACCAGGCAGCCCCGAATTAGCAACAACTACCAAAGAACTATTATTACCCACGGAAGTGCTTTTAGATGAAGAATGGGGTTTGGATCACGGCACCTGGTCGGTAGTGAAACATTTGTATCCTCAGGCTGATGTGCCGGTAATACAGTTGAGTATAGACTATAGCAAACCTGCAGAGTTTCATTACCGATTAGCTAACCAATTGCAATCATTACGTTATAAAGGAGTACTGATTATCGGTAGCGGTAATATTGTACACAATCTGAGATTGGTCGATTTTCACAATTTCAATAAACCCGATTACGGTTATGATTGGGCAATAGAAGCAAGGGATACCATTAACACCTATCTGAAAAATGGGGATTACCAACCTCTGCTGGATTATGACCGCCAAGGTAAGGCTTTTGACTTGGCCATTCCGTCACCGGATCATTATTTGCCTTTATTGTATGTCTTAGGGTTGCAACAAAAAGGAGAAACGCTCTCTTTATTCAATGATAAAATGGTGGCGGGAAGTTTAAGTATGACCTCTGTTAAAATTAGCTAATTTAAAAATAATGCCATGGTAAGTCTTAAAAGTATACAAACCGAAGTTGATGCCAGTTATTTATACAAAGTCCTTGGTGATAACGAGGAAGATGAAAATGTAGCCAATGTGTTTCACCAAATGAGTGCCATAGAGCACAGTCATGCATTGGCTTTTTTAGCCAAAAACAATATGGATGAGAGCCAGCTACCATCACCTTCGGGACGTGCTAAAGTGCTCCATTTCATTGGTAAAACTATCGGGTATGATTACATTCTCGGGGTTTTATTGGATACCGAAAAAAGTATTTCTGCAGGAGTATTAAATGCTCGAAAACAAACCAAAACCAAAGCTTCATTATCCGATACCGCACATGTTACGATATTGAAGAATATCCTGAGCAATGATACCAAAGTGTCCGGACCTAGCTTGGCTCGTTTTGAAAAGAGACATCGTTCCGTGGGGGGAAATGCACTACGGGCAGCCGTATTAGGGGGCAATGATGGCTTGGTATCTAATTTTAGTTTGGTGATGGGTATAGCCGGAGCCACCAGCGGAAAAGAAGAGGTATTGCTAACTGGTATTGCCGGTTTATTGGCAGGTGCTTTGTCTATGGCGTTGGGCGAGTGGGTTTCGGTAAAAAGCTCTCAGGAGTTGTATGAAAACCAAATGCAACTTGAAAAGGAAGAGTTAGAAACCAATCCTGAAGGGGAAGAGAGAGAATTGGCATTAATCTATATGACTAAAGGCATACCGGAAGTACAAGCCAAACAAATGGCACACGACATTATGCAAAATAAAGCAGACGCTCATGAAATGCTCATCAAAGAAGAATTGGGAATCAACCCCGAAGATTTGAAAGGTTCTGCCATGGAAGCAGCCGTAGCATCATTCTTGTTTTTTGCTATGGGGGCTATATTGCCGGTGATTCCGTTTTTCTTTTGGGGTGGGATGAAAGCGGTTGTAATCAGCACGGTGATGAGTGGATTCGGATTGTTTTTGATTGGCTCCAGTATTACTTTGTTTACCGGAAAGAGTGTATGGTATTCGGGATTTCGTCAAGTGCTGTTTGGTTTGATGGCAGCCGGAATCACTTTTGGAATCGGAAAACTGATTGGCGTTTCAATAATGGGATAAAAAAAGGAGGCCTGCTATAGACCTCCCGTTTTGTTGATTTTGATTTATCATAAACTGGTACCTCTTGATACCGTTGCGAATTGAGCTATCTCTGCGATACGTTCAACTGATGAATCAAAATCATGTTTCAAATTTACTAAAGAATTTAATTTCAGCATGTTAAAAAAATAAATTTTAACATAAATGAAAATTAATATTTACCGCTTAAAAGTTCTCCTCCTATGGCTGACTTGGCTTCAATGCCCAGTTTTTTCATCATTTCATAAGTGGTACAAACTGCTGCAGATGTCACCGGAATACCACAGGCTGCCTGTATTAAATCAATGGCTTCTAAAGAAGGCATTTGTACACAAGCCGAAGCCACCAATACATCAACACCGGTTAAATCCAAACGCTTGTAAATTTCCAATAGATTCATCGGGTCTTGTGCCGCTACTTCCAGGTTGTCCGGAATTTCAAGCGCAATGCTGTCTACCACCTCAAATCCTTGATGTTCAATATAATCTACAACCAAGTCAGTTAGTGGCCGCATGTAAGGAGTGATAATAGCCACTTTTTTGGCTCCTAATACTTTCAAACCATTAATCAAAGCTCCGGCCGAAGTCACAATAGGCGTGGGAAAGTCATTGGCTACGGTTTCCCGATGCAGGTTCACTTCGGAAACACAATGATAACCGCGTCCCATACTCATAATGGCGACCAAACAAGCATATCCCATCACATCCACATGGGCATCTGACAATTCTTGAGCACATTTAAGACTCATAGCATCCATGGCTTCGAGTTCTTCTTTGGTCACTTTTTTCATTCTCATTCGGCTCGAATGAAAGGTAAAACGTTCCGGCAAAATCGTTTCCCG
Organism: Flavobacterium sp. XGLA_31; assembly: GCF_051547105.1. Classification (NCBI taxonomy): domain Bacteria; kingdom Pseudomonadati; phylum Bacteroidota; class Flavobacteriia; order Flavobacteriales; family Flavobacteriaceae; genus Flavobacterium; species Flavobacterium sp. XGLA_31. The sequence goes on along the minus strand of NZ_JBPTTM010000006.1, from coordinate 65,111 downwards.
GGAACGAAAAATTGCCGGGATTTCGGTTTCCATGGTTACGTTAGACGAAGGTACAATCTGTCCTATTCTGTATTTTTTCATTTTTAAATTTCTTTAACGGTATTCACAATTGTACCAATGCCTTCTACTGTAGCTTCAAGTACATCACCATCATACAACCACTCTTGCGGGTCACGTCCGGCACCCACTCCGGAAGGTGTTCCTGTGGCAATAATATCACCTGGTTCTAAGGTAAACACCGTGCTCAAATCTTCAATCAAATCATTGATGTTGAAGAGTAGAAACTTAGTGTTGGAATTTTGTTTTTCGACCCCATTTACTTTTAATGAAAGGTTGAGGTTATGAGGGTTGGCAATTTCGTCTTTGGTAACCAATATCGGCCCCATGGGAGCAAAAGTATCTTGTCCTTTGGATACAATCCATTGGCCTTCACGTCGACAATCACGGGCGGAAATATCATTAATTACAGTATAACCAAATACATAATCCATAGCCTCTGCTTTGGGAACATATTTCCCTTTTTTGCCAATAATTACAGCCAGTTCCACTTCCCAGTCTAATTGTGAGGTGAGTTTGGTGTTTTTGATTACCTCCGTATTGGGTCCGGTAACTGTTGTTGGCGGTTTGGAAAATATAATTGGTTTTTGAGGCAATTTACCGGTAGTGTCCAGTGTGCGCGCACTTTCGGCAACATGCTCGGTATAGTTTAAACCAATACCAATAATGTTTTTTCGCGGTTTCTGAATAGGAGCCAAGAGGGTTACTTCATCCAAAGTATACGCAATTTCAGAAAAGAAATTCTCAGGTGTTTCGGCTACCATTTCGTTCAGTTCTTCTACGATTTCAATACCCATATCAATCAAATCAAGCATGTCGCTTGGTAAAGGAAAATTAGAAATCTCACCAAAGTCTTCCATGTCGATGACTTGGTTGTTGTGCAAAAAACCCAAACGTGGTTCAGTGTCTTGTGTTTTGTAGGTCAGTAGTTTCATTCGTTAAGTTTCAAAATGACTGAGTTATCGCGTAACAAAGTCTATTATTTGTTTTGTTTGTTATTTTCTAAATCAATTGATGTCCGTTATTCTCAGAATATTCTCTGCCTTGAAACAAACCCAGACCTTCAATGACCGGTAAATCGTTGAAGTTAAACAAGCAGGCATCCTCGGTATCAGAAGCATTGTGATGCTCATGCCAAGCCCAGGACGGTACACAAAAAATATCGCGTTCTTTCCAGTCAAATCGTTTGCCGTTAATGATCGTATAGCCTTTCCCTTTGGCACATTGGTACACAAAAGAACCGGTGTGTTTGTGTGCTTTCCCTTTGAAACCCGCCGGGAGTAATTGCATGGCAGCCCCCATGGTTTGCATGACGTGACCACCCGTTAACGGATTGGAATACTGCATCAAAATACCATCAAACGGATCAGGATGGTTGACCACCAAGGCGTCTAATAAAGCAGGGTAAACTTTGCTCCACGAATATTTGAACAATGGCGAATACGGTTTGTCCCATGTCTTATCGGCCGGAATCAATCCGGCACAACTGTAACTCATAGGTAAATGGTTGATAGGAGCAACCAACGGCTGTTTACCGTCATATACGGCATAATCATTAGCTTCCAACGCATTTACCAGCGGTATATCCAATCCATCCTGCCAAATGCAGGTTTGACCGTCTTCTTCTACACCGTGTTCGTGCCAGGCAGAATTAGGTGTAATTACAAAGTCGTTTACTTCCAACATGATTTTGTTGCCGTCAACTACAGTGTAACCTTTGGCTCCTTCCATAATAAAGCGCAAGGCTGAAGCGCGGTGACGGTGTGCCGAAGTGCTTTCGCCCGGGCGGGTTACCTGTATGCCTGTGTAGAGCCAACCCACAGCGGCAGAAACGTCTTTCCTTTTATCGTTTACCAAATACACCACACGGCGTCCCGCTTGTTCCGGTGTTACAAGTTCCGAGGATTTCAATACCAAACTGCGCAAATCATCATATTTCCACAACATGGGTACCGAATTGGCTCTGGGTTCCCAAGGTTCTATATCATTGGCAACCGTCCATAAGGCTCCGGCACCCAATGTTTCCAATTCTTTATAATAGGCCTCGAGTTCGGGTGTGTCCTGTACCCGGGCGCGGCCAATAACGTCATCTGAGAATTTAGTTTCTTCCATGTCTTTATTTTTTGAGCGAAAGGCTTGGGCTTTTTCAGTTTTCCTTGTTCCTGCTGTCCGTGCTACACGGTAGCTACTGCCATCAGGGCTAGTAAGCCGGCTATTCGCGGGTAATTATTTTTTAGTAAACTCTTCGTGTGTAGCTACAAAGGTAATCTTTCTGGTTGGAGCAATATTGACTCTTAAATCAAAAATATCAAAGCGATTGTAGTGCCCTAGTATGTCGTGCATTTGTTTGGGTTGTATGCATTTTTCCAAATCGATATCGGCGTATACTATCCCTTCCTCGTCAATAAGAGGTGTTCCTATAACGGCACCATTCGGACCTATAAACCCGGAGAAAGCCGAGCTCTTTCGTGACAACAATTCATCTACATTCGGGACGTCAGGACGCAAGGCGTCTTTGATCTCCTGAGAAATGGTTGAGCAGGAAACAATAGTAAACAATTTACCTTCGAATGAATGAGCAGCCGCACGAATCTTGATTGCCTCAGCCATATCGTAATCGGGTGGTGCTACCGGTAATGAGATGTAGTTGGCTATGTGAATCAATTCACCCTGCGACAGCAGCGTAAAACGCGCCAGGGTATTGGTGTTTTCGCCACAAGCCAAGGTGCCTATCGGACCGATTTCGGTATCGTATACTTTTAAAGAAGAACCATCTCCACTGGTCCAGGTAAGTTTTTCGGCCCAAGTGGGTACCAACTTACGATGTTTACCGATTAGGTTGCCTTTGTTGTCAATAATCAGATTGGTGTTGTAAATTTCACCATAACTGTTGCCCCGTTCATTAATCCCGATGACAATGTGTATATTGTTGTCTTTAGCGGCTTGGTAGAGTGGTTGCATTGAAGCATCGTCAACGGCCACTGAGTTTTTATACAATTGCTCATACCATTTGCTGCCTTGCACTGGTGTCATAATCCAGTTCCAATAAGGATAACCGGCTACAAACACTTCTGGGAAGGCGATGAGTTGGGCACCATTACTGCTGGCTTCTTTCACAAACGAAAGGACTTTGTCAATCGTTTTTTCTACGTTGAGAAACACGGGTGACGTTTGTACTGTGGCGGCTTTGAATTTTTTAAACTCCATGTTGATTTAGGAATTAGGTATTAAAAATTGGGATAGTTTTTCTTTCATGTTTTCACCAAAAGGCTCCGCTTTAATATCGTTACGGTTTGCTGTTATGGCTACATTAACCAGTGTGACTTCACCTTCGAGACAGGTTTTTCCTTGTTCGTCTTCAAATCGGAAACCACAGTTTATTGAAGCACTGCCTAATTTAACGACCCATAGTTTTTTGGTCAACACTTCCCCGATGCGCGCGGCCTTTTTGAATTGTACTTTCAAATCTACCGTAGGAATACCATTGGTTTCGTGAATCTTTGAAAACGGCCGGTCTAAGGCTTCTTCAAACCAATCTTCGACTAAGTCATTCAGCATTTCCAGAAAACGCGGATAAAAGACGATACCGGCATAGTCCACATGTTTGAAACGAATTTTTTCTTGTTTTATAAAAGGATGGTTCATGTTATTCTTTTATGAATTTGTGTTGGTACTTATTTCCTTGTGAGAACACCTGAAGGATATACAAACCATTTGCAAGGTTTTGCGTGTTTATGGTGGTAGTGTTTTCAGTTTGTTGAAAGATGGTTTTTCCCATCATATCTGTGATGATGACTTTATCTATTGTTAGGTTGTTTGCACTTTGTAAGTGGAGTTGCGTGGTAGTCGGATTTGGAAAAATTGAAAGGCTGTTCTTTATGAAAACATTATTTTCCAAAGTGTCTGGAGCTAGTTTTAGTATGAAAATATCACTGTTTCCATGATAGTTTGGTACTACATCAAAATCGTTTGAATAGGTTCTGCCTCCGATAATAAAACCATTCGATTCGGTTTGCTGAATGTAACTGGCGTAGTCATTATTGCTACCGCCAATATTTTTTTGCCATTGGGTGTTTCCATTGATATCAATTTTTAAAATCCAAAAATCAGCAAGGCCATGATTGTTAAGTAAATCAACATCCTGCGATTTGGAAATGCCTGCAATAACATAACCTCCTTCAACCGTTTGCTGAATGAAATAGGAATTGTCTTCTGCTGTCCCTCCGTATGATTTTTGCCATTCTATAGTACCGGCGGCATTAAGTTTTACAATCCAAAAATCGCCCAGACCGATTGTTACAGTGATGTCTCCATCGACAGAAGGGGTTGTGCCTGTTACAATATAGCCTCCATCAGAAGTTTGGTGAATATTTCCCGAAAATTCATAGCTTGATCCTCCCAATGTTTTTTGCCATTCGATGATTCCGATACTGTTCGTTTTGAGTATCCAATAATCAGTTCCACCATGATTGCCCAACACATCTCCATTGGTTGAAAAAACATTACCACTAACGATATATCCGCCATCAGAGGTTGGCTCCACACTACTTAGAACATCAAGGCTGCTTCCGCCATAGTTTTTTTGCCATTGGATATCACCACTACTGTCGGTTTTTATTACCCAATAATCAGATTCACCGTTATTACCGGTCACATCACCATTTGTCGAACGCGATATCCCGCCAATAATATACCCTCCATCTGATGTTGGTCTTATACAGTAGCTGTCATCTTGTGCTGTCCCTCCATAGGTTTTCTGCCACTCCAGGTCGCCGTTCGTGTTTAATTTGATTACCCAGGCATCATAAAATCCATGATTGAAAGTAACATCATTGTTTGTGGAAGCGGTAGAACCGCAAAGAATATAACCACCATCAGCCGTTTCATAAATGCTTTTTCCAGAATCCGATCCAGAACCGCCAAAGGTTTTGATCCAAAGAATGCCTCCCAAAGCATTTAGTTTGACAACCAAAACATCATTTCCACCGTGATTACCACTAATATCTCCATCGGTTGAACTGGTAGCACCCACCATGATATACCCGTTGTCGTGTGTGGTTTGAATGATACTGCCCAAATCGTCATAGTTTATTCCGCCAATGATTTTAGTCCATTCAACAGCAGGTGCTTGCCCTAAACAGGGTAGAGTAAATAAAACGAAGAGTAATTTTTTCATTGGCATAAATTTAAAAATGTTCCGCAGCAGCTTTCTTCCAAAAATACAAAAATTCCTTGGGAACAGTACTTTCGTTGAGCAGGCAGCCGGTTTCGATTTCGGGATAGGTTTCGTAATAGGTTTCAATTTTGGTGCTGCTAATGCGGGCACTTACCACAGTGCGGTCAACCTCGTCCGGGTGTTTGATGCCGGCAGAGGCCATGAGTTCCATAGCGCTTTTTACGGTTTCGTGCTGAAAGCGGGCTACCCGAATGCTTTTCTCTTCAGGCACCAGGCCTTTCACCAGTTTGGGGTCCTGCGTAGCAACTCCGGTCGGACAAGTGTTTTTGTGGCACTCCAAGGCTTGGATACAACCCAAGGCAAACATCATTCCACGGGCTGAATTACACACATCAGCTCCTATAGACAAGCATTTGATTATGTCAAAACCGGTGATGACTTTTCCACTGGCGATGATTTTGATTTCGTGTTTAATATTGAAGCCGTTCAAACTATCGTAAACGAAAGCAAGTGCTTCGCGCAATGGCATGCCCACATGATCTGAATATTCCTGTGGCGCAGCCCCCGTACCGCCTTCACCACCGTCAACCGTAATGAAGTCGAAATAGGTTTGGGTGGCTACCATCGCTTTACAGATCGATAAAAACTCGGATTTATTCCCAATACAGATTTTCATGCCAATGGGTTTACCTCCCGAACCTTTGCGCAATACTTTGATAAACTCCATTAACTCTAGCGGGGTAGTAAAAGCGGAATGTCGTGGTGGTGAAACTATGTCGTTGTCTTTTCCGACCAAACGGATGGCCGCAATTTCATCGGTTACTTTTTCTTTGGGCAAAATACCTCCGTGTCCGGGTTTAGCTCCTTGGGAGAACTTGATCTCAATCATTTTTACCGTATCCAAAGTGGCTCGTTTGACAAATTCGTCATAGGAGAACCTGCCTTGTTCATCACGGCAACTAAAGTACCCAGTTCCGATATTCCAAACGACATCACCTCCTCTGAGATGATAAGGAGAGAGGCCTCCTTCTCCGGTGTTGTGATAAAAACCGCCTTCTTTGGCACCATCGTTCAAAGCCATAATAGCGTTTTTGCTCAAAGCTCCGTAACTCATAGCACTGATGTTAAATAAACTCGCCATATACGGTTGTTCACATTGTGAGGAACCTATTTTTACCCTTGGGTTGGCATCCACTTCAGCAAAAGGAATGGCTTTGATGCTGTGATTAATCCATTTGTAGCCGGGTTCGTAAACGTTGAGTTGGGTTCCGAAAGGCATGGTGTCAATCTCTTTTTTGCTGCGTTGGTACACCAAACTTCTTTGTAAACGGTTGAAGGGTTTTCCTTCAGTGTCGGTTTCAATGAAATACTGGCGCATCTCCGGGCCGATGGACTCCAGCAAATACCGCATTCTGCCCAATAACGGAAAATTTCGCTTTATAGTTTGCTTCGACTGATACATATCATGCAATCCCATTAATACTAAAGGGATGAATATGAACAACAAAAAACTGAACTTCCAATTGACATACATCAGAATGGCAGTAATCGAGAGTATCGTGATGCTGAAAACTATAAATGCTTTTCTCATGACTTTAATTTAAAGCGTTGAATTTTTCCGGTTTCGGTTTTAGGCAAAGCCTCGGTAAAATAAATTACTCGAGGATATTTGTAAGGAGCGGCTACTTCTTTGAACCAGTGTTGTATATGGTTCTTCATGTTATCAGTCGCTTTACTTTGATCTTTCAAAACGATGTGGGCACAAACCAGCATGCCGCGTTCGCTGTCGGGTAATCCTACTACGGCACATTCTACGATTTCTTCATGAGTGAGCAACACACTTTCTACTTCAATGGCTCCAATATTATAGCCTGAGGAAATAATCATATCATCGCCCCGTGCTACGAACCAAAAATGCCCGTCTTCATCCTGACGAAAGATATCGCCGGTGAGGTTCCAACCGTTTTCTACGTATTCCTTTTGTTTGTCTGTTCGGTTTAAGTATTTACAACCGGTAATGCCCCGAACGGCTAATCTTCCGGGTTCGTTAAGAGGTACAGTATTACCATTGGCATCAACCACTTTAGCTTCATATCCGGTAATGGCAACACCGGTAGCCCCCGGTTTCATGTTGGTTTCGTTTGAAGAAATAAAGATGTGCAACATTTCGGTAGCTCCAATACCGTCAATGATTTTTAATCCGGTAACATTGTACCAATCTTCCCAAACCTTCAATGGCAACGTTTCACCAGCTGATACACATTTGCGTAAGCTGGAAATATCAAAATCGTTTATTTTGGTGGTTATCACCCGCCAAGCGGTAGGTGCGGTAAAGCAAATGGTTATTTTATAGTCCTGAATGGCTTGTAAGAGCATATCAGGGGTTGGTTTTTCTATCAGGAAAGTAGAAGCCCCAAAATATAAAGGAAACAATACCAATCCACCCAATCCAAAGGTGAATCCCAATGGCGGACTTCCGGTAAAGATGTCATCAGGAGTGGGGTGTAATGAATATTGCGGGAATGCTTCACAAATGTTTAAAATGTCTTTGTGGTAATGCGATGTCATCTTTGGCAAACCCGTTGTTCCCGAAGTGAACCCTATCAAAGCAATACTATCAGATTTACTGTGGTAATTGTTGAATGTTTTAGGTTTGTCCTGCATCAGTGTTTCTAATGATGCATTGCGGTAAAAACAGGTTGTTTTCAGGAATGGCGATTTCACCAAATGCATTTCGTCAGACAATTCACTGTCGCAAAAGGCATGTGAGATTTCCGCACATTCAATGATGGTTGTCAATTCTTTAGCCCGAAGCAACGGCATCGTAGCAACAACAATACCTCCGGCTTTAAGAACGGCAAACCAGCAAGCGACCATCATCGGGTTGTTAGCCGAACGTATCAAGACACGGTTTCCTGATTTTAATCCTAAATCATCAATTAAAACATGTGCTATTTGATTGGCTTTTTCATACAGGTCGTTGTAGGTCCAGGTCGTTTCAAAAGTACGAATGCAGACTGCATTACCCTTTCCGTTCTCAACATGGTAGTCCAGTAGGCGGTGTACACAGTTGAGCATTTCCGGACGATTGAACTGAGGTAAGTCCAGAAACTTGTAGTCGGGTTGTAAGTCTAATCCCGGTAAGTGGTCATGAGCGAAATTATCTTCGTAATGCTTCATTATTCTAGTCCTTTTTGTTGCTTTTTGGTTTTAACGCTTTTTTCATGTTTTCCAATTGTTTCAGTTCGGAGGCTTTTAACGGATAAAGATGTGAGCTTCCGGTTTTGTATTGATTTGGTATGTCGTTGGTTTCAAATTGTTCATAGGCTTGTGCATTTCTGACAAAATTAGCATCGGCCAACAGTGGTCTGCCCAGCGCCACCAAATCAGCCCGTCCGTTAAGAAGTATGGTGTTGACTTGGTCGATATCCTGAATGTAACCCGTGGCAATAGTTGGAATATGAACGGTATTGCGTACCGCATCGGCAAACGGTGTTTGCCACATTCTGCCGGTTTGCGGTTTTTGATGTGCTACTGTATTTCCGGTAGAAACATTAATGATATCGGCTCCGGCTTTTTTGAAGGCCTCGGCTATTGTAATGACTTCTGTTTCTGAAATTCCGTTTGCAGCCCAATCGGATGCCGAAATCCTAACCGACATAGGTTTGTCCTGTGGAAAAGCTTTTCGCATCTCACTGAACACCCGTAACGGAAATTTCATTCGGTTTTCAATGTTTCCGCCAAACGCATCCGTCCGGATGTTGGTTAACGGTGATAGGAAAGAGGCTAATAAAAATCCATGATGGGCTTGTAGTTCTATCAAGTCAAAACCGGCTTCATGAGCATTTTTAGTAGCTTGGACAAACTGATGCGTTACTTCATCCATGTCTTCGGTTGTCATTTCTTTGGGAACAGCAAACTTTTCATTGAAAGCAATGGCAGAGGCGGACAGTAATTCCCATGGCAAGGCCAAAGGTTCTCCGGCGCCTTCCCAAGGCTTTTTTACGGCTCCTTTACGTCCCGAATGCCCCAGTTGGATTCCGATTTTAGTTTTGGTGTTTTGGTGAATGAAATCTGTAATAGGTTTCCAATCCATTAATTGTTCCTGCGTATAAATTCCGGCACAGCCTTCTGTGATGCGACCGGTTTCTGATACGGCAGTCATTTCGGTAATAATCAGTCCTACGCCACCGGTAGCCCTGCTGCCGTAGTGTACCAAATGCCAGTGGTTGACTTTTCCGTTCGTGGCGCTGTATTGTCCCATGGGCGACATGACGATGCGGTTGGTTAATGTCATGTCACGGAGTTTAAATGGCGTAAAGGCAGCCGGATTTCCTTCCGGATTACGGTGTAACGTATTGAATTCATGCAACACTTTATCGGTAAAAGACGAATCACGCAATCGTAGGTTTTCGTAAGTCACTTTTTTAGAACGGGTCATGCAGCCAAACGCAAACTGATAAAACGGGTGCTGTATGTTTCGATCCATATGCTCAAACCAATCCAAAGACACTAAGGCGGCATGTTGAATCATTTCTACAGTATTCCTGCGGGTTTTCTCGTATTGCTCAAAGGCAGCTTGTACATTAACAGGATGAGCAATTACCGCATCCGATAAGCCAATGGCGCAATCCATAGCCAGTTTGGTTCCCGAACCGATAGAGTAGTGGGCTGTAGCTTTGGCATCACCCAGCAACACAATGTTTTTATGATACCATTTTTCATTGGTTACGTGTGGAAATTGACGCCAGTGTGATTTGTTTGAAATTAACGGATGCCCGTCTAGTTCTTCTTTGAAGATTTCCGCAAGCTTGTGTATGGTATCTTCTTCGTTGGTCACCTCAAAGCCTAAGTTTTCCCAGGTTTCGTTACTGCATTCAAAAATCCAGGTACTCATACCGGCTTCGTATTGGTAGGTGTGTGCTACGATGGTTCCGTGAGGTGTGGTTCTGAAAAAATAGGTAAACGCATCCAAGGGTTTGGTTGAACCTAACCATACAAAACGATTTTTCTTTAAGGTAATCTTGGTTCCGAATGCTGCTTCATATTGTGTTCTGATGCTGCTGGCAATCCCATCAGCGGCCAAAATGATATCGGCATCCTGAAAGGTGCTGAGGTCGTCAATGTTTTGTTCAAAGTGCAAACGCACTCCTTCTTCTTCACAGCGCTGGTGCAATAACTTCAGGAGTGTTTTTCGCGAGCAGCCGCAAAAACCATTTCCGGCAATGCTTACCTGCTCTCCGTCTCGGGCCACAATGATATCGTCCCAATAAGCAAATCGGCTTCGGATTAACTCGTAGGACTGCATATCGCGTTTCAGGAATTCGCCCAATGTTTCATCTGAGAATACTACGCCAAAGCCAAAACTATCGTCCGGTTTGTTACGTTCGTATACATCAATTTGGCAATCGGGTAATGCTTTTTTGGTTAGAATGGAAAAGTAGAGTCCACCCGGACCACCACCTATAACGGCTATTTTCATTTGTTTTGGTTTGTTTAAGGCCACAAAGGTTATCCTCTTTTGATGGCAAATAGTTCGCCTAATTTACTGTAATTGGCTCCGGCCAATCGGGCAACAGGCTTGTAGTTTTCTAAATTGATTTTATAATGCTCAAGCAATACCCGGTCATCAAAGTGCATCATTACAATGCGGCCAATGAGAATACAGGCACCACCTTTTTTGTGTTCTTCCAAAAAATAATGATGTACCAATTCGCATTCAAAAGCGATTGGACTTTCTTTAACGCGCATCGGTTTTACTTTGACGGAAGCCACGGGAGTCACACCGGCCAACTCAAATTCATCTACATGCGCGGGTACGGCTTGTGCCGTGATGTTCATGGCTTCTACGATGTCTTCGGTCACCATGTTTACCACAAATTGCTTTGTAGTCAATACATTGTCGAGGGTGTCTTTGTTGAGATGATTGCTTCTGCCGGCGGCAAACATGACATGAGGCGGGTCATCGCCCACAGCGTTAAAATAAGAAAAAGGAGCTAAGTTGTTAATGCCGTTTTCGCTAAGGCTGGATATCCAACCAATAGGTCTGGGAATGACAGCACCCGTTAACAGCTTGTATACTGCGGAATGCTCTAATTCGTCTGGATCAAATTGCATAGTGTTGTTTGTTTACTACAAATTAAAACTATTTTTAGGTATTTTTTTTAATGTAGTCCAAATTAATCAACACAAAAAAAGGGATAATGTATTTTTATCCCTTTATAGTTACAAATTTGTGAATTTTTACTTCTCTCCGTAGATTACCAAAGCGCTCGAATCAATAGCTACCTGTCCCTCCGGATAGCGTTCGTTGATTTTTTCAAAGACTTCTTTTTTAATTTTGGCTTTGGTCGCCTCATCTGTTTTACTTAGCGCTGCTACTATCGGTGCCGCTACTTCGGTCATCATGGTCCAGTAGGTTTCTGTGGTTTGTATTTTCAGTTTGCCCGTTACTTCGGTTTGGGATACGTTTTTCAATCCGGCCTGGGTAAAGAGGTTGGTCATAAAGCCATCACCCGCACAACGAAACATTCCCGGTGCTCCGGGAGGCGGAGGCGGAAGCGTTATGTTTTTTTTGATGGTATCCATGGTAGCGGTTATCCAAAAGTTGTTTTCGGGTCCATTCCAAACCGCAGTGGCTATGCGACCGCCCGGTTTTAAGACTCTTGCCATTTCTTTGGCAGCCATCAGCATATCCGGAAAAAACATAAAACCAAAACGGCAACTGATGGCGTCAAAAGTGTCGTCTTCAAAAGGCAATTCACAAACATCACATGCTTTTGTTTCAATATTGCTGATGCCTTTCAGTAAGGCATTTTCTTTAGCAATCTCAAGCATGTCTTCTGATAGGTCTGTGATGATCACTTTCCCTTTCGGAACAAGTGAGGCAATAGTCAATCCGGGTTCTCCGGTTCCGGCAGCGATGTCTAAGACAGTGTCAGTAGACTTTAGCTGGAGCAATCTGATGATTTCGGCCCCCATAGGATGCAGAAAACCCATCATCAAGGTGTCCCATTTTTTCCAACCCGGCGAAAACTTATCCCATGAGGCTTTTTGTTGTTCCCGGATTTCTTCTAGTTGTGATTCCATACGTATTCCTTTTTAGAAGTTAATAAACAGTGATATTCCAACACGTGGAACGGTCATGTAGCAGGAAGAGAGAGTGGAAGAGAAAGGCAAACACAAATGTACTTAAAATTGCATTGCGAAACTCCGTTTGAAGTCATAAATTTTAAGGGTGGTCCCTACCGATAAATCGTTCTTTTTTTAACAGAAAGCGAATGGCTTTGGCCACGTTTTTCTCTATAGCATCCTCGGTTTTCAGGAACGATATGTATCGTACAATTTCAAGCTTTCTTGAGGGAGGTAGACTATTAAAAACAAGTTTAGCTTCTAAATTGGAATCCAGTGCTTTAATTAGTTTAGTATGTATGGCTACTTCACGTGGATTTGGGTCAAAAGCAATGGTAAAAACGGCTGTGTCCCCCACTTCTTTACCGGCTGCTTTTCGCATGGGTGTGTTGAGATATAACCGCCAGTAGCCACTGTATTTGACCAGCGTTTGTGTAAACGGATGTCCTTCTATAGTTATATTTACCGGAATTTTTCCTTTGTCTTTTCCTGCTTGGACAAATAACAGTTGCAGCACTTCCTCCGGAAGGAATACAAACGGATTGATGCCTATGATTGCGATTTCGGATTCAAAAGCAATTGAAGTTATTTTGTTTGATTCTGAATCCATTGGGTGATAAAATTTAAAGCAACAGGTGAGAAGGTTTGTTCAATGGCAGCATACTCATCAGGCAACCCGGTTTTGCATTCCTGAAACAAATGATTCAGGTTTGGAAACACCTTAGTGGTAACTTTTTGGTTTCCTGCTTTGTGCAAAGCCTTTTCAATGGCATCTAAATTTTCTTGAGGAGCCACTTGCAAATCTTGAGCTCCGTTTATGGCTAACACTGGACATTTTACGTTTGCCAATGCAGTAGTAGGGTCGTATCGCAAAAAGTACAGCATCCACGGATTACAAATTTGGCTTACCTGCATGGCGGCATTATCTTCATCAGCCAAATTCTCCGGTTTTTGTTCTTTGGGAGTGTCTTTCAGTATGCCGGCCAGGTATCGCATCAAATCGGCTTTGAGTACCGCTTCGTCTTTGGCTTTGAGTACCTCATTAAAGCAATAACTGTTCATGATACGGGTATCTTTCAGTTCGGTGGCAGTGGCTCCCGAGGCTTTGCCTATCAGTTCCTGTTGCTGCAATAGCAGTGCGTCCCCCCGGAGGCCCGGTGCGGCTAATAAAGCGATAAAACGGACGTCTTTGGATTCTGCGGCTACCATAGGGGCTATGAGGCCTCCTTCGCTGTGTCCCAGTAAGCCTATCTTCTTCGGATTAATCTCTTTTCGGGTTTTTAAATAATCCAATGCACTTTGCACATCAGAGGCAAAATCAGCGGTGGTAGCGGTTTTGAAGTTTCCTTTGGATTGGGCCACGCCCCGGTCGTCATAACGCAAAACAGCTATACCGTGTCGCGTTAAATCATCAGCAAGTACTAAAAAAGGCTTGTGCCCCAGCAGTTCTTCATCGCGATTCTGAGGACCACTGCCACTGATGAGTATTACTGCGGCGAAGACTCCTTCTTTTTTGGGCAGGCTCAGGGTTCCCGATAAAGTAATGTTATCCGCTTTCGGATTGGTAAAAGTGACTTCCTCTGTGTAATAAGGAAACGGTTCCTGAGGTTCTTGTGGCCTTTTAAAAGTGGTACCCGTCTCGGTTTCCTTGTTGAGAGTCATCGGAAATGCTGCTGTTCCCTGTTGGAACGTTCCCTCTATTTTTTCATTCTTCAGCGTACCATGGTAGGTAATATGAGCGGCTGCAATGCTTAAGGTAATGTTGTCTTGTTCAACGGTTACTACTGTCGGTACGCCTTTGACTCCCTGATCGGGGCTGTCCATAGTAGCCGAGTAACCGGTATGGGTTTTAATCAGATGGAATACAAGGCGCAATTGCACCTCCTGTACCTTGAGTAAGCCGTTCCATTGCCCGGAAAAGTCCTGACCTTGGGCATTGGCCGAAATCCATATCGTGAGCAGTAAAGCAGCAAAGCGTTTCATATTTTTGGAAAGTATTGATTGAGGGACCAAAAATAGTAAAACGGCAACCAATAGGCATCCGAATTAACTTTTTGCATACACTATAATCCAAACCCGTTTAGGTTTTCTTCTTCAAATTATGGATGAACATAGTCAATTCCCGTGTGAAGGTGTCTAAAGAAGTAACGGAATCCTTCACATAGCTCAACATTTGTCCCAGTTCTTCTTTGCTCAGTTCATATTCTAACAAATTTGAAATCCCCATAATTTGTGTAATCGGGTGGCGTACTTTGTGCGAAGTGATGAACATCATCTCCTCCAGGTTGTTGATGTACTCCAGTTTTTCTTTTTCCGCCATTTTAAGCTCGGTAATATCATAACCGGTCAGAATGTATTTTTTATTGCCCTCCAGCGGATGCAGAATGCGGAGCATGTATTTTACTTCTCCGTCCTCGGTGGTGAGTTCGTCAATCCATTCTGCTGTTTCGTTCTTTTTGGCTATTTGAAATGATTCGTGTCTTTTTTCCGCTATGGTAAGATCTAATCCTTTTAGTTTGCAGTAGTCAAAATCGGTTTTGCCGATAATCCAATCCCTGATTTCTTCGCTTTCAATTCCTTTGGGGTTGACATACAAATACTGCTCTTTGCTGTCGTATACAGCTATTTCAGTAGGGATTTTGTTTAAAATATCATCGGTAAATTTCTTTTGTTTGATGATTTCGGCCGTTCTTTTTTCTACCCGTTTTTCCAAACTCAGGTTCATGCGTTTGGTATTCTCTTCTGATTTTTTACGTTCGGTAATGTCTATAAAAGAGCCTATGTAACACAAATTGCCATCTATTTCAATCGTTTCAACCGAAAACAAAACATCAATCATCTCACCATCCATTCGCTTTAATTTCGATTCCATATTGCGTTCTTGTCCACCGCCTGCCGCTACTTTTGATAAAATCCTATCGGCTTCTTCGGTACTGATGGTGTCCAAATCATGTGTGGTTTTACCAATGAGGTTGCTTTTTTCAAAGCCAGACATGGCGCAGAACGAGTCGTTTACGTATATAATGTGTCGGGTTTTGACATCGGAAATGACAATAGACACGGGATTGGACTCTAAGATTTGATAGAATTTTTTGTGTGAGGCCATCAGCTCTTCGGCTGCTTTTTTACGCTCGGAAATGTCGCGCCCTATGGCATACATTAACTCGTTGACCATGGTGACACTCCATTCAATCCATTTGTAGGTGCCGTCTTTGCAACGGTAGCGGTTGACAAAGTCGTGGGTATTGATTCCCCTTGCCAGTTTTTCAACTTCCTGATTGGTTTTTTCAATATCGTCCGGATGGATGTACTCTAAAAAACCTCTGGTCAAAAAATCTTTCTGGGTATACCCCAGTATGTTTTCCACTGCGGGACTGATGCTTTTAAAATACCCGTCCATGGCAGCTATGCCTATCATGTCAATAGACAAGGTAAAAAACAGATTTCTTTCGTCTTCGGCATTTTTCTTCTCTGTGATGTCCCTGAAAATCAAGACTGAACCAATTACATCACCCTCGCTGTTGTGAATGGGAGCCCCGCTGTCGTCAATATATATTTTAGTGCCGTTTTTTTGAACCAGCTGGGTGTTTTTTTCCAACAGCACGATGCGGTTTTCTTTCATGGCTTTGGTGGCTGGGTTGATGGTGTTGCCGGTTACGTTGACATTTACTATGTCAAACACTAAATCGACATGTTTGCCCAACGCATCCTTATAATTCCAACCCGTAATTTGTGCTCCCGATTTGTTAATGAAAGTAATAATTCCATTGGTATCGGTAGTAATAACTCCATCGCCCAAACTCACCATGGTTTGGTTGTACCATTGGTTTTGTACAAACAGTTTTTCTTCCTGTTGGCGGCGTAGTTTGATTTGATTGAATAGTTTTAAAAAGGTAATTAGAAAAATAGCAACGGTAAAGAAACTACCCAAAAGGATGACCACTTTAAAGGTATTGACCGAGCGGGTGGTTTTGGCAATGCGATCGTCTAACAGATTGTTTTCGTGGGCGTTGAACCGATTGAAGTGCAGCCTGATGCTGTCCATTAGTTTTTTGCCGTGACCCTCTGTAATGAGTGCGATTGTTTTTTGCTGGCCCTCAGTTTCCAGTGTAGCCAGTGACCCATAGATAAAATCGTATTTGGCTTTGACCAGTTTTTTTATATGCGTCAACCGTCGTTGTTGTACCGGGCTGTTTTCCGTCAGAGCACTCAGTCGTTCGAAAAGACTGTCTTTGGCGATGACAGAAGCCGTCAACGGTTTTAAAAAATGAGGGTTATGTGTAATGATGTACCCGCGTTGGGCTGACTCCGCATCTTTGAGTGCAGAGAGCAAGTTGTCAGCGGTTTGCATCACCTCATAGGTGTGTTTTACGGAGGCGTTTCTTTTGTTGCTTTTGTCTAAGGTTACAAAAAGTAACAGGCTCAACAACAATAATACTGCCAGAGCGGTAATAAAAGCGGCCAATGCCAGTCGATTTTGTTTTCTCCATCTCATACAGACAATACTAGGGTAGGAGCCAATACGGGCTCTTGTTAATGATTTGCTATAAAAGTTGTGGTATTTACGTAGCTAAAGATACAGAAAATAGCTTAAAAAAACAAATGAAACGCCAGCTTTAACACTAACGGAGAGGCTGTTTTACCGCGAGCCCCATTCCCAAAGGCCAAAGGCTATTTTAGGATCCACCTTGTGTCCGGCCTGTTTGAGGGTCATCATGACCTGCCCCCGGTGGTGAGCTTCGTGGGCCAGCAGGTAGCCGGCAAAGGCAGTAGGGTGGGGTTTGAAGCCTTTTATTTTACCGGTTGCCATTCCGTCTTCAAGGAGCTGAGCTATAGCCTCACCGCTTTGCACTAGGGCTTCGGTCAGAAGGACTTTGGTCAGTGGGTTCCCTTTTTCCAATTTAGCCAATCCTTCCCACAATGGCGCTGCCGCTACCTTGAGCCACATCAGACGCACGTTGTGTAGATGGGCAAACTGTTCTCCAACGTTGCGCCCCTTGGACGCCGAAACGGCAGTCAATTGTTCGTCGGTCAGGGCATCCAGCAAATACAGATTGATACGGTTGTTGATATGCCAGGTATCGGTGAGTGCGTGCATAGCGGTTTTTAGTTTTCGATCCAATAATAAATCAGACCCCACACCAGTATAAAGAAAAGTCCGGCGTAGGCTTCGGTTTTGTACCGATGCAAATCTTTTTTGACGAGCAGGTGGTAGAGGGCCCAGCCGACAAAAAGTACTATAAAAATCAATGGCATATAGAGTCTCATAGTTATCAAGTTTAAGGGTTAGGATATAGTTTTTTGATGTGGGCTACCGACAGTTGAATCATTTGCGTCAACACATCGGTATGAATATCTTCTATTTTTTGAATGTACACACAGGCCTTGGCGCTTTTGTGCTTGCCCAACTGCTGCAACAGCGATTCTCTGTTTTCAAAATGGCTCGAAAGGTACAGCGAGATGTTGGCAGCCCGTGGCGAAAAGCCGGCCAGGGGTGCATCGCCCTCGCGGCCACTGTCATAGCGGTAATGGTAGCTGCCAAAACCAATAATGGCCGGTCCCCACATTTGAGGAGCCAATCCGGTGGCTTGGCTGAACAGGCTTATCAGGGTTTCGCAGTCCTGCCGCTTTTTTTCTGAGGATACTGTCGCCAAAAAGGCACTTACGCTGGCCTCGGTAGGTTTGGTTTTGTTTTCTGCCATAGGAGAGGAGAGTTAGGAAAGTATAAAGATAGCTGTTTTTTTTAAAGATGGTATAGCAAATGTTACCCGGTGACATGCCAGCCGACTTGTCATAGCTGTTCTGTGGAACAGCTTATGCCAGCACATAGGTTGCCAAGACCTTTTGCACGTCATATACATTCACCGACTTGTTGAATTGTTTTTTAATGCTGGGGTTTTGCTCACTGGACACCCATATTTTTAATTCCGCATCCAATTCAAAGGTTCCGGCGGTTTCAATGCTGAATCGGGATATGCTTTTATAGCTAATCGATTTGTATTCTACCTTGCTGCCGGTCATCCCCTGAACATCAATCAAAATCAGTCGTTTGTTGGTGAAAATAAAGGTATCCCGAATGAGTTTGAAGCCCAGTTCAATGTCTTCATTGTCGGTCAGCAGTTTTCCGTATTTGTTCTTTAATTCTTCCACCGTTACGGTGCCGGCGTTTCCTATCAAGGCTGAAAATAGTCCCATGGGTAATTGTATTGGTTAATGATTTGCATGTTATGTGTTGCAATGGTACTAAGTTACTTATTTCTTTTACCTCGTCCATTTTATTTTTACTGCTGAAATGATATCCAGTTCAAGTCTTTCGTTATCCAGTACTTTAAAACCACATTTTTTGTAAAACGCCAACGGGGAAACATAGGGTTCTCCATTCTTTTTTCGGTCATGATGGTGGTCAATTACCCAGCCATGTAAAACCGTTTCCTCTTTTTTGAGGGCATCCAGCATTTTGCGTCCGAATCCCTTTCCTTTTATTTTTTCAGATACCAGGATGGCAAACCACTTTTCATTTTCTCTTTCAAATGTCAAAGCCCACCCCCAAATGCTATTTTCGCGGTTTACCAACAAGTAATGATTCAGGTTGGATAAATGCTGCAAATAACGGTCAAAGGCCGCCAAGCTTTCGTGTGCAAGCTTTTCAGGATACTCGTTATTCCATAAATCAAGAACCTGTTCTTTTGCTTTTTCGTCCAGGGCAGTCGTTTGTATGATTTCTAAAGTATCGGTCATGTTTTTTTTAGTTTTTAATCGGTTGCGCTTGCCACTAACGGGTAGCCATACGCTTGTTGTTATTACTTTTGAGTGGCTGTTATTCCGCACCCCACCATAGCTGAAGCAGTGAAGGGAGAAGTAAACCACTGTGGTAGGCCTTTTTAATTTACATGGTATGTTAGTACGGCAGAATTGTTTGGCGATGCGACCAATTGAATATTTGTTCCTGTAATATCACAAGAATATATTTCGGTTTCACTACTGGTATCGTTATAGGCTTTGAAGAATATCTTTTGCCCGTCGGGAGACAGTCTGGCATCCGCATTTGAGGGAGACACACTAAAATGAAGATTGGAAGGTAATGTAATCGGAATTTGTGTTAGGTTAGTCCCATCATAATTACAGGTCCAAATGGTTTGTGTACCTGAACTGGTTGACGTATAGATAACTTTGTTTTGCGAGGCGGTACTCAGGCTTTGATTGTCTGAATTGGAGCAACTAATTTGAAATAAGATTCCGGCCAAGGCAAAAACAGCCAAGTACAATGTGCTTTTTAATAGGTTCTTCATGTTTTTTAGTTTTAGAGTTATTATTGAAATTGCTTCTTTCGGTTTAGATGGAGAGACGCACCGCAGTGACCGATTCTTTAAATTATTGGATTTAAAGATAATCATTTTTTTAATGCTGTATTTTTTGATGATGACCCGAGGTCTAAAGCCGAACAGGTCAAAACCACCCGAAAGACTGACGTCAACGAACCATCAGTTTAGTAGTTACGAAATCCAGGTTTCCTCAACTTTAACAATCACCCATTCGCCTTTTATTTTCTTAATATAAACCGTATAACCTAAGCCACACTTTCCGCCACACCGATAGCCAACATCTAAACTTCCGGATTCTTTTTTTGTGTCAAACCGTATTCGTGAAAACGACATGACTCCGGCAAACTTTTTTTCGGTTTTCCATTCGGTATATTCTAAATCTTTACCTCTTGGATGTTCACTCAAGTGTCTGAATATAAATTTGGGACTCTTGTATTTGCTTAAGTCCGTTTGCTCCGTAATCATTCCTTTGTTTTCTAATGCGATAATCAGATTCAGCGTATCTTTTTCCAACGCCGCCCTTTTGACTTCACATTCCAAATCTCTTTGATGCTGACCAACAGTATCCAAGCCAATCCATCTTCCTTTTTTGTCGTACATGGGTTTTCCTTGTTCCGGAAAACAGGTATACAGTCTTTGGTCTGTATAGGTTGAATCAACGATTTTGACCAATAATGCATCAAAAACACCTTGTTCGAATTCTTCAGCTGTGATTTTCTTTTCACATCCCAAGAAAACAAAAGCAATCAGGAATAATATGGTTTTTATAATGTGTTTCAAAATAGAGTTGCTAATGTGCCGATGCTCGTCAAGAGCAGTCAACAGTTACGGAATGATTTCTTTTGTTTATCTGTTGCTGGCTGTTGTTCCAAACGCTATTACGCGATGGTTTTCTCACGCTTTTCGTTTTTGAAACAGGATTTATAGATATCTAAAATTATAAAACTGGAAATCGACAAAGAACCAATGGCTAAATAGGCTAAGATGTCATTCTCAAAATCCAGGATTTTTAAAATCATACAAATTAACCAAATAATAAAACTATTCAAATTAAATACTCCGCAAAGAATGTAAATAAAGTTCGATGCTAGTAGATTTATTTTGCATTTTAAATGAAAAATCAGCCTGATAATTAACATAATGCACCCCAATCCCACAGCGTACAAAAGGGTGTAAGCAAAATTGAAAAATAAACTTAAACCGTGAAACATTTTATCCTTTTCAGAAAAATAATCGAAGAATACATATAGCGTCCAAACGTTTAGTAACACCAAACTAATTACGGAATACGATAAGACTTTTTCTTTCATGCTTTTTTCTGTTGAGTTTCTGAAATCTGCTGCATACTTGTCAATACACTTACTCACCCAAACATACAATTTATTTCTTACCAAGCCAAAAAAGAATAACGCTCAGGCCCTTTCTGTTCGAAACCACGCTAAAGAACTTACGTGGTAACGGGGAGTAAAAACCACGAGGCAGGCTATACTAAAAAACCCTTTAGCGTTGAGGCGCTAAAGGGTTTGTTTTAAATCGTAGGGTATTATTTTTTAGTAGTAGCTAAACTGGAAAGTATGCAATACTGATCCAAACATGCTTTGATTTGCCGTTACCGGGTAATTGTTTGCGTTGTAGGTGTATTGGAACTCACCATTTACAAAATTGTGTACACTACCGCCCACAATAGAATCCACCATAATTAAGTTCCCTTGTTTTCCGATAATAGTAGCATAAAGTAATTTATCATATCCCACCACATTTTTGAAGATGCTGTTTTTGGCGTCATAGGTATAATTGTAGTTAACAGTGTCAAACTCTGTTGACATGTGCAATTGAACAATTTCGCCATTTTGTACCGTAATGGTTCCGCTTTTTAGCAATACCGGCGCATCAGTAAGATAATGTTTGTATTGTTCAAAAGTAACGGTATTCCCATTGTAGGTATAGGTGGTAATCATAATAACATCAGAATCGGGAGTAGTGGTTTTAAATTGAACCAATTGATTATTGGCATTGTACTGGAACTCATCTGTAGAAAGAAGGTCATTAGTTTCATCCGGGGTTCCGGCGTTGTATACTCCAAACTTTTCAATTTTGGTGATAACATCACCTGTGTAAGTATAGATGTCCGAAAAGAGGTCGGTATCTGCGGTATGTCTGTTTTCAACAAGCTTATTGCCGTTATAGGTAAAATTAGACTCGTTTCCTCCAAGCAAAACATCGCCTTCAACGATTTTCTTTAATAAGAGGTTTTGGGAAGACGGATTGTCAGGAGAGCTACTGTCACTTGAACTGGAACAAGAAGCCAGGAACAGTAAAGAAACACTGAGTAAACAAAGGATTTTTTTCATTGAATAGGGATTAGAGTTAATAATAATGGGTTAAAAATATAAAAGTAAATGATATAAACCACTGTTTTTGAAATATTTTGAAAAGAAGGCTCTTTTCCCGGTACTGCCACTGCAACGTGTCAAAAGAGAATAACGCTCAGGCACTTTCTTTTAATGACCATGCCTTGATTGTCTCTGTCCGAACCATCGTTTTTACGGGGAATTAGGGTAAGTATCTTGATTTCAACAGGTTAAAATGTTAAAATTCAGAAATAAATGACAGAAATTTTTGTATAGTATTATTTTATTGTATAAATTAGCTTACAAATACTGCTGTTGGTATTGATGTTTAACCTAACCGTAATACTATGAACCGTAAAGACCTGGCAAAGCTGCTCCGGGCTATAGAAGAGCTACGAGACAGCATACAAGCCGAAAAAGCAAAGCTTGACGAAGTGCTGATTAACAGCGACCAAATGGAACGCATTTTAAGATGCAGTCCCTCAACCCTGCAACGGTTTCGCAAGAAAGGCATCGTGCCCTGCACTCAAATAGGGCGTAGGTACTATTACCCCAAACACTTTTTTACCCAAGAAGTCATTAACAGCATCATCAAACCCAACGACCCTTCTAAGGGGTTTGATGATAAAACCTAATCCTCTTGTATGCGCTCCGGACGGCCGCTCTGTTGGATTACTTTTGGCTACCGCCCGGCCCGGCGGCATTGGATTGGCGTAGGGGTGGGGGATTGTATTCCCCATCATTTCTTTTACTCGATGACAAGGATTACTTTGTCAATTCGATACGCTCGATTTCAAATCTGAGCCATCGTGTTTACTTTTTGTTAATTTTAATTATCAATTGAAATAGTAACTTTTCTAATTCTACAGTAGATGTTTCAATTCTTGTTGTTTTCTCAAGGTTGATTCTCTCAATATCTACTTTTACAGAATTAGGTGATTTTGGATTTACTTTTTTTGGAGCATCAGTGAAAAATTCCCAAATTTCAGTAATTTTTTTATTAATATCGACAACTGTTTCGTCAGATTTAATAATAAAATTATGTTCGGTTGCTAGATTTAAAATTGATGAAATTCTAGTTCTAAGTATTTTAAAATTTGAATTAGTTATTGGACTTTCAAAATTTCCTTGTTCAAGTAATTTATTAATTTTATTAGAAAATTCAGATTTATAATCTTTTATATAACCTATAATCAATTCTTTTTCAGTTTTTTCTAAATCGTTTAGTTTAGACAAGTTTCTAGTTATATATATTGCAAGGAAAACATTAATTAATATTGAAAAAATTTCAAGCGGATTTATTTCAAAACCAACTTGACTTTGAATATAAAGGGAAGAATATTTTTTAATTAATAGACTTACGCAAACTCCAATTAAAACTCCAATTATGCATGAAATAATTATCCGACTATGTTTAAGCATCTTTAATATATTCATTTAAATCTTCTATTAAATAAGGTTCTTCATCTGAAATAAATATTATTTTTTCGGAAACTGTTTTTTTTCCATAAATCCTTGCTAAACCGCCAAATACTTCTTCTAACCATGAAGTTCCATAACCTATAGTCCCATCTAAATTCACTATGAGTTTTTCATCAGTTTCAATTATTTCTTTAAACAAAGGCTCTAGATAATCTTCTCTAAATTCTTGACCAGAGTGAGATTTTTTACCTTCATCTCTATATCTTGAACCTGGAGTGATTGAAAAGTCTTTTACATTAATTATTCTAGTACCCATTTTGAATTAACATTATTTGTATTTAGTTCCCAACTGACAAATGTACCACTAAATTCATTTTCTAGTCTGTAGTATATGTTTTTATTAACATTTGCATACACATCATTGCTTATCACGGAAAGACTGCTAATCTGATTTCTTTCATATGCTTCCTTAATTCCCGGTAGTCCTTTTCCTCTGAAATGTTTTCCAGTAACTGTCAAGTGCATTTCACCATCTAATAGTAATTTTAAAACTTCATAATTAAAATTAAAGTTTGACTTAACATTATTATTTAATTTTTCCCACCAACCAAACCATTTATTTTCAGGGGGCTTATTTTTTAGACTTTCAAAAATTCCAATTCCATAATCAACAAATATGAAAGAAACTTTATTATTTACTATGTCATGGTTTACTGATAGCCACCAGTGTTTTTCTCCCTTACTTGAAACAGATGCATGGTTGTTAGTATTTTGCATTAACTCAAGTAAAGTCCTTTGTAAACCTTTACATGTTCTTTTTTCTCTCCAAATAGTTAATGATGCTTCTTCCATCACTAATAATCCCAATTCAGAATTTACTTCTTTGTGAGCTCTAGTGAATATTTGATTTTGTTTTCCAACAGAATATTCAATTTTACTACTAATTTGTTTTTTTAGATTTTTAAAAAAATCTGAATCAATAAGTTTTTTTGCTAAAGCTAAATCATCAGGTAAATTACCATCAAACTTAATGTTTCTTTCTTTAAATGAAAACATTACAGAAACCAATACAGTAACAGCAGAATAATCAAGATATGAAATGTTTTTAATATCAACATAAACTTGTTTTTTTAAAAGATAGCAATCCTCCAGTTTATTTATAAAAATAATTGTTTCTTCAGGATTTTCAATAAGTGAAAATTTATTAGGAGCAGAAATTATTTTAAATTGCTTTAAATATTCTTCAAGAATAATTTCGTCTTTTGACCTATATTTATTTTTAGTGGAATAATTTTTATATTCACCACCTTTATAATTTCCATTGAAAATATTTTTGCCTTTAAATTTGTTTTTATTCAATTTATTATGATTTTTTAATATAAATACAAAAACTTACTACTAACTAATATTATACTTAAGTGTTTACTTTATTTTTTGGTAAGTTCTTAACCAGTAAAACCAAACCTACAAAAAACACGCTAGTAATGCAATCCAAATTTGTAGGTTTTTTTACAAAGTTATCAACATAAAAGCTTACAAATGAGCGGGCAACTCGTTTACTTTTCTCCCACCCATCTTCGCCCTTTCTCCACAGTTTGTTCGCAAAAAGTACCCATTTTGCGAACGAAACCGCAACCAAACCCGAACGACACCGCAACAACGGGCTCAAAATAGGCCATTTGACCGGTCATAAGCAGTCAGTAGCGGTCATAAGTAGTCATAAGCAATCTTTAGCGGTCATAAACTATCTTAAGTAGTCAGACGGTTGCGGGGCCGAAAAAAGGGCTATAGCTTTGTGGGTAATCAGCTGCTTAGAGGGCTGGGAAACACAGTAGTAATCCCTAAAAACAATACACTTATGGGAACATACAACAAGGGCATATTAGGCCCGTTTTCAGGAAAAGTGGGTACCGTCGTGGGTGCCAGTTGGCGCGGTAAGGACGTGATGCGTTCGCTGCCCAAAAAAACCGATCGTACCCCAACCGACACCCAGCTCTTGCAACGCGAGAAATTTACCGCGGTGTCTAATTTTTTAACCCCCATCAGTCCGGTCATCAGCAAGTACTATGGCCCCGGCAGTGGCGAGCTGACCCGCCGCAACCAGGCCATGTCCTACCACATGAAGGACGCGGTGACCTATGTAGACCCCGATTTTGTCATGGACTACATGAAGGTGCAGATTGCCAAAGGCGACCTGCTGGGCGTGCAAAACCCTGCCGTGACCTCGCCCGATCCGCACGGACTGAAATACACCTGGGACGACAACTCCGGGCAGGGTTCGGCTGTGGAGACTGACGTGTTGGTAGTCGTGGTGTATGCGCCCACCACCGGGCTGTACTATTTTACGCTGAACGGAGGCACCCGGGGAACGGGAGCGGCCAACATTACCCTGCCTACTTTTTTCAGCGGGGTAGAGGTACAGAGCTGGATTACCTTTGTGGCTGCCGACGAAAAGAGCTATGCCACCAGCGTGTATATGGGAGCGGTAACGGTGAGTTAACAAGAGGATGCCTCTTGGGCCTGCTAAAACTCCCCGGGATGGGGAGTTTTTTTATTGCCAAAAACTGCTGATAGCATTGAACTGGTCTTCGTTGCTTTCCTGTGCGCTGTATTTGTACAGGTTGTCCCAATACAGGGCGCCACCTATTTTGACCACGATTCTGTAATACCCTTTGGGAAGGTCGGCTATTTCCAGTAGCAAATTACCCGAAGTGGAGTCATGCAGGCTTATATCGGCGTTGGCGGTTAGGGTTTGTTCGGTGTACAAATCAGAATGCAGCACGGTGTTGAAATCGGTACTTTGAAAAATCTTTTGCGGCGTGGCGGGCACTATCCATGCATCGGTGATGGGCTCCTGTGCGACCACCATAACAAATTGAGTGGCGGGATTGGGATACATGACGAATTGGCTTTGGGTAAACACATTCGGGTTGCCGAGTCGCAGCGCAACGTCATCCGCGGTCTGCCGGCAATAGATTCCGGTTACTAAATTCAGAGCGGTGTTTTCGGTACCGCCGCCGGAATCACTGCCACAACTAAGGGCCAAAAAGGAGAGAAGTAGGGATAGTAAAAGTGTTTTTTTCATATGATTAGTAACAAAGGAACACCATGAGGTAATAGGGGTACCGGTTAGCTAGGCTAATATAGTGTTTATTATGACTGCTAAAACCTAAAATGGGAGCAATTTACAGAAGCAGAGTAGATAGTAGTTAAAGTTACTGAGGGGGTACTTTGAATTAAGATTAATCGAAATTATTTTTTTCTAAATCGGGGTTGATTTTAAAAAACATGGCGGAAATGCAAAGGCATAACACATAACAGAGGGGAAAAAAAATACTTTTTAAATTTGAAAAAATAGAAAAAT
The DNA here is from genome assembly GCF_051547105.1 of Flavobacterium sp. XGLA_31. Taxonomy (NCBI): domain Bacteria; kingdom Pseudomonadati; phylum Bacteroidota; class Flavobacteriia; order Flavobacteriales; family Flavobacteriaceae; genus Flavobacterium; species Flavobacterium sp. XGLA_31. The sequence continues at coordinate 38,288 of NZ_JBPTTM010000006.1, read as the reverse complement.
CTAGAATCATGCAGCTAGTTAGAACTCCTAAAAATCCAATAAAGGCAATAGTATATTTTATTCTGTTTTTAGGGATGTCTTCTTTAATCATTTTTCTAAAAACAATAAAAATAATTACAAAGGTTGGGAGTGATAAGACTGATGCTCCCACTACAGAGGCAAAAAGTACCGGGCCAAATTCACTAAAATTTATGAATGAGTTATCATTTATATAGCTATTGATTGGCCAATAAATAAAAGGAGTTACAAAAATGGTTACAAGCCAGATTTTTGAAAGGTAAGTTAAGGATTTTGCATTCACTGATTTGTCTTTTAAAATAGTTCCGGCTAGTCTTGGTTAACCGATACAGTTTCCCAAGTAAGTATTGCTAATATAGAGTTTATGCTGACCAAAACCAAAAAAAGGGTATGCCCGGCATACCCTTTTTCACCATGTAGTTTATTTTGAGTTATTCTGTTTTACGTACCAGCAGTCCGATACCGCTGTCTTCAAGGATAAACAGCGTGTCGCTGTTTTTGCGTTGCAGCTGTATTTTGAGAATGCTGTAGTTGTTTTGCGGCGTGCCTATTTTGATTTCATTGGTGCTGTTGTTCCACTGCCATTGGGCTTTGACCAACTGGCGGGTAAGCATGGTGATGTAAATCGACTTGTCGGCCGTTTTCAGTTCAAAGCTGTGGTCCGCATTGAATACAAAGGTGCTGTTTTTGTATCCGGCCACCACCTTAAGCTGGGTGTCGTTGTTGGGCTTGGTGCTGATGACTTCAGTCACCGTCCAGCGACCCACCAGGTCTTTCTCTGCCGTGCCTTGGGCTCGGGTCATCCGCGGTGCCAATACCAACGGAAGGAACATGAGGTAAAGTATGTGTTTCATTACAGTAGTTTTTAATTAGGACATTCAAAAATACACTTTTTTTGGCTGTCTGTTGTAGTGTATAGTACAATTATAATGCCAAAAAGTTGCCAAGGCTGACTACCGCCACCCGAAAGCCACTCCAAAAAAGGCCAAAACGGTCTTTGGTGTCATAAAGTACGTAGTATGCAATAAAAACCCAATAAAATTAGAGACTCTGTAAATAAATAGTAAAAAAAATAGAGATAGTGTTTTTGTATTGTTGCTAAAATAGTATATTTATGCAAAATTTATATATATGGAGATTTTAGCCTGTCCCAAATGTCAAAGCGACACCATCGTCAAAAGCGGGATTATCAAAGACCGGCAGCGGTATTTGTGCAAAAAGTGCAACTACTTTTTTACGGTGAACAAGATGGGGAAAAAGATAGACAGTTACTATGTGACCAAAGCCCTGCAACTCTATTTGGAAGGGCTGAGTTTTCGCGAAATAGAGCGGATTATCGGGGTGTCGCACGTTACGGTGAGCAATTGGGTGAAGGAATTCAAACTCACCAAACCCAACCATACCGACTACCATCCTACCTATAAGATATACAACCACTTGGAACTGGTGGAATACCTCAAAAACAAAGACCATCTCTCGGGTGCGGGGATGATCATTACCGAGTTGGGCGACAAGTTCATGCTCATTAAATGGGAGCGTTTCAAGGATTAACTATATAGGTTAACAAATATATATATTCAAATTTTTTTCATAACACAAAATGTGGAATTTGGTCTCGTTAAATCAACCAAAACCAATAGTACGATATGAAAAAAATGATTATTACGGCTTCGTTGCTTTTATGTGCGGCCCTGGGGCAGGCGCAAGGCGCTTCCGAGTATGGCAGCGGACTGAAGGTAAACATCAACGAAGATGGTTCTAAGTATTTCAGAATCATCACCTGGGGTCAGTTCTGGGCCCAGCACAACAGTGACAAACCCCTCGATGCCAACGGCAACGAACAGGAGGACTTAACGTTCTCGTTGCGCAGGGTGCGTATGCTCTTATATGCACAAATCAATCCCGACTTTTTAATTGTGACCCATTTTGGACTCAACAGTCTGAATGCGGATAACATGAGTCCGACGGGGACCAAAGACAACTCGCAGTTGTTTTTACACGATGCCTATGTGCAGTACAGCCTGTCTAAAAACCACGCCATGGGAGGCGGTTTGCACTACTGGAACGGGATTTCGCGTTTGAACAGTAGCAGCACGCTCAACATGATGACACTGGACAACGAGCGGCAGACTTGGGCCAATTTAGGTTTATCTGACCAGTTTGGCCGCAGCATGGGAATCTTTGCCAAGGGTACCATCGATAAGTTCCAATACCGTGTGGCCATCAACGATGCGATGACCAACAATTTAGAAGCGGCTACGGTTCCGGTAAACGGCGGCCCGGCCATATATGCAGGGAAACGTTTGTTGGGTTCAAAAGAAGCCGGTAAAACCTATTCGGGTTATTTTGAATACAACTTCCTGGATACCGAGAGCAACTTCCTGCCGTATAAAGTAGGAACCTATTTGGGCAGTAAAAAAGTATTCAACATAGGAGCAGGGTTCTTCTTGCACCCCAGCGGTTCGGTATTGGCCGACACCAACGGGAAACTGGTAGGAGAAGATGTAAAAATCTTTGGGCTCGATGCTTTTTACGATGCTCCGGTAGGGAAAAAAGGCGGTGCCGTGACGGCTTATGCCTTGTACCAAAACAACGATTACGGAAAAGACTATAAGTTTGGCACCACCTACGAAACCGGTTCGATGATTTATGCGCACGCCGGGTATTTGTTGCCGTTAGCCTTCAAAACCAAATGGCAGCCGTATGTGTCCTACACCGACAGAAAGATAGACGCTATTGATGACAATGCCACCCAAATAGGCATAGGAGCCAACATGTTCATGACCGGGCACCACTCCAAACTGTCATTGGAATATAGCACTTTAAAATACGGCAGTGCCGACGCGGTGAATACCGTAACGCTGCAAGCCATGATTTACCTGTAAGCAATTTGACTTTAACCCATTAAACACGTACACAGTATGAGCGATAAATCAACAAAAGGAATCTGGAAAGTCATATCGGCTTCTTCCATGGGTACCATGATTGAATGGTATGATTTTTACATCTTCGGTAGTTTGGCCGTAGTGATTTCCACTAAATTTTTCCCGGCCGACAACCCCACAGCGGCCTTCTTATCTACCTTGGCCACGTTTGCGGCGGGGTTTGTAGTGCGCCCTTTCGGTGCCTTGTTCTTCGGACGCCTGGGCGACCTCATTGGAAGAAAATACACGTTTATGGTTACCCTGCTTTTGATGGGAGGGGCCACGTTCTTAATAGGGTGTATTCCCAGTTATGAAACCATAGGTTTTATGGCGCCTTTATTGGTGTTACTCCTTCGCCTGCTTCAGGGGTTAGCTCTGGGAGGTGAATACGGAGGGGCCGCTACCTATGTGGCCGAGCACGCGCCGAAAGGACAAAAAGGCTACTGGACTTCCTGGATACAAACCACGGCTACCGTAGGGTTGTTCATTTCGCTGATGGTGATTTTGATTACCAAATCGGCTTTGTCCAAAGAAGCGTTTGAAGCCTGGGGATGGAGAGTTCCGTTTTGGGTTTCGATTCTAATGGTGTTGGTATCGTACATCATTCGTAAGAACATGCACGAGTCACCCGTTTTTGCCAAAGCCAAGTCAGAAGGAAAAACCAGTACCAATCCGTTAAAGGAAAGTTTTGGGCACAAATACAACTTAAAATTCGTTTTACTCGCATTATTCGGCGCCACAATGGGGCAGGGGGTAGTGTGGTATACGGGGCAATTCTACGCCATGAATTTCATGAAAACCGTGCAATGTATCGATTCCTCACAAGTAGATACATTGCTGGGAATTGCCTTGCTCATTGGTACACCGTTCTTTATTGTCTTCGGATGGTTGAGTGACAAGGTGGGCCGAAAATACATCATGATGGCCGGAATGTTGTTCGCTATTTTGGCGTACCGCCCGATTTACAAAGCCATGTATGCCACCACTGATTTGACATTGAAAACCGAATTGGCGGACAAGACGGTTACCGTTCCTTCTATGAAAGAAGTGGATGAAACTAAAACGGATTCAATTTATACCACCAACAGAACCTACAGCGACGGGACCACCGTTGAGGAAATCAAAACCAAGCATTTTGAACACAGCATCCTGATGCAGGATGATAGCGGTAAGGATAAAATTGAAACCAAAGTCACCAAAACCATTACGGGTGCTGATAAAATGATGTTGATGTTCCTGGTATTCCTTCAGGTGCTGTTTGTAACGATGGTGTACGGACCAATTGCCGCTTTCTTAGTGGAGATGTTCCCGGTAAAAATCAGATACACTTCGATGTCGTTGCCTTACCACGTGGGGAATGGAATATTCGGTGGGTTGCTGCCGGCTATATCTACCTATTTTGTAACTTCGGCCAAAGATGCCGGTGATCCCGAATTCTATTTGGAAGGCCTTTGGTATCCTATCGCTATAGCCGCCGTTTGTTTTGTAATCGGCATGATATACATTGACAGAAAAATTAATACACTTCACGAATAATACATAGGAATTATGAACGCATTAAAAAGATATTTAGGATATGTATGGTTACTGCTCTCCGCAGCGGTTTCGTACTACAGTATTGGCATTTTCGGCGGGAAGCTCACGTCAGGAAAGCAGGAAGACTTAGTTTTTGGGATTATCATTTTCTTTATTTTGTTACCGCTCATTGTAACAGGATTAGCAATATTTGGTTATTATTGTATAACCGATGAATACGAAGAAGATTACGAGTAACCCAACTATTTTGGTTAGTTTGCAAAAGCTCTTATTTCATAAGGGCTTTTGGTAATTTAGGAAACAATGAAAAAAAGACACCAACAAAAATTAGTCATTCTCTCTCTGGGACTGCTCATAGGGCTCAACATTCCCATAGTATTGCTGTTTGATTCGGCACAATGCCTGTTGGGGTTTCCGGTGATTTATATTTATATTTTTTCGGTGTGGGCCTTCTCCGTGTTATTGTCTTATATCATCATCAAACGATATCATGAATAGTGCCGTATTACTTTTAATCCTTTCGGTTTACCTGGCCATGCTTTTTGTCATTGCCCACTGGGCAGAGAAAAAGGGGAACAGCAAGTGGACGGTCAATCCGTATGTGTATTCGCTGTCCTTGGCGGTGTATTGCACGGCATGGACCTATTATGGCAGTATTGGGCTGGCGGCTGAAAGCGGGCTGAGTTACATCACCATTTACCTGGGGCCTATCATTATCATTCCGTCCTGGATTGTGATTTTGAAAAAGATTATCCGCATTTCAAGAGTGAATAAAATCTCCAGTATTGCCGATTTTATTTCCTTGCGTTACGGCAACAGTCGTTTCCTGGGAGCTATCGTAACGGTGATTTGCCTCACGGGCATACTGCCTTATATTGCCCTGCAGTTAAAAGCCATCGCGGAGACTTTTCACGTGGTGACCAAAACCCAAACCAGCCACTACATTTTTGACGATACCACCACCTATGTGGCCATTGCCTTGGCGCTTTTTGCGTCGTACTATGGCACGCGTTATGTAGACGCTTCTGAAAAACGAAAAGGGATAGTCACCGCAGTAGCCATGGAGAGCATCCTGAAGTTGGTCTTTTTTGTCATCATAGGGGTGTATGTCACCTTCTTTGTTTTTGACGGCTTTGACGACATTTATCAAAAAGCATCGGTATTGGAACATTTCAAGGAAAAGAACACCATCGGCGGATTGCCTCAGGTCATCAATTGGTTCCTGCTTTGTGTGTTGTCGATGTTTGCCATCTTTTTGTTGCCACGACAGTTTCAGGTTTCGGTTATTGAGAACAACCGGGAGAACCACGTCAACAAAGCGATATGGTTGTTTCCGTTGTATCTTTTGCTGTTCAATATTTTTGTGTATCCGATAGCCTGGGGCGGTAATATATTGTTCCAAAAGGCTCAGGTGAATTCCGATTTCTATTCGCTGCTGATACCGCAGTTTTTCAACAACAAGACACTGACGGTATTGGTGTTTTTGGGCGGCTTCTCGGCAGCTATTTCCATGATTGTAGTGTCTTCCATAGGGTTGTCGACCATGATTACCAATAACGTGCTGATTCCGTACAACCTGTTGGGAAAACTGAAAAGCAAAGAACAAACCATCAGTAGTAAGACCATAGTCAACAGCCGAAAGATTGGGATTTTCAGTTTGATTATCGTGGCGTACCTCATTTACCGGTTTTTCGGGTTGGATTACAGTCTGGTGTCAATCGGGTTGATTGCTTTTGTGATTATTGCCCAATTGGCCCCGGCCTTTTTCGGAGCTTTGTTCTGGCGCAGGGGTTCGCGACTCGGAGCCGTTTACGGAATCCTCATAGGATTTGTCATTTGCATTTACACCCTGTTGGGCCCTTACGCCATTGGGTTGACCAACAGCCACAGTACCTTCATCTCTGAAGGGCTGATGGGGTATCATTTGCTCCGGCCGTTTCAGTTGTTTGGACTGGATTACCTTCAGCCGGTACAACATGCCCTGTTTTGGAGTTTGCTGTTCAACACGGTAGTGTATTTTGCGGTTTCGGTGAGTTTCAAAGGCAATTACCGCGAACGCAATTATGCGGAGATGTTTATTGATATCAACAAATACATCACCAACCACGAGAATGCTTTTGTGTGGAAAGGAACGGCCTATACCAGCGATATCGAAAAGGTGTTGATTCGCTTTTTGGGAGAAGAACGAACCAAGCGGGCGATGAACATCTTCAACCTGAAATACAATGTAGATAAAGACCAGGAGCTGGCCGATGCGCGTTTGATTAAGTTTTCGGAAAACCTATTGACGGGGCATATCGGGACGGCTTCCGCCCGAATTTTGATTGCCAGCGTGGTCAAAGAGGAGAAGATTACGCTGCCCGAAGTGTTGAAGATTTTGGAAGAATCCAAAGAAAATATCATCATCAACAAGAAACTGACGGAAACGTCTAACGAGCTCAAAGAAATCACGGCACAGTTGCAAAAGGCCAATGAATCATTGATGGAAAAAGACCAACAGAAAGACGAGTTCCTGGATACGGTCACCCACGAATTGCGCACCCCGATAACGGCCATACGCGCGGCCAGTGAAATTCTGCACGACGATGATGACATACCGGAGGAATTGAGAAAGCAGTTTCTGCAAAACATCATTTCTGAATCCGACCGACTGAACCGACTGATTGATAAAATACTCGATTTAGAGAAGTTTGAAACCGGAAAACAAACGATACATCCGGCCAAACACAATTTGGTTAAAACCATTGAAAATGCGGTTGAGCCGCTGCAACAATTGATTCGGAATAAGAAGATAACCGTTCACATTGAGTCAAAAGACAAGGTAAATGCTTTTTATGACGAAGACCGTATTGTGCAGGTGTTGACCAATTTAATATCGAATGCCATCAAATTCTGTCCCGAAAAAGAAGGACTGATCACCATTCAGGTAGTGGAGAAAGACAATTTTATACATACATTCGTCCACGATAACGGAAAAGGGATTGAACCCAACGATTTTGTGTCTATATTTGACAAATTTTACCAATCGACTAATCAAAATATCAAAAAACCGGTAGGGAGTGGTTTAGGGTTAGCCATTAGTAAACAAATAATTGATCACCACAAAGGAAAAATTTGGGTGCAACCAAGTACCAAAGGCGCTTGTATTGCTTTTACCCTGCCCAAAAAAGCGGAATCAAATCAATAGTTATGAAGAAAGTTTTAATTGTAGATGACGAGCCCAACATTGTAATGTCACTGGAATACACCTTCAAGAAAAATAACTTTGAAGTGTTTATTGCACGCGACGGTCAGGAAGCTTTGGATATTTTAAAAAACAACTTTCCTGATATGATCATCTTAGATGTAATGATGCCGATGGTTGATGGGTATAGCACGTTAGAACAAATTAAGAAAGATGCCAATTTGAAACATACCAAAGTCATTTTCTTATCGGCAAAAAATAAGGAAAAGGACATTGAAAAAGGGTTGGCTCTAGGAGCTGATGCGTATTTAACGAAACCATTTTCCGTTAAAAAATTAGTAGACCAGGTAATGGATTTACTCTCAAAGTAGAATTTTTAATTAACTCAATAAATAATAAACAAACTATGAAAAAAACAATTTTAGCTTTTGCTATTCTTTTAACAACGTCGATTGGTATTGTCTCGTGCAGTAGCAGTAGTGATTCATCTCCTTCAGGCTTAGCCACAGTAACCACAGTGGATGCTACCTCAATCTCGTCTACTTCGGCAACTGTGGGAGGAAATGTAACAGATGACAGCGGTAATACTGTAACAGCGCGCGGTATCTGTTGGTCTACTACTCCCAACCCGACTGTTGAAGACGACTTAACAACAGAAACAGGAACTACAGGGGCTTTTACCAGTAGTTTGACCTCGTTAACTGCCAATACGGTATATTACGCCAGAGCTTATGCTATTAACAGTGCCGGTACCGCTTATGGGAACCAAGTAACATTTACCACTGCGGCGGCTCCTACTACCTTTATATCGTTTAAATATAACAATGTTCAGTACACTTTTGTGGCAGAAACATGGGATAATGACAAAAAAGATATACACGGTTGGGATGGAATTAATATGGATTATAAAGTAATCGATCTTTATATGCCATTAAATCCTACTTTAGGCGCACATCCTATAACTCATTTTGGTGTTACTCCTGATCTTACTACTTACGAAGGTCATTTTCATTTCACGGCTGATTTCCTAACTTTTGACGGAGACACAGGAAACATCACTATTACCACGCTTAACAGTACAACTATAGCCGGTACATTTGAATTCTATGGCGTGGATGATAATGGTGACCCGGTATCAGTAACCAACGGAACTTTTAGTTCAACCCGAAATCAATTATAATAGCAACAAGGTGAGAAGCACCTTTAACTACTTATTTTTAAAAAGACTGGGTGTTTACATTCAGTCTTTTTTTTGTTTTTAAGCCCGGCGTTTTTGTATATACCTATTTAGCAAAAAAAATGAATTGTGTATGCGATAAACCGTTACATTTACTATACTGTTTCATTAATTAAATAGGTATAGTATCAATGAATTACAACTCATTTTATAAAGAAAGCATCGACAATCCGGAAGCCTTCTGGACACAACAAGCTGATGCTATAGAGTGGTATCAAAAACCCAGTACCATACTCTCGCAAGATGCCAACGGATATCCGCTTTGGTACGAAGACGGCATGCTGAACTGCTGTTACCTGGCCTTAGACAAGCACATACAGGATGGTCACGGCGAGCAGATTGCTTACATCTACGACTCACCGGTAACCCAAACCATCAAAAAATATACCTATAACGAAGTAAAGACCGAAGTGGCCAAGTTGGCCGGAGGTTTACTGTCACTGGGATTAAAAAAAGGGGAAACGGCGATTATCTATATGCCGATGATTCCGCAGGCGGCCTTTGCCATGTTGGCTTGTGCTCGCATTGGGGTGACCCATTCGGTGGTTTTTGGAGGCTTTGCACCTCATGAGTTAGCCATTCGTATTGACGATTGCAAGCCACGAGTAGTGCTAACCGCTTCCTCGGGCATTGAAATTGACCGACTGATTGCTTACAAACCACTGGTAGATGAGGCGATTGCATTAGCAACGCACAAACCTAAAAAAGTGGTGGTGCTCAACCGCAAGCTGGGAGCAAGGATTCCGTTTAAAAAATATGATGTCGATTATGATGCCTTAGTTTATGGTTCTGAGGAAACGCCTTGCGTACCGGTTGCGTCTACCCATCCGCTGTATGTATTGTACACATCAGGCACTACCGGAAAACCCAAAGGGATTGTTCGGGATACCGGAGGCTACGCCACGGCACTGAAATTTTCGATGCAAAAGATTTACGGGGTCAATCCGGGTGAGGTTTTTTGGGCGGCTTCCGATGTGGGTTGGGTCGTGGGACACAGTTTCATTGTATACGGCCCGCTGATTAACAGAAACACTTCGGTTTTATTTGAAGGGAAACCCATCAAAACGCCCGATGCCAGTACGTTTTGGAGAATTATTGCCGAGCATAAAGTATGCGCCATGTTTACCGCTCCGACAGCCATTCGTGCTATCAAAAAAGAAGACCCTAACGGCGCGTTTATCAAGCAATACGATTTGAGTTCGCTGCGGACCCAGTTCTTGGCAGGGGAGCGTTGTGATGTCTCTACTTTGGAATGGTACCGAGAACACATTCCGATTCCGGCTATTGATCATTGGTGGCAAACCGAGTCGGGCTGGCCGATGATTGCCAACATGATGGGGGTGGAATACCTACCGATCAAGCCGGGTTCTGCCGGGAAAGCGGTTTGCGGGTATGATATTCAGATATTGGGAGAAAACGGTCAGGAATTGGGGCCTAATGAAGAAGGATATTTGGTCATTAAATTGCCGTTGCCTCCGGGGACTTTACTTGACATTTGGAATGACAATCCGCGTTTTCAAGCCGGCTATCTCCAGCGTTTCCCAGGCTATTATTTTTCGGGAGACGGGGGCTATAAAGACGATGAGGGGTATATCTATGTTACCGGCAGGGTAGATGATGTCATTAATGTGGCGGGCCACCGACTGTCTACTGCCGAGATGGAAGAAATTGTATCCGCCCATCACTCTGTGGCAGAGTGTGCTGTGATTGGCATCAATGATGAGTTGAGAGGGCAGATTCCGTTGGCATTAGTGGTAATGAAATCAGGAGAAACCATTGAGCATTTCCAGCTGCAATATGAAATAGTACAGTTGGTTCGAGAGCAAATAGGTGCTGTGGCTGCTTTGCGCGATGTGATTGTGGTGCAGCGCTTGCCGAAAACCCGTTCGGGAAAAATATTGCGCAAATTGCTGCGTAGTATAGTCGATGGGGAACAGTTCCAAATTCCCTCTACTATCGATGACGAAGCCATCATTGGTGAGATTCAGGAAGAGTTGGAAAAAGCTAAAATAGGAAGCTATAAATAGCTATAGTAATTTAGCAATAAAAATAAATATGGCATACTTAGAATAAGTATATTTACCCATACAAAATGATAATAAAATAAGATTTACAATGAGTTATTACAAGATAGATAATCTGGAGCATTATTTTAAAATGTATAAAAAATCGGTTAGGGAGCCCCGTAAGTTTTGGGACAAAATAGCCGATGAAAATTTTACCTGGTACCAAAAATGGGAGAAGGTTTTTGAATTTGATTTCCAACAAGCCAGCTTCAAATGGTTTTTAGATGCTAAAGTAAACATTACCAAGAACTGTATCGACCGGCATTTGGCCCGTCGCGGTGATAAAACAGCTATTATTTTTGAGCCCAATAATCCTGAGGAAGAAGCCCAGCACATTACCTATAATGAATTGTATGCCCGTGTGTCAAAAATGGCAAATGTATTGCAGGAACAGGGGGTGAAAAAAGGAGACCGTGTATGCATTTACTTGCCCATGATACCCGAATTGGCTGTAGCGGTTTTGGCTTGTGCCCGTATCGGTGCCATCCATTCGGTAGTTTTTGCCGGTTTTTCGGCTTCTGCCGTGGCGGCGCGTATCAATGATTGTGAATGCAAGTTGGTCATTACGTCTGACGGTAGCTACCGTGGGAATAAAGCCATTGATTTGAAAGGGATTGTTGATGAAGCCTTAGAGAAGACCCCTTGTGTAGAAAAAGTATTGGTGGTCAAACGAACTCATACGGATGTACACATGAAGGAAGGGCGTGACATTTGGTTACAACCACTTTTAGATGCTGCAATTCCGAATAACGTGGCGGAGATTATGGATGCTGAAGATCCGTTGTTTATCCTGTATACTTCGGGCTCTACCGGAAAACCTAAAGGAATGGTACATACTACCGCCGGCTACATGGTGTATACGGCTTATACGTTTAAAAACATATTCAATTACGAGGAGAACGATGTGTACTGGTGTACCGCCGACATAGGTTGGATTACCGGACATTCCTATATTCTTTACGGTCCATTATTGAACGGAGCTACTACCGTCATTTTTGAAGGCGTTCCTTCCTATCCTGATTTCAGTCGTTTTTGGGAAGTGATTGAAAAACATAAAGTAACTCAGTTTTATACGGCACCAACAGCCATCAGGGCTTTGGCCAAAGAAAGTTTGGATTATGTGCAACGTTTTCCGTTGAGTTCGTTAAAAGTGATTGGTTCGGTAGGTGAACCTATCAATGAAGAAGCCTGGCACTGGTACAACGACCATGTGGGCGGCAAGCGCTGTCCGTTGGTGGATACTTGGTGGCAAACGGAGACCGGAGGGATTATGATTTCGCCGATACCTTTTGTAACGCCAACCAAACCCACGTATGCCTCATTGCCATTGCCGGGAATTCAGCCGGTGCTGATGGATGAATTGCGCAATGAAATTGAAGGCAATCAGGTAACCGGAAGTTTGTGTATTAAATTCCCGTGGCCTTCTATAGCCCGAACCATTTGGGGTGATCATCAACGGTATAAAGAAACCTATTTCACGGCTTTTCCGGGTAAATATTTTACAGGTGATGGTGCTTTGCGCGATGAGGTGGGGTACTACAGAATTACCGGTAGGGTAGATGACGTCATTATCGTTTCGGGCCATAATTTGGGAACAGCGCCTATTGAAGATGCTATCAATGAGCATCCGGCAGTAGCAGAAAGCGCGATTGTAGGATTCCCACACGATATTAAGGGCAATGCCTTGTACGGTTTCATTATTTTGAAAGAAGTGGGAGAGAGCCGTGATAAAGCCAATTTGGCTAAAGAAATCAACCAATTGATTTCCGACCAAATAGGACCTATTGCCAAACTGGATAAGATTCAGTTTGTATCGGGCTTGCCGAAAACCCGTTCCGGAAAAATCATGCGCCGCATTCTGAGAAAGATTGCTGAGGGCGACTTTAGTAATTTCGGTGATATTTCCACTTTATTGAATCCCGAGATTGTGGATGAGATTAAAGAAGGAAAAGTATAAAAAAAAGCGCCAACATACCGTTGGCGCTTTTTTTTAGAAACAGGATAACTATCCGTTTTCTTTCAGAATGACTTCAATGGCATGAGCCAGGCGGATGTCCTTGGTGGTCACACCCAAGCTGTCATGGGTGTACAACCGTATGATAAGCTTGTTGTATACATTGGTCCATTCCGGATGATGATTCATTTCTTCTGCCACGACGGCAATTTTATTGACGGTAGAGATGGCGTCAGGAAAACTTTTAAAGACAAACTCTTTCCGGATGGCATTATCTTCATACACCCAACCCGGAACATGCGCTAAGGCTTCAGTAAGGATTTCATTGGTTAACAGTGTCATAGTATGTGGTGTTTTGTTAGTAGAGTAAAGTTACGGTATTTAAAATAATTTTCAGCTTAAATAAACACTAATCTTTTTATTTATAACAAGTTGGTGTGTTTCTTTTAATGAGTCTTTTTTTGTTTTTAAAATCAACTTCATTAGGATTTTATTTATCTTTATCCTGAATAAACTTCTTAAACACTATGAAAAAAATCAAACGAGGTATTGGGCTTTTCTTAGCCGCTTTGACTATGGTCAGTTGTAACCCCAATGACGGGACTTCGGGTTTAAATACGAATAACGATACGGCTTTTGCCCAAAACTTTGGCAACACTGCCAACCGTGATTTTATCGGTCAAATTGTAGACAAAGACAATAACCCTATTCAGGGTGCCACAGTAACCATAGGCAGCACAACGGCACAAACGGATGTTAACGGGGTGTTTATGATCAATCACGCTTTGGTACACGAAAAGTTTGCTTATGTTACCGCGACCAAAATAGGATATCTTGACGGTTCCCGTTCTTTGATTCCGACTACCGGAAGAAATAATGTAAAAATCATGTTATTATCCAATGCACCTACGGCAACCGTAGCATCAGATGCAGCCAGCGAGGTGGCTTTGGAGAATGGAACTAAAGTAGCTTTTGACGGTGCTTTTCAGGATGAAAGCGGTGCGGCTTATACCGGAACGGTTTCGGTGACGCTGTTTCACTTATTGCCAAGTAATTCGAATCTGGATGCTTTAATGCCGGGTATGTTATATGCGCAAACGGCTACTAATGAACAAGCCGTATTGCAGACTTTTGGAATGATTAATGTGGAATTACGCGGAGAAGCCGGACAAAAACTAAATCTGGCCGAAGGACATACAGCCGAAATAACCATGAAAATTGATGATACACAATTGGCCACAGCACCAACCAGTATTCCGCTTTGGCATTTTGATGCAGCCAAAGGCTATTGGAAAGAAGACGGTGTAGCCACCAAAGTAGGAAACAATTACATTGGAGAGGTAAGCCATTTTTCCTGGTGGAATTGTGATGCACCGTTTCCGACGGTAACTCTGACGAGTACGGTAACTGATGCTAATGGGCATCCGTTAGTTAATGTTCATGTAGGGCTTTTGGCCGATGGTTTTTCTTATACAACTTACGGGGTAACTAATGTCAATGGACAGGTTGTCGGATTAGTCCCTTCCAATCAAAGCATGACGTTGACGGTATTGGATTCGTGTGGAAATGTAATTTACACTAGTACGGTAGGGCCTTTTACAGCCAATACCATTTTGCCGGCAATTGTGATTCCAACTTCTACCGTTCAGACCACCACAGTAACAGGTACGCTGAATAAATGTGACAACACCCCTGTGACCAATGGCTATGTCGCATTGCATTATGGAACCAATACCTCATTTTCGGCAGTGACTAATGGTGCTTTTAGCATCAACACTTTGGTTTGCAGCACGAACAATGCTTTTTTGTTAGAAGGAGTTGATTATGATAACCTTCAATCCACCAATCAAATTAATTATACCTTTACCACCCCCAACACAACTATTGGGATACTCACAGCTTGTAATACTGTTTCCGAGTTCATTTCCTATCAAATCGATTCTAATACACCAGTAGTTTTTTTAAATAATCTGGAGGGTATCGTTGAAGGAGGAAACTTTTCAGTTTACGGTGAAGTAAATTCAACCCAAAACATTACTATTGGAGGAAATAGTATTCTTCCGGGATTTTATACCCAAAATGATTTTTATATTGGAAATTCTGGGTCTAATTCAATTTTAGGCAATAATAGTAATAACATTAATATTCAGTTTAATTTGAGTACAGTCGGAAATATTGGTGAGTATATTGACATGACTTTCAATGGTACTTATCAAGATAGTAATAATGTTACACATACTCTGACAGGAACGGTTCATGTCCTAAGGGATAATTAATGAAATAGAATAACATAAAAAAAGCCTTCTCAACGAGAAGGCTTTTTTGTTATCCTAATACTTGGCTGACTTCACTTTTCAGATAGGTCAGTGCTACATTGGTAGCCGTTTCGTCCTGAAGTAAGGTGCTCAATATGGTTTCTCTCAACTTGTCGGCATCCGGGATAGAAGCGTCTAAAGTGGTTTTACGAATGTGTTGGATGATCGTATTTTTAGCTGTTATAATCATGGTCCAACAGTCATCGCTAATGTAAATTTGTTGTGCCAGGTTGTGTTCGTATTCCTGTTCAATATGATGAATCAGCAGGTTCTGGTAGGCTACTTTATCGTCATTCAAGGGCGCCACACGAATCAGCAGTTTTGCCGGATTGATGCGTTCCAGAAATAACGCCAAGCGCTCATAGGCCTGCAATCTCAAAGGCAAGGAGTGTTTTTGGTTTTCGCGCATCAGCAAAAAATGACGTTTCTTTTCTTCATTTTGCACAAACATCTGGAAGAAATAATAGGCCACACCACCGGTTATCAAAGCGGGTAAGGTGTAAAATGCTAATTCTAAAAGTTTATCGGTATTCATAACAGTATTACGGTTTTTTTCTTGACAAATATAAAGGATTATACCCAATTAAATAAGGGAAGTTTCTTTTTCAATCATCCAAAAATACCGTACAAAACTCCAAACTTTAGGTCTGAAACCCGAAACTTTGGGTCTGAGACCTAAAATTTCAGGTCTGTTAACCCCAAACTTTAGGTTCTGAACCTAAAAAATGCGGTCTGGGACCAGAAGTTTTAGGTCTGGGACCGGAAACATGCACTTCAAAACCTGAAACCTTCAGTTTTGGAGCAGGAAATATTATTTTGATTTTAGCTGTTGATAATTAGCTGAAATGCTATTGCAATTCCATCACAGGAACCTTAAATTTGTCCAAATCAACGAAAGCACTCAGTACTTAAAAATGCAACAGTATATTTCCCAACTCAACGAAGCCCAACAAGCCCCCGTATACCAAAAAGACGGCCCCATGATTATCATTGCCGGTGCGGGTTCGGGTAAAACCCGCGTGCTCACGATGCGTATTGCGTACCTGATGAGTTTGGGGGTGGATGCCTTTAATATATTGGCTTTGACTTTTACCAACAAAGCTGGCCGCGAAATGAAAAAGCGTATTGCCGACATTGTGGGAAACAACGAGGCTAAAAACCTTTGGATGGGAACGTTCCACTCGGTATTTGCCCGCATTCTTCGCAACGAGGCCGATAAGTTGGGGTATCCGTCTAATTTCACGATTTACGACACCCAAGACAGTGTGCGGCTTATTTCGGCCATTATCAAAGAAATGCAGTTAGACAAAGACATTTACAAACCCAAGCAAGTGCTGGGAAGAATATCCTCGTACAAAAACTCGCTGATTACCGTAAAAGCCTATCTCAACAATCCCGAACTTCAGGAGCAGGATGCCATGAGCAAAAAGCCCCGACTGGGAGAAATTTATGCCAACTATGTAGAGCGTTGTTTTAAGGCAGGTGCCATGGATTTTGATGATTTGTTGCTTAAAACCAATGAACTTTTAAACCGCTTTCCCGATGTGTTGGCCAAATACCAAGACCGTTTTCGTTACATCATGGTAGATGAGTACCAAGATACCAACCATTCACAGTATTTGATTGTCAGAGCGCTATCTGACCGTTTCCAAAACATTTGCGTGGTGGGCGATGATGCACAGAGTATTTATGCATTTCGCGGAGCGAACATCAATAACATTTTGAACTTTCAAAAGGACTATGACAATGTAAAAACCTATCGATTGGAACAAAACTACCGTTCGACCAAGAATATTGTAGAAGCGGCCAACTCGATTATTGATAAAAACAAAACCAAATTAGACAAAGTAGTGTGGACTGCCAATGATTTTGGTCCCAAAATAAAAGTCCACCGCAGCATCACCGACGGAGAAGAAGGCCGTTTTGTAGCCGGAGAAATCTTTGAACAAAAAATGCGCAATCAATTGCACAACGGGCAGTTTGCAATTTTGTACCGCACCAATGCGCAGTCACGCGCCATGGAAGATGCGTTGCGCAAACGCGATATCCCGTATCGTATTTACGGAGGACTGTCGTTTTACCAACGCAAGGAAATAAAAGATGTGTTGTGTTACCTGCGTTTGGTCATTAATCCTAAAGATGAGGAAGCCCTGATTCGGGTAATTAATTACCCCGCGCGTGGTATTGGTGACAGTACTGTTGAAAAGCTTACCGTGGCGGCCAATCATTACAAACGTTCCATTTTTGAAGTAATGGAAAACATTGAACGGATTGATTTAAAACTCAATGCTGGTACCAAAGCCAAGCTGCAGGATTTTGTCATGATGATTAAGAGTTTCCAAGTCATCAATGAGCAACAGGATGCTTTTGTACTGACGGAGCATGTGACCAAGAAAACCGGTTTGGTTCAGGAACTCAAAAAAGACGGAACCCCCGAAGGAATTGCCCGAATAGAAAATATAGAAACACTGTTGGGCGGTATCAAAGATTTCATTGAAGGCCAAAGAGAAATTGACGGAGCCCGTGGCGCCTTATCGGAGTTCTTGGAAGATGTGGCCTTGGCAACTGACTTGGATAAAGATACCGGTGATGATGACCGAGTAGCTTTGATGACCATTCACTTGGCTAAGGGATTAGAGTTTCCGTATGTGTTTGTAGTAGGCATGGAAGAAGATTTGTTTCCGAGTGCCATGAGCTTAAATACGAGAAGTGAGCTTGAGGAAGAACGCCGCCTATTTTATGTGGCACTCACCCGGGCTGAGCATCAGGCGTATTTAACCTATGCCCAGTCACGTTACCGTTGGGGCAAACTTACTGATGCCGAACCTTCGCGTTTTATTGAAGAAATTAAAGACGAGTATTTAGAATACATCAACTCCAATGACATGGGTGGTTATCGTTATAAACCGAGTATTGATTTGGATATTTTTGGCGATATTGATAAATCAAAATTGCGTACTGTAAAACCTGTAGCCGGAACACCGCCAAAAACCTATGGAGAAGAACCGGTCTCTTCGGTAAATATTCGTAAATTGAAACCGGTATCGGGTAATGCACCCAGTGGCAGTACTAATTTATTTGACAGCAAATTAACTATTGGGAATATAGTCATGCACGAACGCTTTGGTAAAGGCGAAGTGCTTAATTTGGAAGGAGTAGGAGCAGATAAAAAAGCAGAAATCAAATTTGAAGTGGGTGGCATTAAGAAACTTTTACTTCGATTTGCCAAACTGGATGTAATTGGCTAAAACGTTTTGCAATACAATCTAAAGATTTAACAATCAATCTAAATTATGGCAGAATTTATCAAAATATACGAAGACAAGCCCAGCGAGGCAGCCATTAAAAGAGTAGTGGAAGTATTGCGTAACGGTGGTTTGATTATTTATCCTACCGATACAGTTTACGGTTTGGGTTGTGATATCACCAATAGCAGGGCATTAGAGCGCATAGCCAAAATCAAAGACATCAAGTTGGAAAAAGCTAACTTTTCATTTGTGTGTAGTGATTTAAGCAATCTGTCTGATTATGTGCGCCAAATAGACACTTCGACCTTTAAAATATTAAAACGGGCTTTACCCGGACCTTATACCTTCATTTTGCCCGGGAATAATGATTTACCCAAAGAGTTCCGCAAGAAAAAAACTGTTGGGATTCGCGTGCCGGACAACAACATTGCTTTGGAAATTGTAAAAATGCTGGGCAATCCTATTGTTTCTACTTCAATTCACGATGATGATGAGGTGTTGGAATACTCTACGGATCCGGAATTGATTTTTGAGAAATGGCAAAATCGCGTGGATATGGTAATTGACGGAGGTTATGGTGATAATGTCGGTTCTACGGTGATAGATTTATCAGGATATGAGCCGATAGTGATTCGTGAAGGTAAAGGAGATCCGGATATTTTTTAGCAAGAGAACTTTGCAAAGTTCAAAGCATAAAAAAACGTCCTGATTTCTCGGGACGTTTTTTATATTATTTAAAGAAATTATTTCTTCTGATTCTTCATTTCTTTTTCAATCATGTCGTAGAACTCGTCAATTTTTGGCATTACCACAATACGGGTTCTTCTGTTTTTAGCTCTGTTGTCAGCGGTGTTGTTATCCACTAATGGAATGAATTCGCTTCTTCCTGCTGCAATCAATTGAGCCGGGCTAACACCAAGATCTTTGGTTAAGACTCTTACGATAGCCGTTGAACGTTTTACACTTAAATCCCAGTTGTCAAGCAAAATGGCATTTCCGGTAAACGGAACGTTATCAGTATGACCTTCTACCATACATTCAAATGTAGGACGACTGTTGATTACTTTAGCTACTTTAGCTAATACTTCTTTAGCTCGGTCACTAACGGTATAGCTTCCGCTTTTGAATAATAATTTATCAGCAATAGAGATGAAAACTACACCTTTCTCTACATTAATTTCAATATCCGGATCAGCAATACCTACGGAGCTTTTTAAGCTGGTTACTAAAGCCAAAGTTACACTGTCTTTTTTGGTTAAGGCATCTTGCAGACGGGAAATTTTAAGATCTTTCTCTTTTAAACTTTCTAATGATTTCTCTAAATTTTGAGCCCCTTTTGTAGTTAAAACAGTCAGTTCTTTCGAATTGTTAATCAAATCGGAATTGTTTTGTTTTAAATAGTCATTTTGTTTGGAAAGCGCATCTTTTTCAGATAAGCATAAGTTCAGTTTAACAGTAGTTGAATTCAATAAGTCTTGACATTCTTTGTTTTGAGCTTCTAAAGCGGCAATTTTTTTCTTTGAGCCACAAGAAGTTAACGTCAGTGCGAATAACGAAAGTGCAAAAATTACTTTTTTCATAAGATAGTGTAATTAAAATTTTAACAAAAGTACGGATTATTTTAGTTTTAGTCAGTTTATTCGAATGATAAACTCTTGTTAAAATCATTACTCAAAAATGGTGCCGTTTTGTACGAAGTAGCGATATACAATGCTCTGTGAACGATAGTAGTTTTCCAGTGATGAACGGTTTCTTTTTTTTAATGTTTTGTTAATCAGGCTGTAAAAAGCAAAATGAGCTCTGATGATTGCCCAACAATGCACAAATTTTCCTTTGAAAATAAATTGAATCCCGGCCAAACCGTCTAAACAAAGTCGAGCAAAAATAATAGGGAACATCTTCTTTTCCGGCAAATTTTTAGCCAGCATTAACAGGGAGTTCCGAAAGTTCAGAAATGTTTTCTTTGGATTGCTCTCATTTAAAGTAGCCCCACCCACATGATAAACCACAGAGGAATGAGTGTATTTGGCTTTGAAACCTAAATTAAACGCACGCCAGCACAAATCAATCTCTTCCTGATGTGCAAAGAAATCATCGTCAAAACCATGTAGTGTTTGATAAATGGCTTTTCTGATAAAAAAACAGGCGCCGCTGGCCCAAAAGATTTCCTGCTCATCATCATATTGACCGTTATCTTTTTCAATAGTGTCAAATACCCGGCCGCGACAGTACGGATAACCGAATTTGTCAATAAAACCACCGGCAGCACCTGCATATTCAAAGTAGTCTTTATTTTTATAGTCTAATATTTTGGGTTGGATGATGCCAATATTAGGTTCGTTGTCAAAAATAGAAAGCGGAGCTTGGAGCCAATTTTCAGTGACTTCAATATCAGAATTTACTAAAGCATAATACTCTTCTTCGACTTGTTGTAAAGCTACATTATAGCCTTTTGCAAAACCAAAATTGCCTTCGTTCTGAATAATCTTTACGGAGGGAAATTGAGCTTTAATCACAGCGACTGAATTGTCAGTGGAAGCATTATCAGCTACGTAGACCGTTGCTTGCTCAGAATAAGCCAACACCGAAGGTAAAAACCGTTCTAATAGTTTTGCTCCGTTCCAATTCAGTATGACAACAGCAATTTTTTTCAAATGATTATAGGGTTAATGGGTTATTTGAAAAATGGGGTAGTTCTTTTAGAAAAATGTAGGTTTCATTTTCAAAGTCCATTTGACAAAAGTAATGATTTAGTCCGTTGGTTACCATCAGATATTCTGCCTTTAGTGTTAAGTTATAACGAGCTATTTGATCAAAGGTTTGTTGCGTGATTTTTACTTCAGGAGCTTTGCATTCAACTAATAAAAATAATCTCCCATCAGGTTGAAAAACAACTACATCATACCTTTTATTTAAATCATTGACTTTGATTAATTTTTCAACGTTGATATAGGATTTTGGATAGCTTTTTTCATGTAACAAAAACTGAACCGTGTGTTGTCTTACCCATTCTTCGGGAGTTAAAATGATAAACTTTTTCCGGATGTCATCAAAAATAGACACTTTATTTTCACTATTTTTGAAGCGAAACGAATAAGCAGGAAAATTGAGTTTTTGCATGCAACAAATCTATTATCAATTAACCGAATAACCAAATTAACTTGTTTTGGACGAAGTAGTAAAAATCATTAATGATATTAAGGCCGGTAACATTAAACCCATTTATTTTCTAATGGGAGAAGAACCTTATTATATTGATAAAATCACGGAATATCTGGAGAATAATTTGTTGACTGAAGAAGAAAAAGGCTTCAATCAAATGGTATTGTACGGAAGAGACGTGACGGTTGAGGATATCGTAGGCAATGCAAAGCGTTATCCGATGATGGCTGAACGTCAAGTAGTTATTGTAAAAGAAGCTCAGGAACTTTCCAGAACTATTGATAAACTCGAATCCTATGCCGAAAATCCCCAACCTACAACGGTTTTGGTGATGGCTTATAAATACAAAACACTTGACAAACGAAAAAAAGTTACCAAAGTATTGGGCAAACACGGTCTGGTTTATGAAAGTAAAAAAATGTATGAAAACCAGGTCGGCGAATGGATTAAACGGGTTTTAAAAGGCAGAGGATACGATATAGAACCAAAGGCTATGGCCATGTTGGTGGAATTTTTAGGAAATGATTTGAGCCGAATTGCCAATGAATTGACCAAACTGGAAATTATTTTGCCAAAAGGAAGTACTATTACTCCAAATCACATTGAAGAAAATATCGGTTTCAGCAAAGATTTCAATGTCTTTGAATTCCGAAAAGCCATAGGCGAAAAAAACCAATTGAAAGCGTACCAAATTGCTGCTTATTTTGCCAATAATACAAAAGATAATCCTTTGGTAGTGACTACCGGACTGGTCTTTAGTTTTTTTTCTTCCTTACTCCAATACCACGGACTTAAAGACAAATCACCGGCTAATGTAGCTAAAGTATTGAAAGTGAATCCTTATTTCTTAAAAGATTATGATGTGGCTTTGCGTCATTATCCGATGAAAAAAGTAAGTGCCATTGTCGGTAAACTTCGCGATATTGATGTGAAAAGCAAAGGAGTAGGAGCTAATGCACTCCCGCATGGCGATTTGTTGAAAGAAATGCTAGTGACTATTTTTAATTGATGCTTTTTCCAAGTAGGGATTTTAGCTGTTCAATTGTTTTCCTTATTGCTCCCTTAGCTGCTTGTTAGAATCCTCTTATGCTGTAGTGCTATTTAACGATAAATTTGGTAGGTTCCCTTAATATCTTGGGAGCTTTATTAAAACCGTTTATCTTTGTTTTCCCTTTTTAAATATGTCATTACCAATTTATTATGAAGCATCTTTTATCCGCAATTACAGTTTTAATTACTGCCTTAACATTTAGTCAAAATAATGATGGTTTATGGAAAAGAACCTCGTTAAAATCATCTGCTGTAGTGATAGAAAATAAGAAAGAAATAAGCAATCCGCAGCTTTATGAGTTAGATGTCACAAAACTGAAACAAATATTAGCGACTGCTCCCAAGCGATTCAGTTCAAATCAACCATCAAATAGTATACTTTCTTTTCCGAATACTGAGGGAAAACTGGAGCAATTCAACATAGAGGAAAATTCCAATATGGATCCTCAATTGGCAGCGAAGTTTCCGGACATCAAATCCTATATCGGTAAAGGGATTGATATCCCCTCATCTACAATTTATTTCAGTGTTTCACCGCTGGGATTGGAAAGTATGCTCATTTCGGCTGACCGTTCCGCCGTTTTTATCGAACCATTTGCAACTGATTTGAGCTCCTATGTGGTTTATAAAAAATCAGATAAAAAGGCAACACTCAATACTTTTGAATGTAAGGTATTGACCGCTGTGCAAAATGATATTACCACTACAGGAATTACAGCCCGCCCAAATGCTGACGATGCTTTAATGAGAACTTATCGTTTGGCCCTTTCGGTTACAGGTGAATATACGGCTTATTTTGGAGGCACAAAGGCTTTGGCTTTAGCAGCGATGAATAATACCATGACCCGCGTAAACGGTGTCTTTGAAATTGATTTTGGTGTGCATATGAATTTGATTGCCAATAATGATGTGTTAATCTATACCAACGCCTCAACAGATCCCTATTCTGCTGCGTCCACCGGGGCAGGAGGGGCTTGGAATACAGAGTTACAAAACAACCTGACGAATACCATTGGAAACGCAGCTTATGATATAGGTCATCTCTTTGGAGCCAGTGGCGGTGGCGGAAATGCCGGTTGTATCGGATGCGTCTGTGTCGATGATACAAGCAGTACTACTGATGAAAATAAAGGGAGCGGATTTACTTCTCCCTCTGATGGAATTCCGTCAGGAGACAATTTTGATATAGACTATGTAGCCCATGAAATGGGACACCAGTTTGGCGCCAATCATACATTTACTCATAGCAATGAAGGTACCGGTGTACAAGTGGAACCGGGTAGCGGTTCTACAATTATGGGTTACGCCGGAATCACCTCTCTTGATGTGCAACCCCATTCTGATGCCTACTTTCATGCTGTAAGTATTCAACAGGTTACAAATTATATTAAAACAACGACTTGTCAAACGAATACTGCTACAGGAAATGCTATTCCAACTGCCAACGCCGGTTTGGATTATACTGTTCCTAAAAGCACGCCGTTCATGTTAACCGGAGCAGGAACCGATGCAAATGGTGATACGCTTACCTATGATTGGGAACAAATGGATTCACAAACGACTTCAGCAGCACCGAGTGCTACAAAAACTTCCGGGGTCAATTTTAGATCATATAACCCCACAACATCGCCCATACGCTATTTTCCTAAAATGTCTTCTGTATTGGCCGGAGCAACCACCACTGCAGGAACTGAAATTACTGTAGAAGCATTACCCTCTGTTGCAAGAACATTGAATTTCAGGCTTACAGTGCGTGACAATCATACCGGAGGACCGGCTAATAATAGTGATGATATGGTTGTTACGGTCAATGCTACCGCGGGACCATTTGCTGTGACTTCTCCCAATACTGTAGTTTCCTATCCAGCGGGAAGTACCCAAACCATAACATGGAATGTGGCCGGTACTACGACCAATGGAGTCAATTGTGCTAATGTAGATATACTGATTTCAACGGATGGAGGGACCACTTGGTCTACATTGTTGGCTGCCACGCCGAACGATGGATCACAAGCTGTAACTTTACCAAGTACTCAAGGGACTACTAACAGAATTATGGTAAAGGGTAGCAGTCATATCTTTTTCGATGTATCCAATACTAATTTTACTATAACCGCGGCTTCATCAGATACAACGCCTCCTTCAGCTCCAACTTTAAGTGCTTCCGGAACAACTGTAAATTCTACTAATTTATCATGGACAACATCAACCGATAATGTTGGAGTTACCGGTTATGATGTGTATCAGGGTGCTGTTTTATTGGGTTCCACTACCACAGCCACTACTTATGCCGTCACAGGCTTAACACCTTCTACGGCTTATTCTTTTACCGTAAAAGCACGTGATAATGCCGGAAATGTTTCTGCTTCCAGCAATACAGTTTCCGTAACCACTTTATCAGACACCACAGCGCCAACAGCACCTACCTTATCTGCTTCGGGTACCACATCCACCGCAACGAATCTTTTCTGGACAGTTGCAGCAGATAATGTTGGGGTAACAGGATATGACGTTTATAAAGACGCTGTTTTATTGGGTTCTACTACTACAGCCACTACTTATGCGGTGACAGGTCTAACAGCAAATACCACCTATGTTTTTACAGTGAAAGCAAAGGATGCTTCCGGAAACACATCCGCTGCCAGTAATTCAGTTAGTGTAACAACTGCTTTGTTTACCTATTGTACTTCTCAGGGAAATAGTGTAGCAGATGAATTAATAGGCAGAGTACAATTGGGCTCTATTGATAATACTTCGACCGGCGGTACAGGTTATACCGATTTTACAGCAATTTCCACTAATATAACACAAGGAACTGCTCAAACCATTACAATAACTCCAACCTGGACATCAACAGCGTACAGCGAAGGTTACGCGGTTTTTATTGATTATAACAAAGACGGTGATTTTGCAGATGCGGGAGAAACAGTTTGGACTAAAGCTGCTTCAACCACAACTCCGGTTTCGGGAACTTTCACTGTTCCGGTAACGGCTACTTTGGGCGCTACGCGCATGAGAGTTTCTTTAAAATACAATGCTATTCCAACGTCGTGTGAAACTTTTTCTTACGGACAAGTTGAGGATTATACTGTAGTGGTTGTGGCAGATACATCAGCCCCATCAACTCCAACCGGATTGACCGCTTCGGGAACTACACAAAGAACTACTAATTTGGCATGGACCGCATCCACAGATAATGTGGCCGTAGCAGGTTATGATATTTATAAAAACGGAGTTTTATTAGGCTCAACTACCACAGTTACAGGCTATGCGGTTTCCGGATTGACCTATGCCACAACTTACTCGTTTACAGTCAAAGCGAAAGATGCCGCCGGAAATGTTTCCAATGCCAGTAATACGGTTAATGTGACTACATTAACACCTCCTACAACTACGGCTACCTCTTGTGGTTCTTACACCTGGGCAGTAAATAATCAAACTTACACCAGTAGTGGAACCTATACCGGAATTAATGCGAGCGGAGATACCGAGTTTTTGAATTTGACAATTACTTCTTGTACATCAGTAGTAAACTTAAAACTTTTTATAGAAGGATATTACAACACAACTACCCACAATATGCGTCCGGTAAAAGCCAATCAGGGTATTGGCAGCAGTACAACTCTTGTTGATGATATTGCGGTTGAGTTGAGAAATTCATCTACAGGGGCTTTAGTTGCTACAACCACAGTGGCATTACAAACAAATGGATCGGCTACAGCCAGTTTCAATACAGCACCAAGTGGTTCCTTTTATTTAGTTGTAAAACATAGAAACACACTGATGACATGGAGTGCAACACCTGTCACTGTGGGGTCAACTCCGCTTACGTATGATTTTTCTAATGCAATTAATAAAGCATACGGCAGTAATATGATTCTTTTGGAAAGTGGGGTTTATGGCTTATATTCAGGAGATATTGTTCAGGATGGCTTTTTGGACCTCTCTGATTTTACAGGTTGGGAAGTCGATTATAATGCTTCACAAACCGGATACTATGCCGCCGATTTGAACGGAGACGGATTTGTAGATCTTTCAGATTTTACCATTTGGGAAGCAAATTACAACAAATCCTTATTTGCCAATTATCCTGCTTTTTAATTTAACATAAAGCGGTAAATAGATTCAAAAGCATTCTGTGAAGAATGCTTTTTTAGTTAAAAAAAATACCGATATTTGCCTCTCCTTTACAATTAAATACCACAAAATATGGGAATGAATAAAAATACAGTCTTAGGCTGGGCCACTTTAATCATGATTATCATGGGGTTAATCCTGATAGCATTAGGCGTTTATCGCTATGCCGATGTAGCCGGTTGGGGATTCGGAGCGGTAGGAGTCGGCTTTTTAGCCAATGCCTGGGTTTTCAGTTCTTTGAAAGGAAGAGTTTAATCATACGTTTAAAAAGTAAATTATATTAAAATGTCAGACGATAAGAAAGTAATATTTTCGATGCAGCGATTGAGTAAATCGTATCAGGGAAGTGACAAACAAGTACTAAAAAACATCTATTTAAGTTTCTTTTACGGAGCTAAAATTGGTATTCTCGGATTGAATGGTTCGGGAAAATCTTCGTTGTTGAAGATTATTGCCGGTGTGGATAAAAATTACCAAGGAGATGTGGTTTTCCAACCGGGTTATACGGTAGGGTATTTAGAACAGGAACCTCAATTAGATGAGAACAAGACCGTTATCGAAGTAGTTCGTGAAGGCGTGGCGGAAACGATGGCGCTTTTAGAAGAGTTCAACCAAATCAACGATATGTTTGGTTTGCCGGAGGTATATGAAGATGCGGATAAGATGGACAAACTGATGGAACGTCAAGGACTATTACAAGATAGAATTGATGCCTGCGGTGCTTGGGAAATTGACAATAAATTAGAAGTAGCCATGGATGCGCTTCGTACACCGGAAGGCGATATGCCCATCAGTGTATTATCCGGAGGAGAGAAACGTCGTGTAGCCTTATGTCGCTTGTTATTGCAACAACCTGATGTATTGCTTTTGGATGAGCCTACCAACCACTTGGATGCAGAAAGCGTACTTTGGTTAGAGCAACATTTGGCACAATACGCCGGAACAGTAATCGCGGTAACGCACGACCGTTATTTCTTGGATAATGTAGCCGGATGGATTTTGGAATTAGACAGAGGAGAAGGCATTCCATGGAAAGGAAACTATTCGTCTTGGCTTGACCAAAAATCGAAACGTATGGAGCAGGAAGAGAAAGTGGCCTCTAAACGCAGAAAAACATTAGAACGCGAGTTAGACTGGGTACGTCAGGGAGCCAAAGGAAGACAAACCAAACAAAAAGCCCGTTTACAGAACTACGACAAACTTTTAAATGAAGACCAAAAAGAGTTGGATGAGAAATTAGAAATCTACATCCCGAATGGTCCGAGATTAGGAACTAATGTCATTGAGGCTAAAGGCGTAGCCAAAGCTTTCGGAGACAAATTATTATACGATAATTTAAACTTTACTTTGCCACAAGCAGGAATTGTTGGAATTATCGGACCGAACGGTGCCGGTAAATCAACAATCTTCCGAATGATTATGGGGGAAGAAAAACCGGATGCCGGAGAATTTATCATAGGAGATACCGTGAAGATTGCTTACGTCGACCAATCCCATGCTAATATCGACCCGAATAAATCCATTTGGGAGAACTTCTGTGACGGTCAAGAATTAATTATGATGGGCGGAAGACAAGTGAATTCGAGAGCGTATTTATCTCGTTTTAACTTCGGTGGAAGTGATCAAAACAAAAAAGTTGCGGCATTATCGGGTGGAGAAAGAAACCGTTTGCATTTGGCCATGACCTTAAAAGAAGAAGGAAACGTGTTATTGCTTGATGAGCCAACGAATGATTTAGATATTAATACGTTACGTGCACTAGAGGAAGGTTTGGAGAACTTTGCCGGCTGTGCTGTAGTTATCAGTCACGACCGTTGGTTCTTAGACAGAATTTGTACCCACATTTTAGCTTTTGAAGGCAATTCAGAAGTATACTATTTTGAAGGTGGGTTCTCCGAATACGAGGAAAACAAAAAGAAACGTTTAGGTACGGATGTGACTCCGAAAAGAATTAAATACAGAAAGTTGGTCAGAAATTAACAATTTACAGATAAAATCCCGAGTAATCGGGATTTTTTTATGGGGGAAATCTTTATATTTGAGGATTCAACAAAAGTGATGATAAGAGCTAAATTTTATAGTTTTTTATTCGTGGCAATTTTCTGTTTAACCACTGCTATGGCTCAAAATCATAAAGCAGAAAAAGCCGTCATAGAAAATTTGCTCAACAGGGCCGTTGCTGAGTTTAACGATGCTGAATATGATGATGCACTCGAGTTTTCCAAACATGCCTTGGTCAATTCTTTCGAAATTAATGATGATTCTTACATCGCTCAATCATACAACACGATTGGCGGTATATACAATGAATGTTCAGAATCAGAAAAAGCCATAGAGTTTTACAATAAAGCGCTTTCTTATGCTAAGAAAGTCAAAAAAGACAAACTTTACAACTGGATTTACGGCAACCTTGGCAGCGTTTACTACTTCAATCAAATAGATGTAAATAAAGGGATTGCTTACTATAAAAAGGCATTGTATTATGCTACTAAAAGTAAAGATATCCCTCAGATAGAATATACTAAAATTAATTTGGCAAGTGCCTACTTTTCGATTGATAAATTTGACGAAGGCAATGAAGTAATTAAAGACATCAAAGACAAGATTTTGACCAGTGGTTCTGATGATGCTAAAATGTCGATGTATCTTTTGTTGGGAATTTACACCACCAATATCAATCAAAAAGCCACTGCCGAAAACTATTATTCTAAAGCTCAAAAAATTGCGGAAACTCAGGGTTTTGATTCCTTTTTAATTAACATTTACGAAAATCAGATACGTCATTACAAGCATTTCCATGAATTAGCCAAAGCCAAATTGTATCAACTGAAACTGGATTCTTTGAGCAAGCAGGTGTATTCCAAGGACAAATTAGACAAAATCAAAAAGGCGGCCACTCAAATCGAATTGGATGAGTATAAAATTCAGTTGGATAAAGTGGAAAAGGCCAATGAGAAACACAAAAAGAGCCTTAAAGAATCCAAGCTGATTGTGATTCTGTTTATTGCAATTCTTATTGTGCTGTTATTGTTTTTACTCACGTTGTACAAGAATATCAAACTGAGAGAACAGGCCAATTTAGAACTGTTACAAGCCAATGAAGCGCTAAAAGCAGCCAAAGAAAAAGCGGAAGAGGCTTCCCAACTCAAATCACAGTTTGTTTCTACCATTACGCACGAATTGAGAACTCCTTTGTATGGGGTTATCGGTATCACCAACATTATATTAGATGAGCATAAGGAACTGGGCAACAGCCCGCATCTGAAATCGCTTAAATTTTCGGCTAAGTATTTATTGTCTTTAGTGAATGATATTCTTCAGATTAATAAAATAGAAGAGAAACGCATCGTTTTGGAAAGCCTGATTTTTAATCTTACCGACGAAATAACCACCATTAAAAACTCAGTAGAGTATATCGCCGACAAGAATAATGATAAGCTTATCATTGAAATTGACACCGCTATTCCGGAATTTCTAATTGGAGATAAGCTGAGGTTGTCTCAAATCATTATGAATTTGGTCAGCAATGCTCTGAAATTTACCAAAAACGGAGAAGTTTCCATCATAGCCGATTTAAAGAAAACAGAAGGCAATATGTATTATATTGAGTTCAAAATCAAGGATACCGGTATTGGTATTGCCAAAGAAGACCAGGAAAAAATCTTCGATAAGTTTGTTCAGATTGAACGCAAGGAAGAAGATTATCAAGGCACGGGCTTAGGCTTGTCAATAGTTTCCCGATTGATAGAACTGTTTGGCAGTGAAATTCACCTGGAAAGCGAAGAAAATGTTGGGACTACGTTCTATTTTACCATCGGATTTGAGTATGATGAAGAAAAATCAAGAGAAATCATCAACAACATTGACGTAGATTTGTCTTCAAGTCATTTGTACAATATATTGGTGGTGGAAGACAATAAAATCAACCAAATGGTAACCAAAAAAATCATCCAAAACAGCAATATGAGCTGCACCATAGTGGATGATGGATATGCTGCTTTAGTAGCTTTGGAACGCGAATCTTTTGATTTGATTTTGATGGATATCAACATGCCGCTAATCAACGGATTTGACACGACTCGTAAGATTCGGGAAAAAGGCATCACTACCCCAATTATCGCCCTGACCGCTTTTGACAAACAGGAAGTCATGGAAGAAGCGTTAGGAGTCGGGATGAATGACATTATGGTGAAACCGTTTGAACCCACTAAGTTGTATCAGGTTATTACCAATCAGGTTAAAAACAGTAACGAAAACGCCGGTTAATACCAGCGTTTTTTGTTTTTCTTAGAAGCGTCTGACTTTCTCGATTTGGATTGTCCGTCAGGTTTCTTTTTATTTCTTAAATCAGGTTTGGCATCCGGATTGGGCTCGGAGTCTTTCCACGGAAACGGATGGTCTTTGATGGTTTTGACATTCACCTTGATGAGTTTCAAAATATCTTTCCAGTACGGTTCCTCGTCTTTGCCGCAAAATGAAATCGAAATACCGCCATTGCCGGCGCGACCGGTTCTACCGATTCGGTGTACATAGGTTTCGGGAATATTCGGCAAATCAAAATTAATGACATAAGGCAAACTTTCAATATCAATCCCTCGGGCCGCGATATCAGTAGCGACCAACACCGAAATTTCTTTGCTTTTAAAATGATCCAGTACCCGTTGTCTTGCGGTCTGCGATTTGTCACCGTGTATGGCCTCGGCATTCACGCCATGCTTTTTCAGGGCTTTGACCACATTGTCGGCACCGTGTTTGGTACGTACAAAAACCAAGACGTTGCTGAGGTTTTCATTGCGAATCAAATGGTATAATAGCCCGCGTTTGTTTTCTTTGTCAACAAAATAAACCTGTTGCTCTATGATTTCAGCAGTTGATGATACCGGGGTTACCGAAACATATTCCGGTTTGTTTAAAAATGTATCCGCCAATTCCCGAATGGCCATCGGCATAGTTGCTGAGAACAAGAGCGTTTGTCGGTTGGTTGGAACTAGTTTTACAATTTTGCGGACATCGTTGATAAAACCCATGTCAAGCATCAAATCCGATTCGTCTAAGACCAAAAAATGCAAATGGTCAAAATCCAAAAAGCCTTGTTTGTGCAAATCCAATAATCTGCCGGGTGTGGCAATTAAAATATCAACCCCTTTTTTCAATTGGTCCACTTGCGGTACTTGTGAAACTCCGCCAAAAATGGTCAATTGTCTCAGGTTGGTATACTTTCCGTAAGTGTCAAAACTTTCGCCAATCTGAACCGCTAATTCTCGGGTAGGCGTTACTACCAAACAACGAATTTGTTTTGTTTTCTTGGAGGACCCCACCATACGGTGCAGGTTGTGAATTATAGGTATAGCAAAAGCGGCTGTTTTTCCGGTTCCGGTTTGAGCACAACCTACTAAATCTTTTCCGGCCAAAATGATGGGAATTGATTTTTCCTGAATAGGGGTTGGGCTGGTGTATCCTTCTTCAAAGACGGCTCTCTGAATACTGTTGGATAATGATAAATCTTCAAATAACATAAATAGGACTTACGTTTAATGTAAGTTGTCGCAAAGATAGGGTTTTTAAATTTGGCATGACAACAGCCGTTGCTGAGAAACGTTAACCTCCTTTTTTCGTGGGGTTACTCCTCATTTAGTTTGGAGAACTACTTCTTTTGTTTGGAGTACCCGTTATTTCATTTAGAGAACTATTTCTTTTGTTCGGGGTACTCGTTATTTAGTTTGGAGTACTGTTTTTTTTGTTTGGAGTACCCGTTATTTCATTTAGAGAACTATTTCTTTTGTTTGGAGTACTCATTATTTAATTTAGAGTACTCGTTATTTAATTTACAGTACTCATCATTTAGTTTTTAGTACTCTTTTACAAAAGTTCTCTTCTCGACTTGATAAAATCGGTTACCAAATAGCCAATTAATTTGCCTATCAGATGGTTGTTTTTTTCTTCTCCTAATTCGGGGGCACCTTCACAAATGTGCAGGTAGGTAGCATTGCGGTGTTTGCCAAAAAAGTTTACAAACTGACGCAATTCTTCTACCGAAAATCCGCTCATCGTCATAGCGCTGCTGGCAATGTTGGGCAAGGAGTCTAAATCAATTTCAATACCGTAAGCTTCATTTTTGATAAACTCCATGGCCGTATTGAGCTCTTGTTGAAAGTTCTTTTGTTGGCGTACCTTGATTTCATCATACGTATTGTAATTTACCCGATCTTCCATTTTTTTCAGGATATCGATGACATTTTTGGAGGTGTAATTTTCGTGTAAACCAAAGATGAAATATTTCTTTAAAAAACCTTCTTCATAAGCATAAGAGAAACCGTTACCACTATGGCGTCCTTCCAGAATTCTGAAATCGGAATGCGCATCAAAGTTGATGGCATTAACGGGTTTTCCTAATCCGAGCGCTGTTCCTTTGATGTTTCCGTAGGCATTATTGTGCCCGCCACCAATAATGATAGGTGTTTTACCGCATTTGATGATGGTAGTAATCACATGTACCACTTCTTTGTCAATTTTTTCAACCAACAGACTCAGTTGTTTTCTATCGGCGGTTTTATGAAAATCCAAATCTTTAGCCAGATTCATTTCTTCCGCCACATCGAGTGTACCCAGAATAATGATTTGACTTCCTTTGCAGAAGCGATTGTGTTGAATATTAGCAATACTGCTGATGGCACTCTTCCAGGCAGAAGCGGCTCCGGGACGGCCAAAATTGGCTCTGACTCCCACATCTTCGGGAATACCGAAAAGGACATATTTGGCTTCGCTGTTTTTGATGAATTCAATAGGATTTCCCTCTTTGGGAATGGTGAGCATTTTTTCGCCAAACTTCACTTCACCACTTCGGTGGTTGGTTACTTTGGCCAAATCAGTGATGGTAAACGGAAGTATATTTTCCATTGAATAAAAATATTTCTTCAAAAATATAATAAAAATGCGTAATTTTCGTTACTAAATTAAATAGTATTAACATTGTTAAATAAAAATTCTAAGACATGGAAAATCAGAACAATAATTCAAAACTAAAAGGAATAATTGGGCTATTGGCGTTACTGTTGGTGATCAGTTTGGTTTATATTTTCAAACTAACTTCAGACGCAAAATCATTGGAAACTACTGTAACCACCACAAAATCAGAAAAGGAAGCGGTATTGAAAGACTTAGCAGCCTTAAAAGCAACGTACGATGCCGCCTTGGAAGAAAATACCTCTATGTCTGACGAGCTCATTGCGGAACGCGACAAAGTAGTAAAGCTGATGGAAGAATTGAAAAAGTCTAAAGGAGACAATGCTTCCCTGCAGAAATATAAAAGTCAATACAAAGCTTTGGAAGTTAAGATGAAAGATATGATGGTTCAGGTGGATAATCTGAAAAAAGAAAATCAAACCTTGACTACTAATCTGGACAGCACCAAAGTGGTATTAGAAGATTCTAAAAAATACAATCAGGTTTTGGTGGGACAAAATGAAGAATTGGCTAAAACTGTTGAAAAAGGACAAAAATTGTCTGTTACCAATTTAAAAACAGCGGCTTATAAACAAAGAAGCTCCGGAAAGCAAATAGAAACTGATAAATCCAGCCGAGCTGATTTGTTGCAAATTAGTTTTACCATAGCCGAAAATAAAATAGCCAAGTCAGGTGATAAAACCTATTATATTCAGGTGATAGACCCTAAAAATAATGTGTTAGGAGATAAAGCCACTACTTCTTTTGGTGATACATCCTTGACATACAGTTTTACCACAACGGTAAAATATGAAAACAAAACGGTAGATGTAAAAGAGCAGTTACCGGGTAAAGATTTTGCCAAAGGAACCTATTTTGTCAATGTATTTGACAAAGGCGAATTGGTTTCTAAAAGCAGTTTCTCGTTGCGATAATAGTGTTAAATACAGCTAATAAAAAAGTCCCGATTTCGGGACTTTTTTTATGCAATAAGAATACCGTTTAACAGTACCGTTTCAATCAGGTT
This sequence comes from Flavobacterium sp. XGLA_31, assembly GCF_051547105.1. Lineage (NCBI taxonomy): Bacteria > Pseudomonadati > Bacteroidota > Flavobacteriia > Flavobacteriales > Flavobacteriaceae > Flavobacterium > Flavobacterium sp. XGLA_31. The sequence continues at coordinate 3,488 of NZ_JBPTTM010000006.1, read as the reverse complement.
GCTGCCAAAGGCATACGGAATTTCATAAAAGGAATTTAATGGTTTGGTCATAATCAGATTCGCCTTTTTGCCTACGGTTATACTGCCGTGGGTTTCCGAAAGCCCCATAGCATACGCCCCATTGATAGTCGCAGCATTGATGGCTTCCTCGGGAGTCATTTTCATTTTGATACAGGCAGTTGCCACCACAAAGTTCATATTTCCGGAAGGTGTAGTTCCCGGGTTAAAATCAGTGGCCAAGGCCAGTGGTAAACCGGCATTGAGCATTTTTCGGGCAGGAGTATACGGAATACTGATAAAATAAGAACAACTGGGCAAAGCCACCGGCATGGTATCGGATCCTTTGAGCGCTTCAATGTCTTCATCAGTCACAATTTCGAGGTGGTCTACGCTAAGGGCATTGTGCTTCACACAAGTAGCAATTCCGTTAATGGCAGTAAACTGATTTACGTGTATTTTAGAGCGCAGGCCATATTGTTTTCCGGCTTCCATGATTCGTTCGCTTTCCTCTACCGAGAAATATCCGGTTTCCAGAAAAGCATCAATGTAATCGGCCAGATTCTCTTCAGCGATTTTGGGCAGCATCTCGTTAATAATGATATCAATGTAAGCGGCATGGTTTTCTTTGTATTCCAACGGAAAAGCATGAGCACCCAAGAAAGTGGCTTTTATGGCAATAGGATAATCAGCGGCTAATTTTTTTATTACCCGAAGCATTTTCAGTTCGCCTTCTACGGTTAAACCATAACCCGATTTGATTTCAACCGCTCCGGTGCCTTGTTGGATGACTTCTTCCAAGCGTTTTTTGGACTGATTATAGATTTCTTCTTCAGGAGTTTCATTGAGTTTTTTGGCCGAATTTAGAATACCACCGCCGCGATTCGCAATTTCCTCATAGCTCAACCCATTGATGCGGTCTACAAATTCCTGCTCGCGATTTCCGGCATATACAATATGTGTATGGCTGTCACACCAAGATGGTAAAACTATTTTTCCTGTGGCATCAATGATTTTGTCTGCGTTGATTTTCGGGCAATCTTCCATGGGACCGAAAGCGGCAATACTATCATTTTCTATCAGCAAAAAGGCATTTTTGATTGAAGGTAAAACGGCCATGTCCGCTCCGGAAACTTTGTCAACCGGAGTTGTTCTGACTTGCAATAATTCTTTTATGTTGATGAGTAGCGTTTGCATTCGGATGATTTTCGGTAAAAATAGTTTGAAAAAAAGAAATATTCTTAAATTTAAACAAATTTAGAATTCGTGAGAAAAATAAAATACAAGAAAGGTAAAAAAGTGCAACCCACTTTGCTTGAATATACCGGTGTTCACAAGTACACACAAACCGAAATTCAGTTGTTTGTTTATGATGATCCCGACTTGGCGGAGTACCATGAATTTGATGTAAGTGAAATGCAAAAACATATTGATTTTGCTAAAACCAATTGGCTCAATGTTCATGGACTCAATGAAACCGAGGTGATTAAAAGCATTGGTGATTATCTTGGGGTTGATAATTTTATGTTGTCTGATATTTTGAATACTACCAAGAGAACCAAATTGGATGAATACCATGATACCTTGTTTTTCAACGTCAAATCCCTTTTACCCGAGGCAGAGAGTAATGACATCAAAGTAGAACAAATCAGTTTTTTATTGAAGAATGGAATTTTGGTTTCATTTCAGGAAAAAAGAAGTGATTTCTTTACTCACATTCGGGAACGCATCCGCTCACATTCAGGCATTGTCAGAACCAAAAAAGCAGATTATCTCTTATATCTTTTGTTGGATGCCATTATGGAAAACTTCTACATTACAATTGAAACCGAAGAAGACAAAGTGGAAGAACTGATTAATTTATCAAAAACAAATACTAATCTTTCCATTTTAGAACAAATTGAAAAGCATCGCGATAATTACAACTTTTTGAAACGTTCTATTATTCCGTTGCGCGATTCGTTATACTCTATCAAAAGCATTAAGGACGACAATGTTTTCAATGCGATTGAACCCAACAATTTTACTTTTTTTGAACGCTTGCACCAAAAATGCTTGGAGCTTTTGGAGCAAATAGAATACGATTTGACTACTTTAGACAGTGCCGCAAACTTCTTTTTTTCGTCACAGAGTCATAAAATGAATGAAGTAATGAAAACCCTGACGGTGGTTTCGGTTTTCTTTATGCCACTTACTTTTATTGTTGGAGTTTACGGTATGAATTTTGAAAACATGCCCGAGTTGCATTGGCCTTATGGCTATTTCATTATTTTAGGACTCATGTTCCTGCTGCTTTTAGGAATGATTTACTATTTCAAAAAGAAAAAGTGGTACTAGGAAGGTTGCCCTTTTTTCAGTATCAACTTCAAATAAAGTAAACCTACAATTCCGGCTATAAGAGAGGAGAGTAAAATCATGATTTTGGCATTATTGATGTGAGCACTGTCTGAAAAGGCTAGGAGTGTGATGAATATTGACATGGTGAACCCAATACCGCCTAAAAAGCTAACACCTAAAATAGATTTCCAATTTAAATCTTCGGGCAGTTTGACTATTTTTAATTTCACTGAAATGTAACTGAAAAACCAAATACCTAATGGTTTTCCAACGATTAATCCCAAAGCTATTCCTAAGGTATAGCTATAATTTAATGCTTCGTGCCAATTGGAATTCAGGACGATAGCTGTATTGGCTAAGGCAAAAAGCGGCAGGATAATAAAGGCCACCGGTTTATGCAAATAATACTGTAAAATATAAGAAGTTGATTTCTCGTTTCCGTTGCCAAACGGGATGGCAAAGGCTAAAAGTACCCCCGTTATGGTAGCATGAACTCCCGAATTCAACATAAAATACCACATTACAATCCCTCCGAGTATGTATGGAATCAGGTTACGGACTTTCAATCGGTTTAATAAAAGCAAAAAGGCAAATATCCCTAATGCGATTAAAAGGTTACTCCAAAGCAAGGTTTTAGTATAAAAAAGAGCAATGATTAAAATAGCTCCTAAATCGTCAATCACAGCCAACGCGGTTAAAAAGACTTTTAATGAAGTGGGGACTTTATTTCCTAACAGTGACAAAATACCAATAGCAAAAGCAATATCTGTTGCCATGGGAATTCCCGCTCCTGATTGTGTAGTTGTTCCGTGATTTAAACTCAAATACAAAACCGCCGGAACCAGCATACCACCCAAAGCAGCTACGATGGGAAGCAATGCATTTTTTAGGTTTGATAACTCTCCTGCGTAGATTTCTCTTTCTAATTCCAATCCGATTAGCAAAAAGAAAATGGTCATCAACCCATCATTAATCCAATATTCAAGAGGATGATTGTTCATTTGAAAATGCCAAAGATGTAAATAACTTTCGCTCCAATTTGAATTTGCCAGAAGTAATGATAGTAAGGTACAGCCGATTAAAGTGAAGCCACCGGCTTTTTCACTTTTAAAAAAATCATTGAAAAGTTTGCTTATTTGCATAAATTCAAAGAT